>NZ_JBSPEZ010000002.1:0-348382 GCF_053848845.1 Amedibacillus sp. YH-ame6
TTCTGGTCTTCTTACTTTGCTCTTTGTGACATTCACTTTCAAGCGCAGTTCTTTCTCTAGAAAATAAGTGACATTTTTCATCACTCTATTTGCAGCTTTCTCTGTTCCTACGAAGATTAAACAGTCATCTGCGTATCTCACAAATGGGAGTCCTCTACTCTCTAGTTCCTTATCAAGTTTATCTAGTATAATGTTCCCTAGTAGCGGAGATAGATTTCCGCCTTGGGGTGTTCCTATTACTGATTCCTTATATTCTTCGTTTATCATGATTCCACTTTGTAGATATTTTCGTATAAGCGATATAACATCTCCATCTTTTATGGTATCTGATACAATCTGTATTAGCTTATCATGATTCACTTTGTCAAAGAATTTCTCTAGGTCAATATCTACTATCCATTCTCGATATTGATTCATGTACTCCAATGCTTTTTCGATTGCCATATGCGCACTTCTCATTGGTCGAAATCCGTAACTTGTTTCACTAAACTGCTCTTCATATATCGGTGTTAGTATTTGTGATATCGCTTGTTGTACCATTCTATCTATCACTGTTGGTATCCCCAACATACGTTTCCCTCCAGTTGCTTTTGGTATCTCTACTCGCTTCACTGGTTTTGGTTTGTATGTTCTTGTGCGTATCTCTTCTTTTAACTGTTCTCGATATTCACTCGTCATAACGTTCTTTAGGTCCATGGTTGACATCTTGTCTACCCCATTTGTTCCTTTGTTCTTTACGACTTGTTGAATCGCCTTATCTAGGTTTTCATCACTTAAGATTTCTTCTAGTAATTCCATATTGCATACCTTCCTTTCTTTCGTCATGTATTACCGTGTATCATAGCACATTTGGCTAAACCTAACACTTTTGAGGTAATACTCGCAATTAAATCTTTTGTATACTTCTATACTGTAGTGTCCTTTGCTCATTACGCATTACCGTAACTTCATAGCTACTACTACACTTGCTGACTCCTTACTATTCGTTGTTACTACTATTTCGCTAGTAAGGCCTCCCGGGGTAAGGTCATACATCTTTCCTACCATGTACCTGCCACATTTACGCTCCAAGCATTTCTTTTCTTTCATAGTCTTTTGGATTTGTATTGTTTCGCATACTCGTCCTACTTGCCTCGCCTGATGTGATTCGTGTCCCTCAAGTCGGTATTTCGCCTAGGACTTCCTTCAGATTCCATCTCACGATGGACACCCTTGTCTTCGACTAGTGGTTAGCGACTAAACCTCCACAGTGGACTTTCACCACTTAGATGTATGCCATGCCCGGCACACGAAAAAGGCATATCATTACAAAATGACGTGCCTTCTTGACCCTACGAAAGTTTATAGGTACCCCTTCACCCTACAAAAGTTTAGAGGCTATTTTTTTAATTCCCTATGAAAGTTTAGAGGGCCATAATAAAAAGCAATTGCTATTTTTTATTATTTTCATTCAGATATTGCTCTTCGAGTTCTAAAAGTTTTTTACTTCTACATTTTAATTTTCTTACTGGGATACCGGCATACATCCCCCATGAATCAAGTGATTTTACTATTAAAGACATTGCTCCAACTGAAGTTCCCTCACCAACAACAACCCCCGGTAAGACTACAGAGCTTGCACCAATAAGCGTGTGTTTTTCAAAACAGACTTTTTCAGATTTGACATGTTTAAACTTTTCAGGAACAGTAGGATTTGTTAGATAGTCGCCACTATAATCATCAGATACAGCATATACAGAAACCTTACTAGAAAGACCTGTAAAATCGCATAATTCTATACCTGCATCACCTGCAAATAACGAACACCCTACGGCAATGTGTACATTATTATGTATAACTATTTTTCCAGAAAGTATACTAAATGCATCAATTCTTACATTATTTCCTATTTCTATAGCCTCGGGAGATAATATTATGCTATATGTACTAATAAGTACATTTACCCCTAATGATTTAAATCCCATTTCCCTTAATTCATCTAATTCATAAAATCCTTTTCTCATTTTCTACCTCTCATTTTCTATATTTTACATATAATCATCTATTAAAACATACTTTTAATTAAATCACATATTTTGTCAACAACATCGACACTCAATTCAGCATAAAGAGGTAAGGTCAATATTCTTTCAGCAACATACTTTGCAATTGGGGTATCTTTGGATGAGTATGAATATTTATAGCAATCCATATCATTGATTAGAGGATAAAAATACTTACGTCCAACAATATCGTTTACTTTTAAAAGTTCATAAACATCATCTCTATTGAACCCTAATATTTCCTCATTAAAAAGCACAGGAAAATATGCATAATTAGATTCTATTTGGGGATATTCTTTCATAAGAATAATGCCATCTATATTTGATAAATTACTTTTGTATCTTTCTACAATTCTTTTCCTTTTTAAAATTTCACCGTCTATATGCCTCAAGTTACATACTCCCATCGCAGCTTGAAATTCATTCATCTTTGAATTTGCGCCAATACAATCAACGGTTGTTTCATCACGAATTCCGAAATTCTTTAAACCTGCCAATTTTTCGCCTAGTAAAATTTGATTATAACAAATTGCTCCTCCTTCTATAGTATTGAATACCTTTGTTGCATGGAAACTCAACATTGATAAATCACCATATTCACAAATTCCTTTTCCTTCAACTGTTATTCCAAAAGCATGTGCTGCGTCATATATCACCTTAATATTATTTCTTTTTGCTATTTCATTTATCTTATTCACATCACAAATGTTGCCATAGACATGTACAGGTAGTATCGCTACTGTTTTATCTGTAATCAACGCCTCAATTTTATTAGCATCTATAGTATAGTTATCTTTATTTATATCACAAAATACAGGTTTCAGTCCATTTCTTACAATTGCATGCGTGGTTGACACGAATGTAAAGGGCGTAGTAATTACTTCCCCATCCAATTCAAGAGCTTGAAGAGCAAGTTCAAGCGCCATATGTCCATTTGAAAACAAAGAAACACCATCTACTTTTAGATATTTTTTTAATTTCTCTTCTAACTCTTGATGGTGTTTCCCCATGTTAGTTAGCCAGTGTGAGTCCCATAAATCAGATATTTCGTCAATATACTCTTGGAATTCAGGCATAGAAGATCTCGTTACTAAAATTTTTTCATTCATTATTTTATTCTCCTTTTAAAAATGTATTTTATTAAATAAAAAAACGCTTCAATCCTAAAAATATAGGATAATGTTATAAAAACAAACATTCCAAATATAATTTGCGATATCAATAAGGCCAACGCATTATTTATGAAAAATGTCAGTGGATAGACAACAATAGCCATCAAACAAGAAATAATAAATGGAGGAAAAATATCTTTTATTTGCTCAACGATATTGTAATTGAACAAGTTTTTACTAGGTATAACATTGATAAATAGGCTAACCAATGTTGTTATTAACATACTTAATGCAATTGCAAACACACCAAATGGTACACTAATTAAGAAAATTATTATCCCCATGAACTTCTTCAATATCTCCAATTTCAAATAAATATCACTTCTACCTAAAGCTTTAAACGTGTTTAGGTTTGCTGTAAAGATAGGGTAAAATGAGAAACATAAGCAAAATACTCTTAAATAGGGAACACAAGGCAACCACTTTTCAGTTAAAACGATTTTAACAAGAGGCTCTGCTATAACAACCATACCAATCATCAATGGGAATATCATGTAACTGCTTGTTTTTATTGATCTTCTTGTCATTGACTTAATTTTAGATAAATTATCTTGCTCATTAGAAAGAACTGGTAATAGTATGCTATCAATCGATGCATTGATATTCGTCGCAATGATTGCTGGAAACTTATTTCCTTGATTAAAGCTTGCAAGTGCCACAGGTGAATACCATTTTCCAATAACTAATTGTTGAATATTGTTATATATTGTATCTATAATTGATGACAATAGTAGTTTCCAACCAAAAGAGAGAAGTATTTTTAGTCTTTCAAATGAAAATAACAGTTTAGGCCGCCATTTAACTTTAACCCATAATATCATAGTATCAACCAAGAGATTAAAGATTTGTTGAAATACTAGCGCCCATATACCAAACCCCATATATGCCATAAATACTCCAACAAAAGCTGCACCAACGGTTCCTCCCAAAGTTGAAAAGAAAAAAACCTTAAACATTAGATTCTTTGAAACATAAGCTTGTTGTACATTCTTCAATGCTGCAATAATGATCGTTATTGATAAAACTCTAAGTACCAATGTAAGATCAGCATTATGATAAAAATCCGCAATATAAGGTGATATAAAAAACATTATTAGATATAATAAAACCGAAAAAATGATGTTAAAGAAAAATACACTCGAGAAATCTAAATCATCCGCATCCTTTTTTTGTATTAACGCATTACCCATACCACTATCTACAAAAACTTGTAAAATAGTAATGAATACAGTAATTAATGCGAGTGTACCATAAGTTTCCAAATCTAGAATTCTTGCAAGAATTATAGATACAAAAAACGTCACACCTTGAGCACCACATCTTTCAGCAAATCTCCAAAAAAATCCAGAGATCGTTGCTTGCTTTACATTTGATTTAGACATGAATCCTCCTTTCTATTTTCGAAATACTTTTCCAAAATATGCTATAATCTTTCTTTTGAATCTAAACAGAATTTTTTCATCTTTCCAAATTCCTTTATACTTTTTACTACGTAACATATTGTAATTACCAAGTAATTCATTTTTCTTATAATCATTTTGAAGTATTACTTTTTGAATTAATTCTTCATACATAAACTTTGAATATCTATTTACATCTGTTAACATTTCTATTTTTTTTTCATACACTTTTAAAATGTTCTCTTTATTAACATTTTTTTCTGACCAAGATCCTTTTGCCATTATAGTGTATACAGACATGTTTTTATCTATAAACCTTATTTTCCCATTCAATGAAAGATAGATTGCAAGAGGATAATCACCAATACCAATTTTTTTTTCTATTTCAAAAAATTTCGGACGATTAAATAAAAACTCTCTTCGAAACATTATCGAACTGGTATGGTAAGAATTACCGCCTTCTTTTATGACATCTAAAAATACAAGATCATGATCCCCAGTCGAAGGAAACATTGGTTCATTATCACTCGATTTTAAAGTATTATGAACGCAAGCTACATAATCTTGATTTCTCTCCATAAAATCGTATTGAAGTTGTAATTTATTTTCATCACACCAATAGTCATCTCCCTCACATATACATATATATTTTCCTTGAAGATTAGGAAAAATAAATGTATCAGGTATAAGTATACTTTTTGAATATTGATTTTCTGTTTGAAGAATTGGCTTTATCAAGTTAGGATACTGGCACTGATATTGTTTGATAATTTCTGCAGTTCTATCAGTGGAACAATCATCATGTATGTAAACTTCATATGAAAAATTTGTAATTTGAGATACAAATCCTTCTAAGGTTTTTTTTATATATGTTTCATGATTGAATGCAGTACAATAGATCGAAACTTCTGGATTCTCCTGTGTATACATGATACTACCTCCTCTAAATTAAACTTGATTTATTACTTTTAAATAAATCTCCTCTATTCATATTTAAAAATACTTTTTTTACTTAGAACACTAGAATATAATCAACATATATGAAGTATAGCACATCATCAAGAAAGAGAGAAAATAATACAGCATTAATAGTGTATTTAACAAATAAATAGTCCTTTTGCACGTACTTATGCGCTCTTTATAATATGGTGCAATAGCAAGAACAATAAAAGGCATAAATATTAATACTCTTTTTAATACAGCTATATCAACGATAAATAGGCCTAAACATACTATGCATAGTCCAATAATTAAATTTTTTATATCATAGTCGATATCATTTTTACTTATAAATAATGATTTTAAAAATATTCCACATAAAAAAATAGAAATACAATATATAACAGTGCTATTGAGTGTAAATGAAGAATACAAATATAACCTAACTCTCAATAAAAGAGACCCTATAAATGGTATCCCCTCAAAAGGCAAAGTTATATCTGGATTCAGTTTGAAGAAAACCAATATCAATAGGCCCGTTATGATGACTTTATAATTAATTTTTTTCTTTAGCAACCAAATTACTATAAAAATAACAGAGAAAGAATGTATTCCTAGAGAAATGAGAAATGGTATAAAATAGTATTTTGAATTTTTAAATTTTAAATATAAAGCTAAAGCTATAAATGAAAAACACATAATACTTCTAATTCCATTGATTGAACTAACGAAATCTATTGATACTAAAATATAAACTATTAACATGAATTTATCTAATTTATTTGGGAGGTCAATTTTATCTAATAAAAACACAATTATACCATAGCATATTAATGCACTAACAACCTGTAATGCTTCATTCGGGAATAAACTCATTAGGCAAAATAGCATACTTATAGCTGGGTAACCATTATATTCGCTCATTGAAAAGCCTTTGATCAAACCATTGATTCTATAGTTTTGCAAATCCTTTATATACACATTTATATCATACGTTGGATCAGTAAAAATTATTTTAGAGGTGATAAATGCAAGTAATACAAAAAAGATAGTATAGCAAATGATTTTTTTATTTTTTGTTTCCACACACATTAAAATGTATATCAAGAATACAAAGTTAAGTAATAAGAAAATTTTCATATATCCCCCGCCTCATCATTACTGGTTGTAAAACATTCTATTAATTTTCTTATATCATTTTCTTGGCTTATGTTGTTCAGATTTCTTGTTTTACTAAAACCTTTGATAAAAGAAACCGCATTTTTAATCAAATATTTATCATTCTTAAGTCCAAAGCAATTAAGATTTTCATTTATAAGGTTTTCATCAAAATCTGTAATTAAGTAAGGTATTTTAAAAATCCTAGATTCCTTCAAAACATACGGATTTCCCTCGTAATCTGAAAGCAAAACGAACAAATCTGCTTTTTTAAAAATCGGATATGGATTGTTGATTGATCCCATGAATTTAACACATTTAAGATCCTTTTCTTCTATATACTTTTTATAACTTGGTAAATCAATTCCATCGCCGACAAATACCCAAGAAAATCTATATCCTGATTTTTCTAGATCGTATGCTATTTCTAGCATTCTATCGACCCTCTTTGAAAGATTTGTCATACGACATACCGTTAGTATCCTTAAACCATCCTCAAAAGGGTTCTCTATTGGATATTCCCCTTTATCAAGTACACTATTTATATCGATTATATTCTCTATATAATCAAATTTCTCTCTCATGTCAAAAAATATTTCTTTCAAAACTTTGCAGCCTTCAGATGATACTGCAAATATCTTTGTGAATTTTTTCAAATAACGAAAATCAATTTCATTATCCATTTTGGCTAACCTATAATTAGGGTGAATCCAACAATACCTATTTTTTGCATTGATAAAATTCATATTCAAATATAAATTCAAATGCTCCGACAAGCTAAATACATTGTCATAACTATCAAAAATTTTACACTGATACTTTGCTAAACAACTTAAATATGAGCAATAAAATTTATTTTCATAATCTTTATCAATATGCTTCTTAACAAAATTATACAAAGTCCTTTTGTGTAATATAGAAAAAAACTTATGAGAATTTTTTATAGGAGACATTTTAATATAGTTAAACATCGGAAATTTTATTAATATTTCATTTGGAATCTCGAAATAATAAATATCTATATTTACATTTCTATCTTTTAGAATATTCAAGATATTTACTAAAAATGTCTGAAATCCCCCTGGAACAATATACCCAACAATAAGGGCACTTTTTTCTTTATAAGTTATATTATTCATTATACTACCTCTCTAAATTCAATAATTTCTAAATCTACACATACAATCGACTCAATAGTCCATGATTTGAATTTCTTCTACTCTGACAATTTATTTATTTTTTTTTCTAGATCACTTGCCTGTTTTTCCTCATTGTAATTTATCTCTGCATATTTCAAAGCATTATCCTCAAATAATTTATAATCCAGTGTAAAGAATATTTCAAGTTCCTCTAAAACATTTTTGTTTTCGTAAATCATATATGAAAAATTTGATAGTTCGATAATTGATGATGCTGAAGATGGCCCCATAGCCAAAATGCACTTTCCTAGTTTTGCGAGTTCTGTTATTTTCGTCGAAAAAGAATACTTTATCTTTTCTAAATTTTCTTTTTTATATGATTCAACAAATAATGCATACTTACTTTCATTCAAAATATCTTCTAGTTCAGAAAATGAAACTTTACCTTTATATGCTAGATATCCATTTGTTTGCAATTCCTTTTGTAGTGCTTCCGTAATTCCACCTGAATAAACAAATATCTCATAACATGTATCATATTTTTCGTTATAAGCTTTCAGAGCCTGAGAAAATTTAATTAGTTCTATATCACGTCCATAGTATAAATTACCAGCATAAATAAATGCATTATTTTTATCTCTATTTTCTATTCTTACTTTTGTTATATTTCTCAGTAACTCATTTTTAACATTAAATATTTCTTTATAATATCTACTCATCATTTCAGAAATCGTATAAAAACTTGAAGATAAGTTGATAATCTGTACCTGTTTTTTAAAAATTAGCTTCTTAATCAAATAATCAACTGGATTAATTAATTTCAAATTATTCGTATATACATCAGTGACATATGTTAATAAAGGAAGATTGGTTTTAGCAATTATAAATTTAGCAATATCACACATAAAGAGCGAATCACCCATCAAAAAAAATATTGCGTCAAAATTCAAATTTTCAAGCCATTCCTCTATTTTAAAATACTGATATCTTGATGTTTTCCATAACAGCTCTCTAAGCAAATGCTTTGAAGGACTCTTTTTCTTTATTCTAGAATTACTTTCAAGCACTACCTTCTTAGTATCTTTTTTTTTAAAAACATCTAAATCATTAATACACAGACTTGCAACAACTTTCTCATATGGAGTTGAAGAGGGAATAACATAAAATTGCATTATATTGAATTTGCTTGGATTGAATAATGATAATAATGTTTTACCATTTGAATCCGTTGTGGAAAGTTGATTATTTGATACAATTAAAACATTCTTTTTCATTTACTTCATCCAAACTGTTTTATTCACAATACTATAATAACTTTGAATAATCTTTACTACTTTCACACTAACATTTGTATCTGCATAATCCTCAGCCATAACCACCTCTTCATTATTATTAGCCATAGATACGGCTAATTCAAGTGATTGCTCCATTGTCGTAGATTCTATTCCACCAATGACTACTGTACCTTTATCTAGAACTTCAGGCCGTTCCGTACTCGTTCTAATAAGTACTCCTGGAAAGCCCAACATAGCACTCTCTTCTGATAGGGTTCCACTATCACTCAACACACAGAATGCATTCTTTTGTAGTTTATTATAATCCATAAATCCAAAAGGTTGCATACTTCTTACTAATTCGTGAAACTTGAAATTTCGTTGCTCAATAAACTTTTTACTACGTGGGTGCGTGCTATAAATAACTGGCATTTTATATTTTTCAGCGATTTCATTTATTGATGTCATCAAAGACATGAAATGCTCTTCATTATCAATGTTTTCTTCTCTATGAGCTGATACAAGAATATACTTGTTCTTTTCAAGATTTAGAGTTTCAAGTACATTGCTATCTTCGATTTCTTTTTCATGATTTCTTAATACTTCTCTCATTGGTGATCCAGTAACAAATATTGTTTTGCCATCTATGCCTTCATTAATTAAATATCTTCTTGAATGCTCCGTGTAAGGTAAATTGATATCTGATATATGATCTACAATTTTTCTATTAATCATTTCAGAAACATTCCAATCCCAACATCGGTTACCTGCTTCCATATGAAAAATTGGAACTTTTAAACGTTTTGCACTAATTGCTGATAAAGCACTGTTGGTATCACCTAGCAGTAAAACTGCATCAGGTTCTTCTTGAACCATGATATCATAGGATTTTGCAATAATATTTCCCATTGTTTCTCCTAAAGAATTTCCAACACTTTCAAGATAATAGTCAGGAGCTCTTAAACCTAAATCATCAAAAAATACTTGATTTAAAGTATAGTCGTAATTTTGCCCTGTATGTACTAATATTTGATCAAAATATTTGTCTCCACACTTGATTACAGCACTCAATCGTATAATTTCAGGTCTAGTTCCAATAATTGTCATAAGCTTTAATTTATGCATTTTTCTTCACCTCTTCATAATATGTATCTGGTTTATTAGGATCAAATGTTTCATTTGCCCACATAATAGTGACCATATCTTGTTCACCTAAGTTGATTATGTTATGCGTATAGCCAACTGGTATATCGATTACTTCAAGTTTTTCACCGCTTACTCTATATTCAAAAATTTTTCCTTCATCGATTTTTCTAAACTGTATTAACCCTGTACCACTAACAACAAGAAACTTTTCGTTTTTCGTATGATGCCAATGGTTGCCCTTGGTAATTCCTGGCTTTGAAATATTGACACTAACCTGTCCATACTCCTTAGTTTTTAAAAATTCTGTAAAACTTCCTCTTTCATCTTTATTCATTTTCAAAGTATAAGAAAATTCATTTTCTGGAAGGTAACTTAAATAAGTCGCATACAATTTCTTAGTAAGTTCATCGTTTTGATTTATTACATTTAATGTAACTCTAGAATCTTTGAATGATTTCAACAATGATGCTAAATCGCCCAATGAAATATTGTATGTATTTTTAACACCATAACAATCATCTGAAACTTCAAATGCATCGCCCATCATGCAATGAATGATTTCTTCCACAACATCATCTATATAACATAAAGGTAATTCTACGTTGGGATCATTGATTTGAATGTCTTTCCCATTCGCTATGTTGTAACACCATGTAGCAGTAACACTGTTATAATTAGGTTTACACCATTTTCCGAAAAGGTTTGCGAATCTATATATATATATTTTATTACCATTGTCATTACCAAATGTTTGAAGTAAAGCTTCACCTTCTTTTTTACTTTTTGCATAATCATTGTCTCTTCCAACTTGGATAGATGAAGATAATAAAATTGGAGCTATGTTATTAGCATCATTTAGATAGCTACATAATGTTTCTGCGAAGCCTTTATTCCCGTCGTAAAACTCTGATGGGTCTTGAGGTCTATTTACACCAGCAAGATTAATAACGAAGTCACAGTCTTGACAGAACTTTTTCAAATCTTCTTTTGTATTGTCTATATCATACTCATATACTTCATCGATTAAAATATCATATGTATTGCTTTTACCTGTTTGAATTGCATTAAGAGTAGATACTAAATTCTTTCCTACAAAACCTTTAGAACCAGTAACTAATATCTTCATTACTTAAGACCTCTTTTTTCTAGTTGCTCAACTATATAGGGAACTTCCAATAATTTGGCTTTGACCTTTTCAACGTTCATAAGCGTTGCATTATTTGAATTGAACTGAGTCAATGCCGTCTTTGTATAACTCTCGGAGAAAAATTTATCATAATTTAAATCTCTTTTATCAGCAGGAACTCTATAAAAATCTCCCATATCAATTGCATTTGAACATTCTTCGTCAGTTAATAAAGTCTCATACATTTTTTCACCATGTCGAATGCCAATAACCTTTACTTCTGAATTTGATTTAAATAATTCTTTTGTAGCATTTGCAAGAACCTCAATTGTACAAGCAGGGGCTTTTTGTACAAAGATATCCCCGCTCTCTCCATTTTCAAATGCAAATAATACAAGGTCGACAGCCTCTTCTAAAGTCATTACAAAACGTGTCATAGTTGGATCAGTTACTGTGAGAGGATTTCCTGCATCCAATTGGCTCACAAACAATGGTATTACTGATCCTCTTGAAGCAAGAACATTTCCATATCTTGTACACATAATTGTTGTTCTTTCAGGATCCACTGTTCTAGATTTTGCTACAATTACCTTTTCCATCATTGCTTTACTTGTTCCCATTGCATTCACAGGATATGCTGCTTTATCTGTACTTAAACAAACAACTTTTTTTACATTGCATGCTATAGCTGCAGTTAAAACATTTTCCGTACCTAAAACATTTGTTTTCACTGCTTCAACAGGAAAGAACTCACATGATGGAACCTGCTTTAACGCCGCTGCATGAAAAATATAGTCTACACCATGCATTGCATTTTTTATTGAATCGATGTCACGAACATCTCCTATATAAAATTTAACCTTACTTGCTTCATTAGGATAATTCACTTGTAGCTCGTGACGCATATTGTCTTGTTTTAGTTCATCTCTTGAAAAAATTCGAATTTCTTTAATATCTGTTTCAATAAATTTTTTGAGTACCGCATTACCGAAAGACCCTGTACCACCTGTTATCATTAACACTTTATTTTTAAACATTTTTATCTCCTCCATTTTGAACAAAACTTTCTAATTGTATTACATTTTCAATTACATCAAAATTCTCTTTCAAGCATTTTTTCGCATTCTTACCTTTTTCTATTTGTGATTGTTTATCATTACATATGTTTTTTATAACATTTATCACACCATCTATATCATCACCATTTAACCACCAACCACAATTTGCCTCCTCTATGATCTCTTTAACATCGGTATTTACATCTGTAATCGCAAGTATAGGTTTACTGATTTCCATATAATTCAGCATTTTAGAAGGAATGTTAGGAATTGTAAAACGCGTATCCAAAGAAATAATGCCCACATCTGCTTTTTCTACAAAATTGTCATATTCTTCTTTAGGTAACATACTGTGATACTGCAGATTTTTAAATTTACTTTCTTTAAACAAATAATCTTCGCTACCTTTGCCTATAACTACAAATTTTGCATGAGGATAATTTTCCAGTTTGGTTATTATTGCTAATAGATTTTTTAAACCCTGTGGTTTCCCTAGGTTTCCACCAAATATAAACGTAGTTTCTTCACCAAGTTTTGACTTTACTTCATACTTTCGAATCAGATGAGCATTAGGGAATAACACAAGTTTACTTTTGTCAACTTCTGAATTATGATTAATTATATACTCAATATTTTTCTTTGACATACAGCCTATTTTATCTGAAACAGAATAAAGTCTTGACTCTTTATTCCTAAAAAACTTGTACACTATACTATTTTTTGAAAACATTTCTAAATCTACGGCATTTTGAGGAAATATATCCTTTAAAGCAAGAAACGTTTTACATTTATAATGAGCCTTACACCAACGAATAACCTTTTCAAAAGTTATTGGTGGTGTTGAATATAAGATTAGATCATATTTTTCACTTTTCAAACTACGTTTAATCGCCTTAATCATTTTGTTTTCAAAAGTGATCATGTTAATCCCTTTTACAATTAAGTTTGAAGTAAACTGATTTCCTGTGTTTACATTGAGTAAACTAACGTTACTATCCAACTTTTCTATTAAGTTGTTATTTTCTTTGTTACCACAGGTCACAACAGTTACCCTATGACCTCTTTGTGATAACGTCTTAATCAAATCTGAGTGTACATCTGCATTATCCCATTTGAACCTTATACTTAAGTATAATACATTCATAATAATCAAAATAATCCTTTTATTATATTAATTATTTTATTTTGTTGCTCAAGAGTCATTTTTGTATCACTTGGTAGGCATATTCCTTTTACAAATAAATTTTCGGATACACTTCCATTTTCTAAATGCGAAAAGAATTTACATTTCTTAAAAATGGGTTGTAGATGCATTGGTTTCCAAACAGGTCTAGATTCAATATTTTCGCTTTCTAAAGCCGTAATAATATCATCAGGAGAAACATTTATATCATCATTTATAGTGAAACAACTTAGCCAATGAGTAGGTGTTGTATCTGGAAGTTCCTCCATCATTTTCAATGGCAGCATAGCTAACTCTTGCTTATAAATATCATAAATTTGATTCTTTTTTTTCACTCGTTCATTTAATACCTTAAGTTGTCCTCTACCAATACCAGCACATACATTTGACATTCTGTAATTATAACCAATTTCTTTGTGTTCATAATGTCTTTCATTTTCTCTAGACTGGGTAGCCCATTTAAATGCTAAATTTCTTTCTGCCTGTGTTTTTGTAAACATCATGCCTCCACCCGATGTTGTAATAATTTTATTACCATTGAATGAAATTATACTCATTTCCCCAAAACTACCACATGGTTTTCCTTTATAAGAACAACCTAATGCTTCAGCAGCATCTTCTATAATTGGAACATTATACTCGGTACAAATTGCTTGGATTTCATCCCACTTCGCACTTTGTCCATATAAATCAACGACTATAACTGCTTTTGGTAATTTATGATTTGACATAGCCCATTCCATAGCCTTTTTCAAAGCCACTGGGGACATATTCCATGATTCATCTGAATCTATAAAAACTGGAGTTGCTTTTTCATAACAGATAGGGTTACAACTTGCTGAAAATGTTAATGAAGAACAAAAAACATAATCATTCTCTTTTACACCAAGCAACTTCAAAGCTAAATGTATACCAGCCGTTCCACATGATAGTGCTAATGCGTTTTCCATTCCTAGATAAGATTTCATTTCGGTTTCAAATTCATCAACGTTCTTACCAAGTGGAGCGATCCAATTTGTTTCGAATGCCTCCTCTATGTATTTCATTTCCTCACCACCCATATGTGGTGAAGATAGATATATTCTCTCTTCCATTAACTTTCCTCTCTATTCTTTATTACTCTGGCAGGGACCCCTACCGCAGTACAATTTTTTTGAACTTCTTCTATTACTACAGATCCTGCACCAATGATTACATTTTCATTGATTTTTATTCCTTGTATAACTTTACTACCTGTTCCAATCTCAACAAAATTATTAACATTCACATTTCCTGATAAATTTACACTAGGGTATAATGTACAATAGTCGGATATAATAGCATCGTGCCCTACTGTACAACTTAAGTTAATTATATTGAAATTTCCAATGCTATAATCTATAGTTAATATATTCCCAGCACAAATTATATTTCCGATTCCAAGTGCTTTTTGGCTCCCACTAATTACAGAAGGATCAATTAATGTTGGAAACTTTGCATTACAATTGTAACTTTTTACTTTTTTCACTATTTGATAACGAGTAATTGCGTTTCCAATAGCAACCACAGCACTTACGTCGTTCATATTAGCTATACTCTCTATCTTACCAATAACATTATATCCATAAATAGATGTAGTAACATTAACATTATCATCTAAAAAACCTAATATATTATAATTATTTTGTTTTTCGTTAATTCTTTCGATAAGGAATGCGACTTCTTTTCCAAATCCGCCTGATCCGATAATAACAATATCTTCCATCAACTTTCACTTCCTTTAAATTCTTCCATTGTTACACAAGTACCACTATCTATTCCTTCTTTTTTTATTATACTAAACACAGTCAAAAGGAAAATCCTGAAGTCTAATAAAAATGATAGATTCTCTGTATAATAAATATCTAAAGCAAATTTTTCATTCCATGATAGACTATTTCTACCTTTTACTTGCGCCAAACCTGTCAAACCAGGGCGCACATCATGTCTATGCTTTTGGGAATCACTATACAATGGTAAGTATTTTACTAATAAGGGTCTAGGTCCAATGATGCTCATATCGCCTTTTAGAATGTTTACTAATTCAGGAATTTCATCTAAACTAGTAGATCTCAATAACTTTCCAAATTTATTCAGCCTTATTTCATCAGAACATAAATTACCTAGTTCATCTTTTTCATTTGTCATAGTTCTAAATTTATACATTCTAAATATTTTTTCATTTTTCCCAGGTCGTTCTTGCTTAAAAATGATTGGAGAACCTAATTTTGTTCTAACGAGGATTGCTACAATTAGGAATATAGGTGAGAATATTATCAAAGCAAATAATGAAAGGAATAGATCAAACGTTCGCTTTATAAACACTTTATACATTTTCTTTCTCCATAGTTTGAATTAAGTCTAAAAGTTCCTCTTTTATTTCCAAAACAGCCCCATTAAGCATCACAGTTTTTAAAGCATCCAATTTATCATTAATTTCATCTAAACTAATCTTCATCGCATTATTCTTAAATATCAAATCATTTTTCGTTCTTATAGTAGTTTCTCCGTCAAGACGAAGTTCTTCAAACATCTTCTCTCCAGGACGCAAACCAATTTCTTTTATTTCAATATCTTCGTATGGCTTATAGCCAGACATACGTATCATTTTCTCTGCTAAATCAAGAATCTTTACAGGTTGTCCCATATCGAGCACAAAAATTTCTCCCTTATCCGCATAGAAACCAGCTTGTAATACAAGTTGAGTGGCCTCTGGAATCGTCATGAAATATCGAATAATGCTTTTATCTGTAATAGTGACTGGACCGCCCTCTGCAATTTGCTGTTTAAAAATTGGGATTACGGAACCATTTGAGCCTAACACATTGCCAAAACGTACGGCTGCCATCTTCGTAACACCATTATTACCATTTGCTTGTAAAATTATTTCTGTCATACGTTTTGTTGCCCCCATTACATTGGTAGGATTGACAGCTTTGTCCGTACTAATCATGATGAATCTAGAAACCTTATGTTTAATACACGCATTGATGACATTGTTTGTGCCAAATACATTGTTCTTTATCGCTTCTATAGGACGCGTTTCCATAAGTGGTACATGTTTGTGTGCTGCCGCATGAAACACAACCTCTGGAGCATTCTCTTTGAAAATGTCAAGAATTGCACTATATTCACGAATGCTTGCAATGAGCGACAAGATTTCAATCTTGGGGTTCAATGTTCCATGCTCTCGATTTCGATCGAATTCTTGTTCCAACATGTACAATGAATTCTCATTAATATCCAACATAATTAACTGTTTTGGATTAAACTTGACAATTTGACGACATAACTCGGAGCCGATAGAACCTGCTGCTCCTGTTACTAGAACAACTCTATCCGCGATATAGCTTTTTATCTCTGTTTGATCAAGGTATATTTCTCCTCTACCTAATAGGTCTTCAATACTAATGTTTTCTATAGGATATTTCTTTTTAGAACGATTTTCATCTGACAACAAATAATCTGTATCTTTCATTATTTTCGTCTCTAATTTTGATGCTTGGCATAAATCATAGATTCTACGAACAGCTTCTTTGCTTGCACTTGGCATTGCAATAAATGCAATTTTTATTCCATACTTTGTTACAATTTCAGGAATATCATATGTGTCCCCTAAAACTCTATACCCAGAAACTTCATTACGAGTTTTACGGTCATCTACAAAACCTACAATATTTATACTATAATTATCATTTTGTACTAGTTCTTTCATCAAGATATATCCTGCATCTCCAGCACCAATGATAATAGCCTTATCCAAATCCTTACCATCTGCTTTCATAGTGTATCTTCTATACAATCGATAACACACTCTTGTATTGAACATTAACAATGCAGTCAATAGTCCTCCTGTTGCAATGATACTTAAGTATGAACGACTTAATCCAATAAGCATAGCTCCTAAAAACAACAAAAATGTTGCACAAACAACAGAAACACCAATACGCATTGTTTCTATAGGCCCAACATATTTCCACAAACTTTTGTGAATCTTAAACAGCATAAAAGAAATATAGTATATTATAAAAACAGCAATCATGGCCGAAGCAACTTTTATAATATCCATTTGCTGAAAATTAGGAAATCTAAATTCTATCTTTATCCAGTACGCTAATAGAAAGGATATAAATACTGTACATAAGTCTAAAGCGATTAACATCAATTCTCTATGGTTTAAATAAAATTTGTTTTGAAACATTTTATCTATCACACATCCACTCCCCTTCAATGTAATATTTTACCACATGTAGTCACAAATTTCTAACATATCATTAAAATTATACTAACAAATTATGGTTATTTTCTAATAATTACTAATTTGCCCCAGTATAATATAATAATTAGCATAATTATAGAAAAGAGGATCATTTCCATATATTCAGAAAATGATCCTCTAGGAAATAAATAATTTGAACTATTTGTTCTCATCTACACCTTCTGTTGCGTCTATATCAAATAACGTTTTAAGTGTTAATAATGCTATTTTCACATCAAACATTAGATTATAATTCTCTAAATACATCAAATCGAAAGATAATTTATCATAAGGTGTTGTGTTATATTTCCCCATTACCTGTGCATAGCCAGTAATTCCTGCTTTACCATTAAGTCGAAACTTAAATTCTGGCATAGTTTTATAGTACTCATCTGCAATCTCAGGACGTTCTGGTCTAGGACCAATGATAGTCATATCGCCTTTGATTACATTCAACAATTGTGGCAATTCATCTATCCTACATTTTCTTATGAATTTACCAACTTTTGTAATTCGATCATCATTTTTTTGCATCAATACCGCTTTACCATCTTTTTCAGCATCTATTCTCATACTTCTAAATTTTATGATTTTAAATTCCTTAGCATGCAATGTTAATCGTGTCTGTTTATAAAAAACTGGACCATGATCTTCTGCTTTAATTGCAATTGCCGTAATTAGCATAATTGGTAATGTTACTATAAATATAGGAACACAGATAATCAAATCTACAATTCGTTTTACTAATAGCTGCTCTAATGACAATCCACGATTACGCATTAAATACAATGGTGAATCAAGTAGATTTATCATCGCACTACTCTCTAGGATAATGTCTTCTATTGAAGGAACTAAGTATAATCGTTTGTTATATGTATAGCATGCTCGAATACATTTTCTTTTAATGTCAGGGTCGACACTATCAATAAACACGCCTTCAAAACTTTTTATATGTTCATCGAAATCATACTCATCATTCACTTGTACGATTTCCTTTACATTATACTTTCCTCTATACCTCTTTAGCTTTTTAATGGTTGAACTAGGTTCATCCCCTTGATAAAAGTAGATTATTTTCCTAGCTTTGTATAATTTGTAATACAATCGATTGGAGTATATAGACCAAATTCCTGCGTAAAAGAACTGCACAAATGTGGTAATTACTAAGAACATTGGGTTTGGAAACCCCCTCCAAATCAATGAGATAAATAAGTAGTAGATTGCATTTATAAATAAAATTGAAATTGCATTAGAGTACATCATTTCGCTAATGCGATAGTCCCCTACTTTATATCCTCCGTTGAGCTGCGTAAAAGCAATTAACAAAATTGCATAAACTGCAACAAGCAAAATATCCCCTTTTCTAAAGAAGCCAGTAACCGTCATCAACATTCCAAGATCTGAATAATAGCTATACCATGCATATGCAAACAATGCAATCATTATGCTAAAATTCAAAAAACGTATCAATAAAAGGATTGTTCTTTTAAAATTTAATATATTTTCTTTCATCAAATCACCTACCCTATTATATATTAGTTTATACAAATTGTCTAAAGTTAATTAACAACTTCCTTTTTCCTTTGTTAATACTTATTTTGTAGTATCAAAATATAAAGAAGAAATGTTTCAAATACTTTTTGACGATAGGGTTTATATTTTAAAATATATCGAATTCTTTGTATGAAATTTTTATCTTTTACTGTATTTATAATGATATCCAACTGTTCCATATTTAAAGCATCCATAAATAAATCCAAAAACATTTTATTCTGCGATTTAAAAGATTTTGTTTCACCTTTTTTCATTCTAGCAATCCTGATTTTGATCCAATCTACAATGCCATTTCCGTAACCATACGAATTACCACTATGTTGAATATAGTGAGTATAGACATTGTTATCAAAAATTATATTTCCAAAACAGCAAGCACAGAGGGTGACGAATGAATCATATACATGAATATTTTTATAATCCATTGGTTTATTCAACAATTCTTTCAATTTGAAATTAAGAACTTGTGTATGTCCTGGTAAAATATTCTGAAAAAGCACATTATTCAAACCGAATTCTCGCCTCTTCTGCTGCGTAACACCTAAAACTTCTCCCTCTCCACTTTCCAACTGTGTGCAAGAACCATACAATAACGGAAGATTGTCATTGTATTCCTCAAGCTTTTGATAAGCACTTTCTAATTTGTTAGGAAACCATATATCATCTTGATCACAAAAAGCATAATATTTATAGTTTCCCGCGGTATTTAAAAGTGTTAAAAAACTAGCATTATATCCAACATTTTCACCCTTTATATATGAAAAATTTTCCTTGTGACTAAATTGTTCTAGAATAGCACATGTATTATCTTTAGAGCCATCATCTCTAACTAAAATATCTACTTTATCAATAATTGTCTGTGCATAGATACTTTCTAATTGAGTTTTTAAACTTTTTTCTCCATTATATGTTGAAATAAGTACTAATATCTTGTCTTTCATAGGATGACCTCCAAATAGCTTTATGTTTTATCTATATATTATAGCTTTATTGAGTGAAACAGTAAATAATTATCACAATTCTTTCAAATATCTTCCCAGTGCATCTTGCCAAGTTGTCCTTTGACACCTGTTATTAAAATTTTCATATTGCTCCTCCTCGTATATATAATTGTTTATTAGAAAGATAAAAGAAAAGAGAGTTTACAAATAGATACGGGGGGTCGTTTGATACTTTGAGCGATTCACTTGACCTCAGAAAATCCTAAAACGCTATTTTAATGAATTTGCTAAATCAATCATGCTTGGAAATCTGTTAACTCTTTCCGCATTTTCAAACAAAATTATATCAGGCTTAAATTGTTCAAGCATAGTGGGTAACTTCGTAATATAGTCTCCCCAGACCATCCAAGTCTCATTGAAACTCTCCGCAATATCCTCAATTAAAAAGTTTCCTATATAGCTATCACATACCACCAGAATTTTGAGATCATTCCCTGTTTCAGAATTGACAAAATGACGATTTCTTGGATCTGTGCCAAACTCACCTAACTCTTTTTCACCATTATTATTGATTTCTATGGCCTTTTTATCCTTTATTGAAAAAATATCATTAAAATCCTCTACATGGACGATATTATTAAGAGATGCGCCCGTATCTTGATTTACAATATTGTAATCATCCTTTTCGAGAATATTAACATTAGAATTATTTTTAACAATATCGTCCATCAATCTACGATAACCTAAATAGGCTCCAGTATCGTTCCAATGCGAAGCATCCCCAAATTTACTAAATACTTCTTCTTGATTTTTGCCATCCATTAATGTTTCGTACAAAGAAATGTAATTTATATCTTTTTCTTCCAAAGCCTTTGCCACTTGTTTCGTCTTGCTTAAGTTACCATACTGATTTATACCTTTCATAAACCATTCCGGGTAAATAGAATGCTTGTCGTAACATTGTACGTAATAGGCTTGTATACCTTGTTTCTCAAGATATGTATCAATTGTACTATAACTGTCGGCTATTATATTTAGATCAGCTTCTGTATATAAATTCTTATGTTGATAATCTCGTATCATATCTTTAGTTGCATAATTTAATATCTTATCTTTTCCTAAATAATGATCATTTATACTAACTTTGTCAAATAAATGATAATTAACTGCGGTATTGATTTTAATCATGGAATCTCTAAAACCAATGTTATCTTTTAACCAACTCGAAAATTCACTCTTAATGCCTTTATTTATATCTCCATTCTCATTGAATACCATCGGAAATTCCGCTAAAGGCCTATTCTCTGCTAACGATATTGCTTTTTTCTTATTAGCGAAAACTAGAGGAACTATCGCTATAATCAAAACAACTATAATAAAAAAAACATTTATTTTTTTCTTCATCAGTCAACCTCCTAAAATTGAAAGTAAATAAAGGAATTATACGAAGATGAAACAATACCTATCATGCAAAGCACAAATAGTACAACCAACAATACATTCTCCATAATTAATCGTAACCATCCATCTTTTACATGTTTCTTATAAAAATTTATAAGGTACGGTACACATAATATAATGGCAAGTAGTACAATAAATATATTGAATTTAGATAGAAACCATGTTATATCAAAACCTGGTTTGTCTATTGAACTCATTCCAAACATTGCTTGTATATACTGTAGCGCATGCCACAATCCCTCTGCCCTAAAGAACACCCAACCTACATTAACTACAAATATAGTATATATGTAGCAGCAAAACTTTTGCATCATATTCCCTGTTCCAACTGTATACCCTTTTGAAGATATAAACTTCTCAGCTACGTTAAACACACCGTTCCATAGTCCCCATGCAACAAAGTGCCACGCACTTCCATGCCATAGACCAGTTATTAGAAATACAATGAAAATATTAAAATATACATTTCCTTTTCGGTTTCCTCCTAAAGGGATATAAATATAGTCCTTGAACCATGTGGAAAGAGAAATATGCCATTTTCTCCAAAATTCAGTAATCGACTTCGATGTGTATGGATAATTAAAGTTTTCAAGAAAATGAAAGCCAAACATTCGAGCTAGCCCTATTGCCATATCACTGTAAGCAGAAAAATCAAAATAAATTTGCAAAGTATAAGCGATAGAGCCGAGCCAAGCAACTGCCATAGGCATTTCAGTTAATGGTATAACCCATATAGAGTCCGCTAATGCTCCTAAATTGTTAGCAATAAATACTTTCTTTCCCAACCCTGTAATAAATCGCATAAAACCATATCTCACATCATCTATTTCAATGATCCTATTTTTCAATTCGTTTTTCATATCTATATAACGCACAATAGGACCTGAAAGAACTTGTGGGAAAAACATCATATATAGAATGAAGTCTATAAAATTATTTTCTGCCTCCGTTTTACCTTTATATACGTCTACAAGATAAGAAATTGCCTTGAAAATGAAAAAAGAAATACCAATAGGGATTATGATAGATAATATTTCAAACTTCATACCGAATATTTTATTAAAGTTATCCAAAAAGAAATTCGTGTATTTGAAGTAGCCCAATACCATGACATTAAATATAATACCTATAATTAAAATCTTCTTTGTATGCTTAACTTGCACTACACGTCCCCAAATAAAATTAAGAATTGAAATTACAAGGAATATTATCATCCCTTCGATCCCCGACCAAACATAGAAAAGAAGACTAAACAATAGTAGCCAAATATTTTTAAATCGATCCTTAATCAAAAAATAGCTAATAAATACAAGTGGGAAAAAAACTGTAATAAAAAATAATGTATTGAATTCCATTTTAATCATCCTCTTTCAATATTTTTTTAGATTTACCTTTAATAGTTGACACGTTATTTAATAGTATTGATCATACTCCTTAGACTATTTAAATTGCAAATGTAAATCTTTAAATATCTTTTTCTAAATCTTTTAAATATCTCCCTAGTGCATCTTGCCAAGTAGGCAGATGATGAAATCCATGCTTATCTAATTCTGTTTTATTCATTCTACTATTATTGGGACGTTTTGCCTTTGCAGGAAAAGCGGAACTATCTACTGGTGTAACTTCAACCTCAGACATTCCTGCCTGTTTAAAAATTTCACAAGCAAATTCATACCAACTACTTATCCCTTCATTTGTTGCATGGTAAGTTCCAAATTTATCTGTTTGAATCATATCAACTACAAGTTTTGCTAAATCAAATGTATATGTTGGAGAACCGATTTGATCATCCACAACGCTAACTGCCCCACGTTCTTTTCCTAAACGCAACATTGTTTTAATAAAATTATTCCCATTTTTACCAAATACCCATGCAATACGAATAATAAAATGTTTCTTAAGCTTTTCTACTGCTAATTCTCCCTCATATTTTGTTTGACCATATACATTTAATGGATGCCGTTCATCGTATTCATTCCAAGGTGTTTCACCTTTTCCATCAAATACATAATCCGTAGAGAAATACATCATTGGAATATTTAACTGTTCACATACATTCGCAATATTTCGTGTTCCTTCTGCATTCACCTTACGGCATACATCTTCCATATCTTCTGCTTTATCTACTGCGGTCCACGCTGCACAGTGAACAACTGCATCATATTCACCTTCACAAATTACATGATGTACTTGTGAACGGTTTGTAATATCCATTTCATCTATATCCACACCTACCGCTTGAATACCTCTTTTATATGCCTCGTTTACTACATCATAACCAAGCTGCCCTTTGACTCCAGTTACTAAAATTTTCATATTGCTCCTCCTAAAAAGAGAACCTGCATTAGCAGGCTACACTCTTCCTTTTTCTTTATACATTTGATCAAAATAATTCTGATACTCTCCGCTTAAAATATTCTGCCACCATTCTCTATTTTCTAAATACCATTGAATCGTTTGTTGGATTCCTGTATCAAAGTTATATTTTGGTTTCCAGCCTAGTTCTGTTTCCAATTTTTCTGGATCAATTGCATAACGCATATCGTGTCCTTTACGATCTTCTACATAATTTATTAAACTTTCTGGTTTGTCCAAAGCAGTAAGGATTGTTTTAACAACTTCTAAGTTTGTTCTTTCGTTGTGTCCACCAACGTTATACACTTCTCCAACGCGTCCATTGCGTACAATTAAATCGATTGCAACACAGTGGTCATATACATGTAGCCAATCACGCACATTTTCTCCCTTGCCATATACTGGAAGACTTTCATCTGCTAATGCTCTCGCAATCATTAATGGAATCAATTTTTCTGGAAAATGATATGGCCCATAATTGTTTGAACAGCGGGAAATTGTAACAGGAAGACCAAATGTTCTGTGATACGCTAATACAAATAAGTCTGCACTTGCTTTTGCACTACTATATGGACTTGATGTATGAAGTGGAGTTTCTTCCGTAAAGAATAAATCTGGACGATCTAGTGGTAAATCTCCATAAACTTCATCTGTCGATACTTGGTGATAACGTTGAATACCATATTTATTACATGCATCTAATAATGTAGTTGTCCCCATAACATTTGTTTTCACAAATATTTCAGGATCCTCAATAGAACGATCTACATGACTCTCTGCCGCAAAGTTTACAACCACATCAAATTTTTCTTTTTCAAATAAATCAAAAATGAAATCACGATCCGCAATATCTCCTTTGATAAATTTATAATTCGCCTTGTTTTCAACAGGTTTACACGTTTCTAAATTCCCTGCATATGTAAGTTTATCAAGATTCACGATTATATCCTCAGGATATTTTTCTACCATATAATGTACAAAGTTTCCTCCAATGAATCCAGCTCCTCCAGTTACTAATATTTTCATAATTGATTATTCTCCTTTGTATGTAAAATTCGCATCACTCTCATCAAGCAATAGACCATTCTTATCTTTGTCTGATAATACTGGTTCAATACCATTTAATAATGTTCCCCAATCCACACAGATTGTTGGATCATCAAATCGGATCCCTCTATCGTGTTCTTTTGAATAGAAATTATCTACCTTATAGCGGAATTCAACATCATCCGTTAATGTTAAAAATCCATGTGCAAATCCCTGAGGTATAAAAAATTGACGTTTGTTTTCTGCACTTAATTCAACAGATACCCATTTTTTATAAGTAGGGCTTCCTTTACGAATATCTACTGCAACATCAATCACAGTTCCTTTTGTACAACTCACAAGTTTGGATTGTGCCATAGGTGCATTTTGCCAATGAAGCCCACGTAATGTTCCTTTTTGAGCACTAAAGGACATATTATCTTGAACAAATTCTACAGAAATCCCTGCTTCTAAGTATTTCTGTTTGCTGTATGTTTCCATAAAGTATCCTCTATGGTCTCCATGTACATCCGGTTCTATAATCAAAACTCCTTCGATTTCTGTTTTGATAACATTCATTATTTAACTCCTTTATCCACATATCTTCGATCTATAATTTTCTTTAAATATGCTCCATATTGATTCTTCTTATAAATCTCATAAGTATCTAACAACTGATTTGATGTAATCCATCCATTGTCATAAGCTATTTCTTCTAGACATGCAATCTTACGATGTTGATGTTCTTCAATGGTTTTCACAAAATTTGTCGCATCTACTAAAGATTCATGAGTTCCTGTATCTAACCATGTGAAACCATCTCCTAATAAAGTAACGTTTAATTCGTTATTTTCTAAGTAAATACGATTCAAATCTGTAATCTCTAATTCTCCTCTTGGACTTGGCTTTAAATTTTTAGCATATTCTACAACTTTGTTATCGTAAAAATATAAACCCGTAACTGCATAGTTTGATTTTGGTTCTATTGGTTTTTCTTCCAAGGAAATCGCTTTTCCATTCTCATCAAATTCTACAACACCAAAACGTTCTGGATCTTCTACATAATATCCAAATACAGTAGCACCTTTTTCATTCGTTGCGGCTGTACGTAAACGTTTCGTTAATCCATGACCATGGAATATATTATCTCCTAATACCATCGCAACAGAATCATCCCCAATGAAGTCTGCACCTAAAATAAAGGCTTGTGCAAGCCCATCTGGTGATGGCTGTACTACATAGCTAAGTTCAACACCAAATTGATGTCCATTTCCTAACAACTCTTGGAAACGTGGTGTGTCATCAGGTGTAGATATAATCAAAATATCTTTAATCCCAGCATTCATTAGAATACTCATAGGATAGTAAATCATTGGTTTGTCGTAAATTGGAAGTAATTGTTTGCTTGTTACTTTGGTTAATGGGTATAAACGTGTCCCACTTCCACCAGCTAAAATAATACCTTTCATAAAGCACCTCCTGCTTATTCATAAAAATTATAAACCCTTACGCTACGTAAGGGTCAACTCTATTTTTCACAAATGTATAATCCAGCATCTTTTGTAATGTAGAATCCTTTTTCCCTGTTTAGTTTATTCTCAATAAATTTTTTGAATTCATCCAATCTATTACTTAATAGTTCTAACTGATTTCCATGACAACTTATAATATAATCAAACAAAGCTTGCGCGTCTGTAACAATTAAATTATCATCATATGTTACCTTTTTTATACTTCTAAAATATTCACCAAGATAATTGATTCCATTATCTAATCCAAATCGTTCATATAAACTTGTATCCGATAATGCAATGCGTTCATCAAACTCCTTAACGAGTTCACCGATTTCTTTCATGTGATTTTTTCCATAAGTGCTACAATAAAACTTTCCACCCTTTTTTAACACCCTTGAAATTTCCTCAATCCCTTTTGATATATCTGTTAGATAAAACATCATATGATTCGCAACAACCGCATCAAAATAACCATTCTTGAATGGTATTTTTTGTGCATCAATAACCATATAGTTAAAATCTTCCCCAAGATTTTTACGTGTAGTTTCCACCATGCCTTCTGATATATCCGAAAGAAAAATTTCACGGTTTCTAGAATTAACAGTATGTTCCTTCCATAGTTCCCCCGTTCCACAACCTAACTCCAAAAGTCTGTTTACTCCAAGAAAATCAATTTTTGAAAATAACCATGGAAACCATCCAATTTTATTTAATGAATATTTCTCATGCAATTGTATACGTACGGATAGATTGTTTGCATTCCGATAGTGTTCAATTATTTTTTCATCTTGTGAATTGATATGAATGACTTCTACTACCTTATTCCAATCTACATTTTTCTTATTATTCTCCAATAAATTTTTTGTTTGAATTAGGGAGTCCTTTAGTGATTGCGTATGTTTTATTTTTTTATCTAATAAATCGATTTGAAGAGATAAAGAATTCAAAAATGCTTGCTTATTATCAGTTTGATTCATAACTCTGATTTCATCTAAAGAAAAACCTAATTGTTTCAAAGAAAGAATTCGTTGAAGTTTTATAAGATCTTCTTCACTGTATTTACGATAGCCATTTTCCATGATGAAAGAGGGTTTTAACAAACCCTCTTTATCATAATATCGTATCGTTCTCTCACTCACATTCGCAAGTTTGGCAAATTGACCAGTTGTATAGTATTTCTTCATACGTTCATTATAAACAATACCACTTGAACGTTCAATTGTTTATTTCAATTACGCCTAATTTCTCATATTTTTTTTATCTTCTAAATATCGAAGATGTAATTATAAAGTTTTTTGTAATTACATAATTCCTCATAAACAAGATTCTCAAAATCTATAGATATTCTGAATTATCTTGTACACGTATATCTTTCATAGGAATGACTTCATCTGTGGCAGTCGCTAAACGACCACACCTTCTTTATGAATTTATCCTTGCGCATCACGATATCCTTTCAGTAGTTTAAATGAAAATTCACTCTATATATCCCAATAGATTCACCTACTTCGTACGCTTGATTCCATTACAAGCAATTTCAATCGATTTAATCGCAATTTCATTTCCATCACCCTTCACATCAGGAATACTATACTTTACTGGAATAGCATTCTCAATTGTCCAACCCGCTTGTTGTGTAGATCGATCATCTGCATATAAAGATATTTCTATTGTAAGAGGAACCATCGTTCCAGTATCTAATTTTGAAATCCAATTGAATAAATCCATATTTTCAGTCATACCATTTTTAAAGGTAACATTACCATATTTTATTAAGCCATTAAATTTCATCATTGTATTTTTTGGATAATCCCCTGTACGATAATCAATCGCATCACTGGAAATATCACCTGTTGAAATTTCTGAGAAACTTGCGATTGCTAACGTACCAAATTTTACTTTAAAGTTATATTTTTTTAACGGATATACGGTTGCCATAGTTGTTTCCTCCTTTTGCGTTATGACGCATCTTCCATTTTCTGTATAATTGTAAAGATGATAAATTCTGCAGGGCGAACTGGTGCAGCCCCAATCTCGCAAATCATTCGACCATTTAAGATGTCATCTTGTGTCATTGTTGATTTCCCAATATTGACAAAGAATGCTTCATCTGGCGTACTTCCAGCTAGAGCTCCATCTCTCCAAAGTGTTGTTAAAAACATTGTAATTGTCCCTTGTACTCTTGACCATAGAATTTCATCGTTTGGTTCAAATACTGCCCAATTGGTATTCGCACGAATACTTTCTTCTATATAAATAAATAATCTACGAACATTGATATACTTCCAGCTAGAATCAGAACTCATAGTACGAGCACCCCATACACGGAAGCCATTTCCTGGAATGCTACGAATTAAGTTCACTCTCTTGGGATTTAACTTTGCTTGCTCTACTTCATTGTATGTAATGGATAAGCTAGTACAACCACGAATAGTCTCATTTGCTGGAGCTTTATGCACTCCTCTAGAAATATCACAACGTGCATACACACCCGCCATAACTCCAGATGGTGGCAAGAAGAAGTTACGCTCTTCCAAAACATCGAAATACCCTAACCATGGATGATAAATTGCTCCATAACTAGAATCAAAGTAAGAACGATGGGTTAGTAGTTCATCAACACTTGTTGATGTTATCGGTATATCTAAAATTGCAACACAGCTTGATTTACCTTCACAAAATGCAACTAATGCAGATTGAACTTACGGATTCGAAATTCCTGGAATACACATAATACTAACATCGGAAATTTCTTGGAAAGCTGCAAGTCCACTTCTTTTTCCAGGTCCCTTATCCTCTCCTAAAAATAATGAAGGTTCATCCTCAATATGATTCGTTACTCCTTGTGAAAAGTTTATAATGTACTCTTTTTGTTTACAAATGTTCTTGTCTAATTCTTGGTATGCTTCTTTCGAAGCTTCTGTATCAGAGAATGTCACTTTGATCAATTGAGATTTTACAAGGACACGATCCCATCCATTTGGCATATTTTTTTGCATGGATACTCCAAGATAAGATTCTACAACACCATCAAAACCTGCCCATACATCATATTGCACTGCATACAGTTTATACTTTGATAAAGGTCCATCGGCCTTATACTCACCTTCTATAGAAGTGTCTAATGTGATACATTGGTCCTGTATTGCCATAATGGTATAAAACGCATATGTACCTTCTCCATCACTCACTTCAACAAGCTCTCCAACTTGAAATACACTTGCATTCTCCACAATATAACTATGTTTGGTAGGTCCATCTTCTAAAATAATCGTATTCTTTTCATATTTTCTACGAATTCTTACTTGCAGATTATTCCCCCATGCACCAACATTTGCGGCTTCTACATGAATCCCTACATCCCCTTCTATATCACAAACTGCACAAGCATCCTCTTTTCCAGCTACACGCATAATGTAGGCGGAACTACCTCCATTATTAAAGAATTGTTCAACGCTATACGCGAGATATCGCTGTTCCTTATACACACTAGATAAATATGTGCCAAACATTCTTTGAAACTCTGCAAAACTTGTGACTAAAATAGGCTTTTTAATGGTTGGCCCTCTCTGCGCAAGTCCTATAAAACCAGCTATGCTAGTACTCACCCCTTCCATTGCTTTTACACCACTATCAAATTCTTCTACATAAACCCCTGGTGCTAAATATTCTGCCATAATACATCCCTTTCTGGGTATCACCCAACAACATAACTTTCAAACTGCGCTTGCTCATCTTAGGAGATAAAGTAAATAAATCCTTTTCTTTTCAAGATTGATTAAATTTTATGCATTAAACAATCTATATAATAGAGCTATATAAGAATATATTATCATTTTGCTATAAAATTTGATAGTTCTCGATTGCAAACATATATTTATTATTTATACTAAGATGTACTATCTTTGGTTCAATATAAAATGTGGTTACTTCTTTATTTCACTCCTAAAAGGTTACTCTATTTCATTATTATAAATACTTGAAATACATTCCTTTAGACATATTGTATTTTTAAACTCCACCATGGATCAATCAAAATTCTAGCAAAGAATAACTACAATATTAAAAAGGATTAACTCCTGTTTAGCACAGAAACTAATCCTAATGGATGATCCAGTCAAACTTGTCAATTATTCAACAAAAATTCATGTTTGCTTTTATGTTGATACCTTTTTATACAATGCAAGATTTACTTTTTCGTAGTTTGTAAAAAATGCCAAGCATCTTTACACATATCTTCCAAATTCTTTTCCGCTTTCCAACCTAATTCTTTTAATGCTTTCTCGGTACTTGCATAACAAGTCGCAATATCACCTGGACGTCTTGGATCTATTTGATAAGGTACTTCTACGTTATTAACTTTCGCAAATGTATTCGCTACATCAAGAACACTATATCCAATCCCTGTTCCCAAGTTATAAGCATCCACACCAATTGGTTCCATTACTTTGCTAACTGCGTTCACATGCCCTTTAGCCAAATCTACAACATGGATGTAATCGCGGACACCTGTTCCATCTGGTGTATCATAGTCATTTCCATACACATGAAGATAAGGAAGTTCTTTATTCGCAACCTTTACAATGTAAGGCATTAAGTTATTTGGAATATCGTTAGGACTTTCTCCTAACAACCCACTCTTATGTGCTCCAATTGGATTAAAATAACGAAGTAATGCAATGTTCCATTCGTTATCTGATACGTATAAATCTTTTAAAATTTGTTCAATCATTAGTTTTGTTGTTCCATAAGGATTTGTTGTTGGTCCTAATGGGAAATCTTCAAAGATTGGTACACTCGCCGGATTTCCATAAACAGTTGCACTGGAAGAGAATACCAAACGTTTACAATTATGCTTAGCCATTACTTTACACAATGCTAATGTACTCATTAGATTATTTTCATAATACATAATTGGTTTTTGTACAGATTCACCTACTGCTTTATACCCTGCAAAATGGATTGCCGCATCAATTGTATGTTCATTAAAAATCTTCTCTAAAGCTGCTTCATTACAACAATCTTCTTCATAATAAGCAACTTTCTTTTTTGTTATATCTTCAATTTTCTTAACTACCTCGATTTGAGAGTTATACAAGTTATCAATAATTACTACATCATGTCCTGCTTCAATAAGTTCAACACATGTATGGCTTCCAATAAAACCTGTACCACCAGTCACTAAAATTTTCATAGTTCCTTCTCCTTTTGTTCCTCCTTATTATATGCTTCTTGCCAAGTTTTTTCAATTAAGATATTGTTAACATCAAAAATCTGTAACAAAATCGTAAGAATTTACCAGTAATTTTTAAACGAATCAAGGATTTACACCGAGATATGATCCTAAGATAGCAAAATCTCCAATATTATATACAAGGCGAATTTGTAAATACACCTTGTTCACATATTTATATATGTTACAATAAAGTTAACGTTTAAAGGAGACCAACTTATGAAAATCAAAAAAGCAATCATTCCTGCCGCTGGTTTTGGGACAAGATTTTTACCAGCTACAAAAGCAGTACCAAAAGAAATGTTACCAATCGTGGATAAACCAACCATTCAATACATCGTTGAGGAAGCAGTCGCTAGTGGTATTGAAGAAATTTTAATCATTACAAACTGTTATAAGTCATGTATCGAAAATCACTTTGACACAAGCTTTGAATTAGAAAGAAAATTAGAGGCAAGTGGTGATCAAGAACATTTAGAGATGGTAAAAGGAATCGCAGATATGGCAAATATCTATAGCGTTCGTCAGAAAAACCCTAGAGGATTAGGGCACGCTGTATTGTGCGCAAAATCATTTGTTGGAGATGAACCATTTGCCATCTTGTTAGGAGATGACATCGTCGTTCATAAAGGTGGAAAAACCGCAACTCAACAATTAGTAGAAACGTTTGAACAATATAATGGAAGTGTTGTCGGTGTACAACGTGTTGCGGATTCACAAGTGCATAAATATGGCGTGATTGATCCACAAGAAAACTTAACACCACGTTGTTCAAGCGTGAAAGGTTTTGTTGAAAAACCTAAATTAGAAGACGCTCCAAGTAATTTTGCAATCCTTGGTCGTTATATTCTTACACCAGCCATTTTTGAATTGCTAGAAACACAAGCACCAGGAAAAGGGAACGAGATTCAGTTAACGGATGCGATTGATCGACTAACACAAAAAGAATCTGTTTATGCATATGATTTCGAAGGAATTCGTTATGATGTTGGCGATAAAGTAGGTTTCTTAAAAGCACAAATTGACTTTGCTTTAGAACGTGAAGATTTACACGATGCAATGGTTGATATCATAAAAAACATAGATGTTAAATAATTCCTTAGATAGCTTCGGCTATCTTTTTTCTTATGAAAAAGATATAATATAAAAAGAGAAAATGGGAGGAATTTTATATGGATTTCACACAGTTACCAATGAATAGCATACTTATCGCGCCATCCCATATGCATGCGCTAATTAGAGAACAAATCGTAAAAGAAAAAAAAGGCATGGTGGGACTACGTATTTTTTCACCTATCCAATTTATATCCTCTTATTCCTATGAAGAAATCCCTTCTATGCATTCTTCACTTTTCACTATAAAGAAACACATATCTCCATTAAAAGCGCATATGAAGACATATCCTAGCATCGCAGAAACTGCGCCATTTTTAGAAGAATGTTACCAATTCTATAATGCGATTACATATTGGAATATATCAATCAAACAATTGCCTCAAAACACCCAAGCTCAACAGGAACTATATGAGATTTTAAAAACATTCGAAGATATTCAAGTACCTGCGCATAAATATGTTTCATTTTTAGATAAGATAGACTCCCTTTCCTTTCATCAAGTATATATCATAGATACTTACTATTCACTAGAGGATCAACAGATTATCCAAAAACTGCTCACAAAGAATGCAAAGCTCATTGAACAGACATTATATACTTGTGAGAAACGATTCTACCACGCAGTGAACAAGCGCCAAGAAGTAGAAGCATGTGCACAATATATTATCCACTCAAACCTACAAGCAGAAGATATTCATATAACATTGTGCGATACTACTTACCAACCATTATTAAAACAAATTTTTGAACGATATCAAATCCCGATTACATTATTACATCAACAACATACATCTCCTATCGTAAATCGTTTTCTGTCATTATTCAAGCTGTATTTGAACTATGATAATGAACATCTTCTTACGTGTTTTGATGCAGGATTATTTCTACATAAACACACCCATGCCTTGCGCGAATATCTACAAGTATTCTCTTGTGCCTTTGACACCCCATTTCATCATGTAAATGAAATTCAAGAACGTGGGAATGTGATTGATGAAATTACTTTAGAAAAGTTAAAGCAACTGGAAATGCAAGCAAAGGAAGTACAAGAAGAATTATGGAATACTCTAACATCCATAAAAAACGCTCATTCTATCTCTTCCTTATTGATAGAAATCGTGAACATCATCAAAGAAACCTTAACTTCCACAGAAGATCGTGCCATGTTTATGCAAATCACCACGCTTCTTCAAGAACTTCACCCTTATATAGAACGTGATGAAGATATCTCCTTTATGCTATACTTTATTGAGCAAATGAATGTATCACAAACTCCAAAAGAGTATCAAGGGATCCTTGTTCACTCTCTAAGTGATGAAATCATAAACAAAAAGCATCACTTCCTATTAGGTGCAAATCAATCCAACTATCCTGCCTTCCAAGTCAAGAAAGGTATTTTCGATGAACCTTATTATGCGCTCATTCAAGGGTATCCATCTATGGAAGAACGTTTTCAACATCATCAACAACAATTATCAAAATTATTGTGTACCTCTTCAAACATTATCATATCCTATGCATCTGGAACGTATGAAGGTAAAGGATTGGAATGCGCATTAGAGATTGAACAGTTTATGAATGTAGATTCCATTCCATATCCGGTACATGAAAACTATATGGAAATCCCTTTGCAAGATCATATTGACGAAGAAACTGCTCATCAACTATTTCTCAAAGATAACACATTACATGGTTCAATTTCTTCCTTAGAACGCTATGTAAAATGTCCATTTTCATATTTCCTTCGTTATGGTTTATCCTTACGCGAACCAATGAAACCTGGATTTCCCGATTCCTATGCAGGAACATTATCGCATTATACCCTAGAAACACTCATCAATACATCAGGTAAACGCTATACGGAAAATGCTACAGAAATCATTTCCAATATCATCGCAAGTGAAGTTGGAGCATTACAAACTTTATTTCCATCTATGGAAGATGCGTTGACAAACGTGAAATTCCGTTTATTACAGTCTATGATACAAACAATTCATGTCTTAGACGATTATGAAAAACACTCTTCCTTATCTCCAAGTCGATGTGAGATGCCTTTTGATTATGAAATTCCATTAGGTGATTACGTACTCGCTCTTCATGGATATATTGATCGAATTGATGAATCTAGAGAATTTGCATGTATTCTTGATTACAAGAGTTCCGTTAAAACGTTATCAGAAACCAATGTATTTGCGGCTCTCCAATTACAGCTTTTAACATACTCTATGGTCATCGCAAAAGAAAGCGGAAAAGATATCTTAGGTGCATATTACATTTCACTAAAGAATGAGAATATTACCTATCCAGCAGGAAGTATGTCTAGACGCAAACCCGTAACGCACAATATCAATAGCAAAGACGATATGGAGATTGAACGCAAAAAAGCAAGACGTTTCAACGGTTGGACCATGCATAAAGAAGTTGCGCAAATCGATGATGACGCGAGCCATATTGTAGGTATCAGTGCTAGTAAAGATGGTCTTATAAAAGCTCGTAAATTATACGATTTGCATAGCATACAAAAATATTTTACACAGATGTATCAAATGATTGGACATAAAATTTTACATGGAGATATCTCCTTAACTCCTTTAGAAGATGCGTGTACGTATTGTGATTATCATGAAATTTGTCGCTTTAAAGGATACTATACAGATAAAGTACAATGGGTAGAACCAGAAGATGATCTATATCAGAAAGGAGAGGATGAAAATGCCTAAGTGGAATGAACAACAGCTTAAAGCAATCCATACAAAACATAAAAACATCCTTGTTTCTGCATCCGCTGGAAGTGGAAAAACTACAGTCCTTATCGCCCGTTTGATGGATTTGGTAATGCATGATCATGTTTCTATTGATGCCATATGTGCTATGACATTTACAGAAGCTGCCGCAAATGAAATGAAAAAGCGTCTGGCAAGCGAGCTACAAAAAGCTTACCAAAATGCAAATGAAGAAGAAAAGATTTTTATATCCAAACAATTAACAAGTATTCAAACTGCCCATATTTCAACCATTCATAGTTTCTGTTTATCAATTCTACAAAACTATTATTACATGGTTGGTATTCGCGCAGAACGAATTACTCATGTCATGGACAATGGACAAATGACACAATACCAAGCCCTCGCAATGGAAGAAGCATTTCAAATTCAATATAAAAAACAAGAAGAAGTATTTGTGAATCTTACACAGATGTTTTCTGCACGTCCTGAAAATAACGAAGCTTTACAATCCATGATTGTCACACTAGCGACATTAGCATCTAGTAAATCCAACAGTGATGTATGGCTGTCTTCTTTATCGACCGCATATCAAAATATTCATCGTATCGAAGATTTAAGTATTGACCTACAAGAAAATTTCTTTGAATATTTACTTGTAGAATGTAGAAGATATGAAGAGAATATCCAAAAAATTAATGAATTATATATCGTAAAATATAATGAAGATGTAAAAAAACATACGATCGTACAACAGAAAATACTAGCTCTCCCTAATCTATTCACTTTTCTACAAACAAAAGACTATACACAGTTCCGTCAGGAATTCATAAACATTTCCCATGCGGTTGTCCCACCTTGTCCAGATAAAGAAGATAAGGAGTACGCGAAATTGCGTAAAGATATTCTAGCGATTGAAGATCGCATGCTCGCGAATTTATTTACAGAAGATGAGTTTATGAAAGATATCGCAAAGCTACAACCCTACATTGAGAAACTTGTGGAAATGTGTAAAGACTACCGTCATGCGTATGCATCGCTAAAAGAAAAAAATGATTGTATCGATTTTGATGATATGGAGCATTTTGCTTTAGAAATCCTTCGTGCTAACGATGGACAAATTGCTCATATTTATCGTGAACAGTTTGTCGAAATCATGGTAGATGAGTTCCAAGATAGTAACGATGTACAAAATGATTTAGTAAATCTTATTTGTAAAAAGGATAATGTATTTCGCGTAGGCGATATCAAACAATCCATTTATGGATTTCGACATGCCAAACCTCAATTGATGCGTGGGCTTATCGATAATCGTGGAGATTATGATGAAGTCATCTATCTATCCAACAACTACCGTTCAAAGAAAATGATTGTAGACTTTAACAACGAACTCTTTAAACAATTGATGAATATGGATGGATTCTCTTGTAGCTATGCGAAAGAAGATGATGTAGATACCGGTGTTCCTGTACAAAATGAACACAATGTACCTATTTGTTTTCATGCGATATTCCATGATGAAATAAAAGAAGAAGAACACCTAATCATTGCGAAGAATACATTAAAAGCAAATTATATCGCGAATCAAATCATCGATATAAAAAACAAAGAACAACGTTCATGGAAAGACTTCGTTGTTTTGGTACGTGGAAATGCAAGAAAAGATAACTTAAAGGCAGCCTTTGATGAATTGCACATCCCTTACTTTATCGATATCAAGTACGGATTCTATCAATCAAGCTCCGTACAGATTATGTTATCCGCATTGAAATGCTTATGTAATCCACACGATGACATTCCTTTTGTTGCTTTGATGATGTCTCCACTATTTCAAAGAAGTGCACAGGATTTAGCACAAGCAAAATTAGAAAAAGATAAAAAAGAATCCTATTATGCATACTATAAAGAACACCCTTTCCCATCTTTTGAACACTTCAAAACCCTAAGAGAACATGCCAACACTTTCCGCTTAAGTGAAATGTTGAACGCTTTATATAATGTGGAAAACTATTATACAAATCACACGACCATTCAAGAAAAAACAAATTTGGATTTATTGTTTGAAAAAGCCGTCCAATTTGAACAAGATTTTGCCAGTGGCATAGAATCCTTCTTAGCTCAAATTGAACAAATCAAAGATGCACAAACAGCAGAGGCAATCCCTGTTGGTAGTGAAGCTGATGTTGTTCGTGTTATGAGTATTCACCAATCAAAAGGGCTACAGTTCCCTGTGGTATTTCTATGGTCTACTGATAATCAAACACCTATAGAATTTAAAGATTATTGCATTGCAGATAGTGATCTTGGAATCGCCATGAAAGTGATGGATCTACCACAACGATATATTCGTACTACAATCCAAAGAATTGCGATGGAACACAAAAAAGATAAAGAAGAATTAGAAGAAGAAATGCGTATTCTATATGTAGCTACAACACGTGCTCAACAACAGATGCACATTGTAGATTGTATTTTATCTCTAGATACCTATCGTCATCCTTTAACGATGTCTGAAGTATACAATCGAAATGGATATACCTCTTGGATTCTACAAACATATCTCACTCATCCAAGCCCTCTATTCACGATTCGTGAAGTTCATCATTTGTGGGAAAATCAAATACAGCCGATGGAAGAAGTTCCATATCAATCGATATCGCTATACCAACATCCATTCACCCCACTTCAGTTCTCTACCGCATCACAAGCAAAAGGGATAGAAGTTCCCGAGTTCACATTAGACAAAGTGTTGAATGGAAGCCTTTATGGAACTCACATGCATAAAATGATTGAAATCATGAAGAATCAGGCACTTTCATCTGAAGATATAAAACACATCGCAGATGATATATCTTTCGATATACGTCCTAACGATATTCAGGCATTGCTTAATCTTCAAAAGAATGAAATTTACATGATTGCGTCTAAAAAAGAATGCTATTATGAGCTTCCCTTTACAGCGCAACATGGAACTGAAATATTACACGGATACATGGACTTTGTAGCACTTGATGAAAATGAGATCACCATTATTGATTTTAAAACAGATGCATTACCAAATGAAGCTGACTTTATAGAACGCTACCAAGAACAACTTCATACGTATCAAAAAGCAATGAAAACTATTTATCCAAACAAACAAGTTCAACTCTATATCTATTCCTTCCATCTACATAACATGATCGAGTAGAGACTAATAATCATTAATGTTATTTCGTCCCTCTCACACCACCGTACGTACGGGTCTCGTATACGGCGGTTCAGTATTTTACTTGTTTATAGTAATCTGTAAAGAAAATATATCCTAGTGATTTAATGCATTCATTTCCTAATGTCTTTTTGAGAACAGGGCTATTTGCGATTCGCCAATAGCCTTTTCTTGTATTCGCATTACGATATGCTTCATTTTCACTCATACCTAGTTTGATAAGGTTTTTGCACCTTGTCTTTATTTTCTTCCATTGTTTCCATATTCGGCACCTTATCTTACTTCGCATCCATTCATCTATTTGCTTTAGTAGTTTCCTCATATCTGCTATCTTAAAATAATTTACCCATCCCATAATATATCTTCTAAGCCTAATTGGACATTCCTCGTTTGAGACATTTCCTTTCGATTTATTTAATAAATATCGGATTTGGTTCTTCATCTTCTTTAGCGATTTCTGGTGTATCCTTACCTTAGCACCTTTACTGAAATAAAATCCAAAGCCTAAAAATTTAACTTTCGTCGCATGTGCCACAACCGTTTTCTCCTTATTAACTTTCAATTTCAATTTTCCTTCAATAAAGTTTGTTATAGATTTTTTTACTCTTTCTGCTCCTCTTGATGTACGACAAAATATCATCACATCATCCGCAAAACGAACGTGGCGATGACCTCTTTTCTCTAACTCTCTATCAAGTTCATTAAGCATGATATTCGACAAGATTGGACTAAGATTTCCACCAGCCGGTACGCCAATGGTCGTCTCTTCCTTTTTGTCTTTTATCATAACTCCTGCATTCAAGTAACGATGAATTAGTGAGATAACTCTTCCGTCATGAATTGTCTTTGACAACAGTGTGATAAGCATATCATGGTTCACTGTTTCAAAATACTTTTCTAAGTCCATATCCACCACATATTTGTAGTTCTCATCTAAATGTTCCCTACATTTATTTATGGCATCATGTGCACTTCTTTTTGGACGAAAGCCATAGCTATTCTCTGAAAACAATGGTTCATAGATTGGTGTTAATACTTGAGCTATTGCTTGTTGTATTACTCTATCTACTGCCGTTGGTATTCCTAATTTCCTTTTACTTCCATTGTCCTTGGGTATTTCTACTCTTCGAACAGGACTTGGACGATACTTACCATCCATGAGCATTTGTTTTAACTGTTCCCAATTTGTATTTAGAAAGTCTCGAAGTTCATCGACATGCATTCCATCTACTCCTTGCGCTCCTTTGTTTTTGATTACTCTATTCATCGCAATTCGAAAATTGTTCTTGTCTAGAATTTTCTCTAACATCTGCTCTTTTACTACAAACCTGTTGGTGTTGTTTGAAGAAGGTTTCAATGATGAATTGTACACTTGTGACTTACCTTCACATTCCGTGCTATTCTCCATCACTAAGTCTTCGAATTGAAGTTGGCTGTATTTCATTCATCATCACTTCCTTTCATCTCATCCACCTCATACTGTTCAGTCCCTCGTTACACACATTTATGTAACTACTACGACTTCGGCTGACTTCTTGTGATAAACCGTTTTCGACCATAGTTCAATACAGTTATCTCACTATGTCCACAAGACCTCCCACGGTAAGACATATCTCTTTCATTCCATGTACCCACATTCTCTACAGGTTCGTCTTCTGTGTAGTTTTAGGACTTCGATTTGTTATGCAATCTCATCCAGACTCACTGCCTCAAAATGTTCGTGTTCCTTGGGTCGGAAATTTGCCTAGGGCTTCCTCCGGTATCTTCCTCACGGCTAGACCCTTGCCTTTAGCTAGTGGTTGGCAACTACAGACCTCCACAGTGGACTTTCACCACCTAGAAATATGCCATGCGTGGCACACATACAAATAAGACTATAAGATTACACTCTTATAGTCTTATTTCCTGGGTAATACTTACTCACGATTACATATATAGGATTTATCATTGATATCCTACTTTCTTTTATTTATAACATCATGTAATCTTTTGTCCTCGATAAACTTCTTTTTTCTTGGATCACCTTCCGCACGATAAATCATACAATCCTTTAAATCAAACACAGAACTCCAAACTGTTTCAAAATCATCTTCCTCTCTTTTCTTGTCATCTTATGTAAACTGTAAATCAATAAAAATTTTATATCAAGACATTCCACCATTCTTATAAATTTACATCCTATCACAAAAAAAGCACAAACACTTTTTAGCGCTGTACTTCTTGTGATAAATGAAATAGGTCTATTATTCCTATAAAAGATTTTGTTTCTTCTTTGATACTTTATAAATCAAAATGATTGCGAATGATGAAATACCAAGAGCCAGTATCATCAAGTTCATATTGGTAGTATCCGATGTAGAGACCTTGTCTTTCTTTTCCTCTGCTTTCTCATTAGGAACAGATTCAATTTTATCCTTTTCATCCGAAGGATTTGAACTTATCGCATCCTTTTCCACCACTAAGAATTTAGACAAACTACCTGTTTTAAAGGCCACAGTGCCATCTTTTACTTCTGTCTCTAACCAGCTCCATATTCCATTATCATCAATATGTAAGACCGCAAGCTTTTCTTTATTCCATGTTTCTTCTGATGCTATACGAATTACAATATCTTCGCTAGGTTGTAAAGTCTTTCCTTGTTTATTCAATTTGATATTATAACCTGCTAACGTTTTAAGATTAACTAAATCTTTATCTCCCTTTAAAATTTCTTGCATTGCCTCATTTGATATAGTATCTACATTTAAAGTGATGTCCTTATCAAACATTCCTTCGATTTGTACTTTTTTATCACCACTTTCTAAGACACGATAAATCTCTTCATCTTCATCAGGCTCATTTACTTCATCCTTATCTTTTACAAAAGTTACTGTCATATCAACAGCAGCATTAACATTCTTAACAGTTACCGTATTCCCAGCTAGTTCAAATGCTTGATTTCCTTTTAGGATGATTTGTTGTTGCTCGATATGATATCCATCTTGTGGTGTTAATGTAAAGCTTACAGTACCATCTTTTTCTACCTTTGTACTTTGAGGAGTAATACTTCCATGAATAGCGCTTACTTGCACTTTATAATATACTGCTTGCTTTTGTACTGCCTCGATGGCATTTTTTAATTGGACATATACAGACAACGTACCATTGATATCTTCTTCTGCCATTTTAAGTGCGTCATTTAATTCAGTTAAAACCGCTTCTTCATATACTTGACCGTTATCTTGGTTCCTTTTGATTTCATCTTGTAAATTCTTGCCAACCATAATGGCTTGTTGAATGTCATCGTTATAATTTAAAGATGTATTATATAATGCAAGAATATCATCACTACTTAGTGAACGGCTCCACATGGAAAGATCATCCATATCAAACCCTATGTTCCCATAACTCTTTGTAGCATCCGTACCAATCATCATATTTAGATTACTTGTTGCGTCACCTATATTTTGGATACTCATTTCTTTTACCATAACACCATCATAATACGTACGCATGATTTGTGCTTCGCGATCAATACTGAAACTCATCATGTGCCAATTCCCTTTATAATTCTCCACAACTCCAGTAGAATAAACTCCATTTGTTCCATCACCTAAAGCAAATTCTAGTTTTGATGTATTGGTAGCTTCTGGCGCTATATTGATTCCTTTTCGATAATAATTCGCCCAGTTTTTATTACTTAGAATAGCCGCATATCCATTATGATTTGTTAGTTTTAACCAAAAGTTAATTGTAATATCTTTATCTGTTCCTAGATTCCATTCTTCTCTTTTGCCAAGATCAATGTAATCTTTTTGTGTACTTCCTATACGAACTGCCTTACCCTCTTTATGAAAACTATCCACGAAAGAAATATTTCCATTTGCGATTGCTGTTGTAGTATTCGATGTACTATCTTTCAAATCCCCATCGAAGTTCATATCAAGATATTTCCCTTCTTCAATGTTATCTGGTAAGGATGAAGGCCCATCTACAGAAGGTAGTGAAATTGTTCCAGCGGTTTTGAACTCACCTCGTAAAGCTACGCTACTTCGATTTTCAAAATCATCAATTGCATTCACCACTACTTGATAAGTTTTTCCAGGTTCCAGCCCTTCTATATCAAAACTCATATCATTCGGACGATAATAGAATCTTGAATATGCTTTGAAAGTTCCTTCAAATGCTTTTGTAGCTGTATTACTTTTATCAGGTAATTGACGAACCTTAACTTTTACAGGTTTATTCGTTGCTGCATCTGTAATTTGAACTTCATAGTAATTTACAAGTTCATCATCATATGCTTGCGAAAAGTTTAAAACAACACTTTCCTCAAGAACTTCTTGTGTCGTAATGCTTGCTGATTCATCGAACCAAGGTGCGATTGTACTACGAGTATCATTGGTATATTGAAAGCCTTCTTTGCCTTTTGCTGTTTCTACTACCCATGGCATTCCGATCCAACGTTGATTAGATACATCAAAACGACGAATAACAGTAGAGCCATCCTCCAATATAGAAATAAAATTACAAGTTCTTTCCGTAGTATCTTTATTCCCTGTATTTGAATTAAAGTAACCACCTTCCACAAAGTCAGCTGGTGTATCTAAGTACATATAGTTCATAGATCCATTTTCTACAAATGTAAACTTGTTTTGATAAATAGATGTTTCTTGTTCTACAGAAAAATGTGTATGTGCAGAAAATATGATTGCTTGTGGGTAATCTTTTAAAATGGTTTGTAAATCATTTCCCATCGTATCATAATCCGAATGAAACTCTCCTCCCAAAGATGTTCCAGCATATCCACTATGTGCCTGTATAAAAATAGGCTTTGATACATCATAATCTGCATCAGATGTAATGGATTGTAATGTCTGTTTCAAAAAGTCTTGATATCCTTTTCTTTGTCCAGTATAACCATAGTTGTATTCTCCATTATAATCCAAAGTAATGAAATCAAACCCATTCACATCCGTGTGAAAATTTCCTACATATTTACTATCACTATCTCCATAAAACCATGTGTCATCATCCTTATGGTTTTCATCAAATACATCTCCCATAACATCTGCAATATCATGATTACCACTTGATAACATGACTTTTACATCATCCCCAAAGTTCTGACTTAGTACTTGATCAACTGCACGATACCATCCTTCTACCATGGTATCATCCCCTTTATTATGAGCAGTGTTTTCAGGATCGTTGCATCCTACGACATCCCCATTTACCATAATTGCTTGTACATCAAACGATTTCGATTGCGCCCAATTAGCAATACGTTCATACAAATAATTTTGTTGTTCCACATTTACTTGTTGACTATCCTTAGGATTACTAGGCTTCGCCATAAACTCCGTATCTGACATCGTTAAGAATTCAACTTTTGTTTCTACATTGTTATAGGCGTTATTTGCCTCATCAATTTTTTCCTGTGTCATTGCCTCTACAACCTTTGTTTCGCCTTGAGCAAAACATAAACTTCCTTGTACCGCAAACATTTGTAGCATACAAAGACTTGCACAAATACCCCTTTTAACTTGCTTCATGTATCTCATATAATACCTCCTATAACCCCACTTTATACTAACATTTGGATGACTTCATGAGGGTAAATTGGAAGTGAACGTTCTGTATACTTTGTATGAAATTATATTTTAAACGCATGTGTGATAACCAAGGAGTTACGTCTCGTTTTTATCGCTTTCACATTTATAAAAAACTATTTTGTAAAATGTTGCTCCTTCTAAAAGATTACAAACAGTTCATAAAAGTTGCACTAACTGTTTTACTTTTTAGTCACGAAATCATTTTGTGGAAAACTACTCATACTCTACACATACAAAAAAAGAACCCCTATTGGAGTCCTCATTCTCTATACATCTATAATATTCCCTTACTACTTTTATTCTTTTTCCTTTTTAAGATAGGATCCTCATAATCGATACAAACGATATTTGGATTACCAATAATGGCGAATCTTTTAATTTCCTGATAGATTTCCTGAAAATGCTTTTTATGAAATTGAAAGCCATCTAGCATGATAGAATAAAAGACACGATTTCCATTTTCACGCAGATTTTCTTTCATTCGTTTGTTCATTTCTTCTCGCTCTTCTAGTGTTTTACTTGCTAGAATCCCTATTTGCAAAGAAGAGTTATTCGCTAACATTTCCACCTTCATGATTTCTTCCCAAGTTAGAAAGAGGGGTTCATGTTCTTTTGTATAATCATAAATTCCTTCCTTACAGATTTTGTACATATCTGCAGGGTGTAGAAGTTTACGAACATTGGAGAAAATCACTAAACTTAACAATCCAGCGAGTAATGCCAATAGCATCACTCCCAAAATAGGTAAGCTTTTTACAAGGATGATTACAACAAGACCTGCAACAAATAATGTATATACAAGAATTGCTGCTAATATTTTCCCAATATCCTCACGTACAATATATTCCTCTTTCATAATAATTCGCCTTTCTTATGATGTTAATATTTCTATGACATCTAATAATGAATCTTTTTGATAGGTTGGGTTCACGTTTTCTTTCGGTATTACACGAAGATCCTTTTTTAGAGGGATACCAGCATGACGTATTGGCATATCTGTAATATCATCATGGATCAAACAACAGTGCATGTTCCCCGCAAGTGCTGCCTCAATCCCAACAATAGAATCTTCTAAAACTAATGTATCTTGTGCACTTACTCCTGCTTTTTTACAACAGTTTAAAAATATCTCTGGCGATGGTTTTCCTTGATGGACTTCATCCCCCGCAAGTATATAATCAAACTGTCCTGTTAATTCTTCAACTTCCAAATAGCGTTCAACGATTTCTCGCTTACTACTGGAAGCTACTGCACAAGGAATACGTTGTGTATGAAGATACTCCAACAATTCCACAAGACCTTCTTTTTTATAAACACGTTTTTGTTCTTCTAGAATATTTGCCTTCTCTTCTACCATCAAAGCACGCCATGATGTTACATCGTACTGTGTACCATATAATTCTTTCATGCTTTCTATGATATCATGATTGGTTCTTCCAGTTAGTAAATAATATACATTATGTGTCATCTCATAATCATAATGTTGTGCCGAACGTAGATAAGCTTCATAAGCTAATCTTCCTGTTTCAAACATCAAACCATCCATGTCAAAGATAACGAATTTGTAACCACTCATCTATCGACTCACCAAACATTCCAATGGTTCACCCTTCACCGCATGCTCTACATCACTCACGCATTTTTCTCCCATACCTTCTAAACACTCAATGGTATAGGCAGATGTGTGAGGTGTCACGATGACATTCTCATAAGCGAAATAAGGATGTGTATTAGAAGCTGGTTCCTCATGCATTACATCCACCGCAAGACCTGCTAATATTCCTTTATCTAGCGCTCTACAGACAGCTTCCTCATCAAGCAAATCTCCTCGCGCAGTATTCGTTATATAAACACCTTTTTTCATTTTATCAAAACACTCATCCGATAAAATATGGAAAGAAGTTTCGTTCAAAGCTGCATTCAATGAAAGAATATCCGCGTTACGTACTAGTGTATCTAGGTCGCAAACTTCCATATCGAATTTCTTTACCCACTCTTTATCTACATTGGGATCACAAACTAGAACACGTGTGTTGAAACCAAATTTTAGAATTTCCGCAACACGACTTCCAATGTTTCCACAACCAATTACACCTACTGTTTTTCCAGTGATATTGTGTCCCACAAATTGAGCACGATCCACCCAGCGATCTTCACTTGCTGCTTTTGATGATCTAGTAACCTGGCGCATAATTGCCATAAGATTTGCGACCGCATTTTCCGCAACTGCATCTCTTTCCACCAATGGCGAAACAATAGTAACATGCGTATTTGCCTTTTTAGCTGCTTGGATATCAACATTGTTATAACCGATACCATGACGACTAATAATCAATACGTCTTTTTTATGTTCGAAGAATTCCGCATCGAAGAAAGGAGTAACACTACTAATGATAATGTTATAATCCTTCAATGCCTCTGCTAATTCTTTTCCATGCATGGTACCTGATACATTGATTCTATTCACACTGCCAATCGTTTCTAAACGTTTCATCTGGGAAGGGAAACGAGTGGCAAAGCTACTAGAATTGACGATTGCAATTTTGTATTCCATAAGGAAGCCCTCTTATAACTTCTTCAGTGCTTCATTAAGAGATACTTTCGCAGTATCTGGCACTATTTGGAAATATACTTCCACACCATTTGCTTGAATTTCTTTGCACAATTCTCCATCTGCTTGTGTCAAACCTACAGTGGATATTACAAAGGTTGCATCTGCTTTCTTTGCTATACCACCAATGTTTAATGTATCGGTATGTATACCAGCATCAATTACTTTTTTCGCATCTTTAATGTGCTTGAATAATAAGATTACTTTATCATTTCCAAATTCATTTTTATTCCATTCTTCAATTACTTCATCCAAACTAAATACTTTAATTTTTAAACTTGCGGATGAATTGGTAGAAATATAAATATCCTTCATAAAGTCATCAGCTGCAGTTACATCATCAATAACGTAAATTGCATTTGTGCCCATACCTTTGGACCACTTTGTCATTACCTGTCCATGAATTAAACGGTCGTCTACTCTCATTAAATTAATTTTTCCCATGATGATTGCCTCCTATTTAGCTTATCTGTTTTTCAAGAAATTTCGATCAATAATGCGGATTCCCTCTTCCGCTGTTTTCTTAACATTCCCTAATAGTACTTCTAAATCCTCTTCTGTTTTGTACCATTGTAACATTTCAATTAACATCGGTAGGTTAACACCCGTAAAGATACGGATGTCACCTTTCGACATACAAGATAATGCTACATTAGAAGGACTACCTCCTAATAAATCACATAAGACAATGGTTTCTAAACCCTTTTGCGCATTATCTTCAATTACTTGAAATGCTTGTGCTCTTAAATCATCTACAGAATCACCTGGACGCAAAGCCAATGCATGTACATCATCCTGAGGACCCATGATCATTTCCGCACTTTTTACAATTTCAATTCCAAACTTGCCATGTGTAATCACGAGTAACCCACGATTTGCCATATTGTTCTTTCTCCTTACAGTATACCAATTGCTGCTAACACTATCAACGCAACTGTTAAATAAATCATACCTCTTGTAATTTTTAATCCCTTACGATCAAAGTAGAAATAAAGTGCAAGTACAGCAACAAGTGGAATCAAACCAGGAAGGATTGTATTTAAAATATCTTGAATAACAAATTCTTTGGCGTTGATTGTAAACTTTAATGCACTTGATAATTTAACGTACTGTGCAGCCATAATTCCCATCATGAAGAGTCCTAGTACACCCAATCCATTGATAATGGATTTGATTTTATTTCCTGTCATGATTTCTTTCGCAGCACTACGTCCCATAGAATACCCCATTTTTGTAAAGAAGTATCCATATACGAAGGTTGCGGTTGCAAAGCAGATAAATGGAAGTAAAGCACCTAATCCATTACCATCTTGCGCCCAAGGTAAGAAGATTGCGATAAAGATATATTGAATAGTTCCTGAGTCAATCGCATCTCCAATTCCAGCCAAAGGACCCATAAGACCAACTTTGGTATTTGTAATTAAAGTTTTATCTACTGCTTCATCAACGTTTCCTTCATGCAATGCTTTTGCACGTGATTCTTCTAATGAAATAGCGATACCAGTTAATGTACCTCCACCCCATACTGCCTGTGTGTTAAAGAACATTAAATGTCTTTGATATGCTTCTGCACGCATAATCTTATCTTTATATAGTTTCTTTAATGATGGCATCATACCAAACAAGAAAGAAGGAGCTAACATTCTATCGAATGTATGTGGAACTTCATTTGCCCACCACCAACGAAACCAAGATTTTAATAAATCTTTATTGGTAATCGGATCAGGTTTATTTTCCTCTTTTGTCATAACAGACACGTCCGCTATGATGGTACCATCTTCATCCATGTATTGTTTTACATCTTCACTAATATTTACATTACTCATTGATTTATCCTCCCTTCTATTCTGTTTCTTTTGATGTAAACAGAATATACATCGCTGCTAAGATACATCCAAAGATTGCATATGTAACAGTATTGATTTTAAGTGTCGCAAATGATACGCTCATGAAGTATGCTAAGAAGAAGAAAATCAATAGGCTCTTCTTACCAATAACATGCATGATAACCGCGATACCAAGAGCAGCTAATCCTCCACCAACAACTTCTAGGATATGAATAAGTGGTCCACTTGAAATTGTATTAATTGCAGATGAGATTACTGGAGCTCCAAAATATAATGCGATAAATACCAATGGAATAAATAGGGAGAAAGAAATGATAGCAGGTATTCCCATGATTGAGAATGTTAATCCTTTGTCATTTGCTTCTGCAGCATATTTGTCCATGAACTTTGTAAAGAATGTATTTAAGAAGAAACGGAATTGATACAAGTAACTTCCTAATAAACCAACTGGTACAGCAACTGCAACTGCTTCTTGAGGTGTTAAATTTCCAAGAAGTGCAACTGGTACTGCAATAGCAGCAGCAATACAAGGTTCACTTGGAAGTGTCCCTCCAGGAGCAACGGCTCCCATGTAAATCAACTGTATAGCAGCTGTGACAACCATTGCATCTGGAATATTTCCCATAATAAGTCCACACATAAATCCTGTCATCAATGGTGAGAAACGAAGTGTTAAGGTAGCATACCCTAGAATTCTTGATTCAATCAAGGCTACCCAAATAGCAATCAATAATGCTTGAATAACTGTAAGTTCCATAATCATTTATCCCTTTCTTATTTTTTTTCGGATGCAACAAATGCATGTCCGCCAAATCCATTTCGAAGTGCAGCAACTACTTTTCCTGAGAAGCTGTCTTCTTCTTTTGAACGATTACGCATCATAAGTGATAATGCAATCACTGGTGCTGGCACTTCCATTTCTAGTGCAGTTTCAACCGTCCATTTTGCCTCACCCGATGCATCTACAATTCCCCGATAGTTTTCAAGATGTGGCTGATCACCAAATTTTTCTTCCATGATTTCCATCAACCAACCTCTTATAACTGAACCATGATTCCAATTTTCTGCGACCGCTTGTAAATCATACCCAAACTCGCTTTCTTCCATAATCTGAAAACCTTCACCAATGGCTTGCATCATTCCATACTCAACTCCGTTATGAACCATTTTCATAAAATGACCCGCTCCACTTTTACCAGCGTATGTGCATCCCTTTTCTACGGATATTGAAGTGAATATGTCGGCCATATAATCATAGGCCTCTTTTGGTCCTCCAATCATTAGACAAGCACCATTACGTGCACCGGATGTTCCTCCTGATGTCCCTACATCTAAATATTGAATTCCTTTTTCTGAAACGAGGGCAGCTCTTCTCATAGAATCTTTATAATTTGAATTTCCTGCTTCTATCAGAATATCTCCCTTTGACATTCTATCCATCAGATACAAAATCGTATCTTCCGTTGGCTTTCCACTTGGCAACATCATCCAAACTATTTTTTTTCCATGCATCCTACCCAATTGCTCATCTATGGATGAAGCAGTTTCAATCCCTAATTCTTGTAATTGAGTTCGAGCAGTTTCATTTAAATCGAAACCAATTACTGTTTGTCCATGGTCTTTTAAGTTCTGTGCTAAATTCGAGCCCATCTTCCCTAGACCTATTAAAGCTATTTCCATAATGTAAGCGCCTCCAATCATTACACTCACATTATATCAAAAATTATTTTTTTGTAAATAGATTTTAATAAAAAAATATTTTTTTAATTGCAAATTGCTTGACAACTCCATAATAAGCCTTTACTTATCGTGTTTTCGCATTTACTTTTTATGGAATATATGATATTCTAAACATATAGAAACCGAATTATTAACGGAATTTAAGACATAATAAAAAAAATATTTTTTTATTATTAAGAAAAGGGGGCTTACTATATGCAACAATCAATTCGCCTAAAAATAAAGACAATTTACCGTGATTTAAGTAAGAAAGAGAAAATCATTGCGGACTATCTTTTAGATAATCCTAAGAAGGTATCAAGAAGTACCATCAATGAAATAGCCAATGAATTAGGCATGGCTGATTCTACGCTCTTTCAATTTACTCGTAAACTTGGATATAATGGATACCGTGATTTTCGAAATGATTTACTTACAGAAGAATATGATGCAGAAATATCAGTTCATGAGAACATCACAAAAGAAGACAATGCTCTTTCTATGGCCAGAAAAGTATTTGAATCCAGTATACAAGCACTTAATGATACAGAGAATTTATTAGATTTAAAAGACTTAACAGACGCTGTAGATAAAATTCAAAATTCACGTATGGTAACATTCTTTGGAATCGGTGGATCTAATGTAGTTGCCTTTGATGCTTACCATAAGTTCTTAAGATCTCCTGTACGTACACAGCATGCACAGGATTACCATATGCAACTTATGCAAGCTTCCTTACTAAATGAAGAAGATTGTGCAGTGCTTATATCCCACACTGGGTTAACAAATGAAGCTATTCATCTTGCAGAAATTATTAAGAAGAACAACGCAAAACTGATTGTCATTACGAGTTATCCTTTATCTGCACTTGCGAAAATGGCAGACATTGTATTTATTTCAACATCTGAAGAAACAGGATATCGATCAGAATCTTTATCCAGTCGTATATCACAACTAGCAATTATAGATGCACTCTTTGTTATTTTAATGTTTCACGATGAAAACAGAACGAGTGAATCCTTACACCGTGTACGTGGTGTTATTTATCCAACTAAAAACGAAAACTCATAAAACAAAGGAGATATTATCATCGATAACATCTCCTTTTCATTATTGTATAACAATTGAATGTAAGCTCTGTTGGTAGCCTTTTTGAATAAACTTCTTCAATGCTTCCATTACAGAATATAGAATATTTTCCAATACACCCAAGTCCATACTTTGCATAATCAACTGTAATAAATAGTCTTCTTTTCCAGTGTCATAGTCATTATCAAACATCAACAATAACATCGCTACAATTGAATTCTCTTTTAAATACGCTCTATCTTCTTCGTTGATAGTTAATAATTCTTGCATAATTTCTGTATTCTGATAAATCGTCATAAACTCACAGAAATTTTCATCCAACGCAATTTTTCCTTTTTTATAGTATAAGCATTCTCCTTCTTGCCATAGATGAAACCTTGTTGTAAAATCTTTTACTCGCTCACTTAAGGGCAATCTCCAATCTTCAAAAGGATCCAACTCTCCATTATTATTCAAATCTTTAAATGCATATCCATCCCGTTCTATAATCTTAATACCTAAATTAGGATCATAGCTTAATGTTTTACCACCTTCATTTTCAATACATTCTCTTTGATTTTTGTGAGTCAATTTCCATTGCATGTAGAAACCTCCTTGTGTACCTCTACTCGTAGTATAGCATCTTTCCAAGCTATAATATGTCAAATAATCTTGTGAAATTATGGTATTTGGACAATCCTTTATAATCTTCATTTTTCCTTCCGTATTTCGACAGATTTTCGTCACAATTCATTTAAAAAGACAGGTCATTTGACCTGCCTCATGAATATTATATTGTTTTCTTCTTTGCTAAATCGATAATAATTGCCGCAGTACCTTCTTGTCCAAACGTACTAGAATTGATACAAATATCATAGTTCTCAGCTTGTCCCCATCTGCGATCGGTGTAGTATTCATAATAATTTGCACGACGTTTATCAATCTTATTGATAGAACCTTCAATATCACGCGTATCTACATCATAAGAATGTATTGCTTTTTCTTTACGATCTTTCATATTCGCATGCACATATACGTTCAATACATCATCACGATCTCTAAGAATGTAATCCGCACTACGTCCTACAATCACACATGGTCCTTGATCTGCGACCTGTTTTACAACTTGTGATTGAACCATAAACAATCGATCGTTTAATGATAGTTCCGTGATTGTTGATAATGGTCCACCTAGTGAATATCCAAGTGCCCCAAGCAAATGAAATCCTTTGCTTGTTCTAGAATCATTTTCTTCAAATAGCTCCTTATCAATGCCACTTTCTCTAGCCGCAATCTCAATCAATTCTTTGTCATAAAATGGAATGTTAAGTTGTTTCGCAATCATTTGTCCAATTTCACGACCGCCGCTTCCAAATTCTCTACTGATGGTAATAATGGTCTTGTTTCCCATAGAAATGACCTCCTTGTCTTTGTTACTTTTATTATACTCCACGAAATGGGTTTCATCAATGTTTCCCATCAAAAAGAAGAGTTAGGATTCCCTTCTCTTCTGTTCTAAATATACAGCCAAGACTGCAATATCTGCTGGATTTACCCCAGATATACGGGATGCTTGTCCCATCGTCATAGGCATTATCTTTGTAAGCTTTTGTCTTGCCTCTAAAGATAAGTTTACTACTTCATTATAATTCATATCTTCTGGAAGCCTTACATTGTCCATTTGATGTAAATGCTGTGCATCTCGTTTCGCTTTATTAATATAGCCTTCATACTTAATTTCAATTTCTATTTGTTTTGCCAAATGCTCATTGATATCTCTATCCAAATAAGGTCGTAAAACATCCATCGTTATACTTGGACGTTTTAATAATTCTTGTGCACTGATACCTTCTTTTAGTTCTTCATAGCCAAGTGTTTTTAAATGTTCATTAATTTGCGACTTTGGAGTAAAACGAATAGAAGATAAATAAGCAATCGTTTCTTCTATATCCTGACCTTTTTTCTTAAATCCGTCATATCGTTCATCACTGATAAGACCGATTTCATGTCCATATTCCATCAATCTTTGATCTGCGTTATCGTGACGTAACAACAAACGATATTCTGCACGTGACGTTAATAAACGATAAGGTTCCAAAGTTCCTTTCGTCACAAGATCATCAATTAATACTCCGATATATGCTTCATCTCTATGTAATACCAATGGTTCTTTTCCATCTAACTTCAAACAAGCATTGATACCTGCCATTAATCCCTGCCCTGCAGCTTCTTCATAACCACTTGTTCCATTGATTTGCCCTGCAGTAAATAAATTCTCTACTATTTTATTTTCTAAACTTGCTTTGCACTGAAGTGGATCTACTGCATCGTATTCAATCGCATAAGCATATTTTTCAATGATACAATTTTCTAACCCTGGCAAAGAATGTAACATATCTTCTTGTACATCATGGGGCATAGATGTAGAGAACCCTTGCACATAGGTTGTATTCAAGGATTCACTCTCTGGCTCAAGGAAAATTTGATGACGTTCTTTATCCGCAAAGCGTACCAATTTATCTTCGATACTTGGACAATAACGAGGTCCAACTCCCTTTACAAGTCCAGAATACATAGCAGACTTATCTAAACTGCCATGGATGATTTGATGTGTTAATGGAGAAGTGTAAGTTAAATAACATAAGACCTGTTTTTCAAATGGTCGAATTTCTTTTGTCTCAGTAGAAAATGAAATAAAGTCTTCACTTCCTGGTTGGGGTTGCGTCTTACTAAAATCAATAGAGGATGTTAATACTCTTGCGGGTGTTCCCGTTTTTAAACGGAATGTTGAAATCCCTAAATCACGTAAACTTTGTGAAAGTTCATTTGTAGTAGGTTCATCTTCAGGTCCAATGGATGTAGAAGTATGTCCTACCAAAACACTACTGCTCATATAAGTACCAGATGTCAAAATGATGGTTTTACATTCCATCACATTTCCATCTGCTTGTAAAACTCCTGTAACCTTACCATCTTTCACAAGTATCTTTTGTATACACATTTCGCGCACTTCTAAGTTCTCTTGATGCAGTACTTTATCTTGCATATATTTCTTATAGGCTATTTTATCAGATTGTACACGAAGGCATTGTACTCCTGGTCCTTTTGTAGTATTCAACATTTTAAACTGTAGAGCAGTCGCATCTGCAGCTTTTCCCATTTCTCCTCCTAAGGCATCAATCTCACGAACAACGATTCCTTTCGCAGGACCACCTACACTTGGATTACATGGCATAGAGGCAATCATATCGATATGCATAGAATATAATACAGTTTTCTTTTGTAATCTAGCGCAAGCTAATGCTGCTTCTACACCTGCATGTCCACCACCAATTACTATTACATCTATCATAAAAGTTCTCCTCTCTGCCTACAATAGCACTTTAAAAGCATATCAATTCACGTATTTCTTCTACAATTGTTTTGTTTCCTGCAATCATACCTAATGGTGCGTTAAATCCCCACTTCCCATTCATGATAAACATATCTCCACCAGCTTCTTGTAGAATCAAAGATGCTGCCGCATAATCCCATGGTGATAATACTTCTTCATAATAAGCATCCGCTCTACCTGCTGCAACATAGCACAAATCAAGTACCGCACTTCCACCTCTTCTAATATCCCTAGAAGCCATAAATATTTTCTTCATACGTAAGAATGTCTTATCACTATTTTCTTTATAATAAGGTGATGTTCCACATAACACCAATGCCTTTGAAAGCGACTGTTTACTCACATGGATACTTCTGTCATTCAAATATGCACCCATACCCTTTTGTGCATAAAACATTTCTTTTAAATATGGATTATAACATACCCCTAAGATAACTTCATGATCTTTTAATAACCCTATGGATACCGCACTATGATGAAAATCATATGCGAAGTTTGTTGTCCCATCAATTGGATCTATGATCCATTGATAACCATCTTGTTCTTGGTAAACTTCATCTTCTTCCGCAATGAAAGTTGCCTCAGGAAGAATCTTTTTACACGTTTCTACGATGAAATCTTGAATTTCAATATCTTTGTTTGTCACAATATTTGCGACATCTGTTTTTTCATTTATATGTTCAAATCCTTGCAACATCATGGTGCCTGCCTGAAGTGCGATTTCTTTTACTTTTTCTATCATTAAAATGCCTCATTTCTTTTCTTATCTAGGATACCATAAAATAGAAGTAAAAAGAATAGTCAAAGTAAATTCTGACTATTCCTCTGTGGTTAAAAATTCATCAAACGCATTGATTTCTGTAATCAAGCGATCTTCACCAATTTTAACACGTCCATTTTTCCTATTTTCAGCATTCTGTTCTTCCGCGCAATTGAAAAATATAAAAGAATTCGGTTTATATGCTAAATCGAACAATGTGCAAGTATATGCACTATTATGTGTTTCTAACATATAGGATTCCAATGTTTCTTCATTCAGACGCATTGCTTCTTTTATCTCTTCTTTTTCTTTATTTTCTTCTATTTTTTGTTGCAGATAGGAATCTTGCATCTGTTTTTGTTGCTCTTGCTTTTTCGTTTGTTCCCCTTTTCGAATAAATTGAACTGCGAAGAATACTAAAATCATGCACATTACATAAATAAACGTATTTCTTTTCGTTGCTTTTTGTTTTGCAGCGTGCTCTTTTTGCTTACGAGTATTCTCTACAAAAATAAACTTTGTAATACTGTTTTCATCAGAATTTGAATACTTAAAACTTTTTTCAATATAATCAAATGCATCGTATAAAAAGGATCTCGTAATACTATCAAAACGAGCATAATTTGTTCGTATAAGTGCTGAAATTTTGATATAAAACTGTTCATCACCTATCGCATCAAAGAAGGTTTGATTGAGAATTAGATCTTTCATAACATCCGCTCTACATGAAAACTTTATACGTTCTGCAAAACGTAGATATAAATATTCTTTTAGATTTTGCTCTTCACTGTCCTGTTTAACTTCAATATCTTCTTGCTTGTAAACTTCTTTTACATATTCCTTTTTGGCTTTTGTATTCTGATTTACAGGTATATTTGGATTATCATAGAGTGTTTCACCTTCTTGTTTAGGTTTTTCTCCATGAATGATTTCAATGTCTAAATCAGATATTACATGTTCCTTTTTTAGTTTAGTATCTTGATTCTGAAACGACCAAGATAAATCAAAATCATCATAGATAGTTTCTTCTTGTTTAGGTTGTTCTTCATGTATGATTTCAATATCTAAATCAGGAAAAATATCTTGTTGTGGTAACTCTTTGTCAAAATCACTCCTTGTATCTTGTTCGACAAAAGGAGTCTTCAAATAGATAGTATCTTTTTTATGAAATCCTTCTGTTAAATCACTAGAAAGACTTTCAGGTTTTTTGTAATCTCGTTCAAGAGAATTCATAATGCTTTGATATGCATTTTGTATTTCTATAAATTCTTCTGGGTACTCTTCTGGATGATATTTCGCCAGCATTTTCGCATAAGCTTTTTTTATTGCTCGTTTATTCTCAGTAGGTGCAATCCCTAATAATTCCCATGCATCCTTCATGAAAGGTATCCTCCTGGTTCTTCATCTTCACCCTCCACATTGAAGAATTCATTATGATTCATCTCTTCTTTTAGATTATCAATTATTTCTTGCATTCTCTTCATAAGGATCGCTCTTTTTCGTAGATTATTTTGGTATTGGTTCATCAATCCTGTAAATTCAAGGAATCTCTCCCTTACCCATTCTTGAGTTTGTACAGAACTTTCCTCCATAATTCGAGCAACTTGTTCATTGATATATTCCAATTCTGGCTCAAGCGTCAATTTCAGAGAAGCATTTTTGATACTATTGATGCTTTCCGTTGAAACATACGTATCACCAACTCCAAATGTATACACTTGTCCTGTAGAATGTAAACGAACTTCTGCACATAGTATGGAGTTTATATCATAAATGAAGGTGATATCAAATTCTTCTATCTTTCCATTATTAGGTAACTTAATTGTATGATCTGCCAATAACTTATTTTGATCTGCATAAATACCCTCTCCCTGATAAATGGAAACTCTGACCTCTTTTTGTGATTTATCAATGGTGTGAAAAGGTTTTGTTTTAACGGCAGGAAGCACACTGTTTTTCGAAATGATAACAGAAGATAAATCACGAGCTAAATTATCACTATTATAAACGGCATTGCTTAAAGAGAAAGGACATATATCGGTAAGCACTAAGTTTTTAATACTTGTACTTCTCTGTTTAATCCCTACATAAATACCTAAACCTCTCGCGACCATATAATCTTTATCTACATTTTCATACACATCAACTTTCATCAATTTAATCAAAAAGTTAGAAACTATTGGCATATGGCAAGACCCACCTACCATAACAATCTTATCTATTTCATCTTTATCAAATCCGCTTGAATTTACTGCTTCCGCAATAACTGCTTTCATTTTATTAAACAACTGCGTTCCTAATGTTTCTAGTTTTGTATTCGTTAGTATATACGTATAATGTTTCTCATTCAAATACATTTCAATGGTAGTTTCGTTTTGGTTTTGCAATGCGATTTTTGCATTCTCACAATTAAACAATAAACTTTCTTGATATTTCTTTTCTAACTGTTCAAAAGAAAGGTTATGTTCTCTACAAAAATCCAAGGCAACTACTTTATCAAAATCACTTCCGCCAAGTTTATTGTTTCCAGCAATAGAACAAATGCTTACAACATTATCAAAACAATCCACAACACTTACATCTAGTGTTCCTCCACCAAAGTCAAATACGACAAATGCTTCATCTTCTTTGTTTCCATAATGACAAGCAATGGAAGCAGCACTTGGTTCATTGATCAAACGTTCTACTTTTACTCCTAAGATATCTCCAACTCTTTTCGTTGCGCTTCTTTGTTCGTTATCAAAATATGCTGGAACACTAATAACAACTTCACTGACTTCTTCTTGAAGAAATGTTTTTGCATCTGAAATCAATTGCTTCACAACGAATGCAGATAACTCCTCTGGTAAATATTCCTGATTCTTAAGTCTTACTTTTTCTTTTGTTCCCATATTTCTTTTAAATAAGGATGTGGTATCTTCTGGATGTGTAATTAGGCGTTGTTTCGCTGATTTGCCTACGATGATTTGTCCATCATCATCCACACTTACCACACTAGGTGTTAAATAATCACCATATACATTGGGTATCATTACTACTTCATCTTGTTGAAACGCTACTGCCAAAGAATTTGTAGTTCCTAAATCTATTCCTATAATTGCCATATATTGTTTTTCCCTTTCATCACGCTCTATATAACTGTGATACTTTATCTTGTTCTTGTATCAGTAACATCTTACTTAATTGAACTCTACTTAAATTTACCTTTTCATTATGTCGATTAATGGTTATAAAAAAGTCAGCATTTGATTCATTGAATATTGAGGAATAATTCTGAGTAAGGAGAGAATAAACATGTTTGACACTCACATGAACACTTTGTGGGTATTCTTGAAGTGTTTGTTTACTCATTTCTTGCCTAGATGTATACATGCAAAGATAGCCTTGATCATCAATTTCATACTTCACATAAATATCATTAAACAAAAGCATGCAGTGTTCATTATATTCTGATTTTTCTACCAAACGAATCGGCATCAATAAGTCTCCAGAATTCAATTCATCTACAAACAAACGATTACGTAGTGATGGTTCCATTTGAAATATCTTTTTCATAGAATCATTCGCAAATTTCTCGCTCTTCTGTAATTTAATTTTAAATCTTAACAAAGTTTCTATGGTTGCCAAATCTTTCATCCCATAAGATATTTCATATGTCAAAGGACAATTTCCACCTTGATTACCGTATGAATACTCTACTGTTAAGGAATCATGAACAGTATTCTTATGAAAGGCACGAACATAACTCATATCAATATAATTACCCGTATACGATTTTATTTCCATATGAAAATCTGGAAACACCGTAATCTGATCTGGTTGATTGTATAATTTCATTAAATTCCAAAAAGGCTTCATGTCTTTATAAGATGTATATAAACCTAAGGAAAGACAAGCAATCCCAAGAATAGCAGATGACACAAAGATAATTACGATTACATTTCCTTTTGTAATCGGTACAAAGGAATATAAAATCATACCTGCTATCATACTAGCAACAGCAAATCCTATTGCCAAACGCTGACGTTTGAATTTCTTTTCAAAAGGTATTTTATGTTGCATTCTTTTCTCATAAAAAGCTTCATCTAATCCAATAAATTGCATAATTTATCCCCTATCTAATAACTTAGAAATAACCAAAGAATTAAATTTCCCTTTCTTTGAATTTCCATTTATTCTATCTAGCTAATTATAATATATATTCGTCTATGTGTTTACTTTTTTTTAAAATTCATAGATTTCCCCATATTTTTATTGAATAACAAAAAAAAATAGAGTGTTTCCACTCTATAAATTTACATACACAAATAACATTCTATTCTTTCCACTCAAATCTTTGATTACTTCAATTTTTGCCTCTGGAAAGTATTCGCTAGCTAGTGCACTTAAACGTTCTTTTTGATCATATCCCATTTCAAATGCCATAAACGCTTTTTCTTTCAAAACCTTGTGTGCATTTTCAAATATCATACGATAAAATTTAAGTCCATCTTCTCCACCAAACAAAGCCACATGAGGTTCATAATTAACGACACTATCTTCCATCGTTTCTCCGCTAGGAATATAGGGTGGATTACTAATAAGAATATCAACTTTAATATCACGATCAATTAGCGGAGCTAACATATCTCCTACCATCGTCGTAATAATTGCATCATTTTGTTGTGCATTCATTTTCGCAACCGTTGTAGCTTTTTCACTAATATCCGTCGCAATCATATGAATGTTTGGTTCTTCTTTCTTTACAGAAATCGCAATGGCTCCACTCCCTGTCCCTACATCAACTGCAATTACATTCGTAGCGCCTGAAAAATATTCATCATAAGACGCCAATATATTCGCAACTAATTCTTCTGTTTCTGGACGTGGAATCAACACATCTTCATTCACAGTGAAACGATATCCATAAAACCATTCAAAGCCTAAGACATGCCCTAGTGGTTCACCCTTCACAAGACGTTGGATACCATCTTCAAAAGTCTTTATATCCTCTTCACGCATTTCTTCATCATATTCCATATAAAGATTGTGTGCTTCTTTATTCGTTAGTTCTAATAAATATAGAAATGCAGACTGTTCACCACGATCTGCCTCTTCCATTTGCGCTTGCGCTTTTTTTAATACTTCACGATACGTACTCATTATTGTTGTCCTGCAATTTTAGCTTGTTGATCTGCACTAATCAAAGCATCCAACATATCTTGCATTCTACCTTCCATAATACGATCTAACTGATTGACGTTATACCCTATGCGATGATCTGTCACACGATTTTGAGGGTAGTTATACGTACGGATTTTTTCAGAACGATCTCCCGTTCCAATTTTACTACGGCGCTCTGCCCCTTGTTCTTCTTCTAATTTACGTTGTTGTTCCTCATAAATACGAGAACGAATTGTCATCAATGCTGTCGCACGGTTTTCATGTTGTGATCTACCATCTTGACATTTTACTTGAATCCCCGTTGGTTTATGTACGATTCGTACTGCAGAATCGGTCTTGTTGACATGCTGTCCACCGGCTCCACTTGCACGCATAGTTTCAATTTCTAAATCGTTCATATCGATATCAAAATCTTCAGCTTCGATTTCTGGAGATACTAAAACAGTCGCAGTGGATGTATGAATACGCCCTTGACTTTCTGTCTTAGGTACACGTTGTACACGGTGAGAACCTGATTCAAACTTAAACTTCCCATATACATCATTTCCTTTCACCATAAAAGAAATTAGAGAAAAACCTCCAGCCTCACAGACTTCACTGTCAATCATCTCAACCTTCCATCCCTGGCTCTCTGCATATCTACTATACATACGGAACAAATCACCTGCGAAGATATTTCCTTCATCTCCACCAGCTGCCCCACGTATTTCCATAATCGCATTATGAGAATCGTTAGGATCTTTTGGAATCAAAAGAATCTCTAATTTTTCCAAATATTCTTCAATCTTTGGTTCTAATTCTTCGATTTCCATTTTTGCCATTTCTTTGATTTCTTTATCATCTTCACTTAATAAGATTTTCGCTTCTTCCAAAGCCTCTGCTCTACTCTTATATTCCTGATAAGTTTCCACAACTTGTGTTAAATCGGCTTGTTCTCTTCCAAGTTTCGCCAACTGTTTACTATCGGATACAATTTCTGGCGACATCATCATTTCATTAATTTCATGATAACGATTCACCATACCTTCTAATCTTTCTATCATAACGCTCATATAAATACCTCCAGTTACGCTCGTTTTACTATTTATATTATGCACACAAAAATGGCATAAATATCCTCATATACTATACCATTGAATGCTTGAATTGAAAAGAAAAAAGAAGCACAAGGCTTCTATTTAGTGGAACAAATAAGAATATTTGTCCATTTGATACAAAACAATATTTTTCACTCTCTCTTTTATAGCTACATCATAGATTTTATCATTGTCAATAATTTCAATCACATCCTTCTTAGTGAAGGAAAATGATACTTGATACCCATACATTTTTCCATTGCGTCTTGTTGATCGTCAAATTTGCTCGTGAACGTCTTTGCCTTTACCTCTTTCATAAGTTTAAATATAGAGTCTTTCAATGGATAATCTAAAGTCGTATCAGATAGCAATGTGGCACCATTATCAAATATTGGACATAAATGGAAGATGCCCATTTCATCTAATAGAACTGCTATATTATGTGTGTGTCGATCCTCATTTAAGAATACTGTATCAATTGTTATGAGTTTATTTAAATAGACTCCAAAATTTTTTAAACCCGTAATTCTCTTTGTTTGTTCAACTATAAATTTAATTCGCTCTTCGCTGCTTTGTATACCATATATACTCTTATATAAACTTTGTCCAAAATAATTTTCAAATAATCTTTCTTAGAGTGATAATTTGCCATCCCTCTGGCAAAAAGTTTAAATTCTTACATCCTAAAAATAATTGTTTTTTATATCTGATTTCTTCTGGTTCATAAGATACATACTCATTCTCTTCTAAAGAAGAATATTTTAAAAGTTCTGAAACAACATATTCACTAAATCCTTCATAACCAGTATAATCTGCCTTATACCATAAATCACGATTACGCCATTTGGATTAATTTCCTTTAGAAGACTGTCGATCAAGTGTTCTAATATCTTGTTCAAAAAGCTCTACCATGTATTTACATCCTTTCTATCTTAATCCAAAAATCATCTTCTGCCATTCTACCCTCTGTCTTCTCAATTATTAAATATGGATCATAAAATGGCAAATCTAAATCTTTTAATATTGCTTTCATATGATTTCTTTCAGACGGAAAACACCGTGATTTTAAAAACTCAAGATAATCCTCATAATTCGGATTATGATTATTACCAAACGCTGAATAAATAAAGCTTGGATTATAATTCACTACTTTAACTTTATGATTTCGTTCATCGATATCAATGATTGTACAAATATCCTCATGATGCATAAAAAACAAACGAAGTGGATATTCCATATCGGGTATACGAACCTTTTCTATTATTTGAGGATATAATTGTAATGTTTTTATCATGACAACTATAACTCCCTTTATCGGTTCCTTCTTGGTTTCCCATTTTTCAACAGTTCTTACATCCACATTTAAAAGAGACGCAAATTCCTTCTGTGTCATATGAAGTTGCATTCTAATTCTTTTTATCTCTATCCCTTTTAAATGCTCAGGAAAAATATAATTTTTTTTCTTCATTTATATCACCAATCACATTATACCGTAAATTATTCGGTAATACAATGATATTTTACCGTATATTTTACGGTTTAAGCCTGTTAAAGATACCTCTATATGATATGTAAAAAATTATTCATTTACTTTTTCAGCCTTTTCAAATTCCGTAGGTTTCCGAAATTTATATACATCATAGACATATATAATATAAGCAAATATAACAACCAAAGGAAAAGCTTTCAACAATAAGAAAACTCTATTATCATGGAGAAGAATGCAACCAAAAACAAGAAACACATAAGCACACATATACATCCATGTCATCCACATAAGAATCATATGGAGAGAATCTTTTACTGGATGTTCTTCTTCGAACGTTACCTTTCTTGCCTTTCTTAGATGTTTATCACTCTGACATTCTTTCATACAAAAGAAATCTGTATCTAATGTTTCCTTTTCTAAAATATCTAGAACTCTTTCACGTAATTCCTCTTGTGTAAGCTTTTGATATTTTCTCAACATATTCTTATATAGTGGCATAAATTTACTATAATCAGGAAGCCTACGATAATATACACAAACATCCTTCAAATCTTTTACACTCATTAAATCGCTTAAAAAAGATACGTATATTTGTTCCTTAACTATATGTATTTTATAATACAACATTGGTACATAGTGTTTCTTTATAGATTCATATTGCATTAGAAACAATACATCTTCCATCATAGCTTGTGTATGATGTGGTTTCTTTTTCAAATAAGATAAACAAACATATTGATAGATACATTTCATCCAAAGTACCTTCCACATACATATACGTGTCAATAAAGAAGGTTTTAATGTTGCCATTTTCTTTTTATACTCTTTTGAGTTCCAGTGAACTCTTAATTCTGGTAACCATAAAATCAATAATATTGTGAAACATAGCACCCCAAGAAACATCAACAAAACTATCATATCAAAAAAATTCCCACGTAAATCTAGCCACGATAACACACCCCCATAAACAGCAAGTACAATTGCTATCGATAACATAACTTTCTTCATTGGTTTCTTCATAATTCCCTCTTATTTTATCATCCTTGAAATGTACTTTTTCATTGATATAATTCTATTATATCATGAAGGATTATATCAACTTGTTTTTTTGAACATCATCTATAGAAAAAACCTGCAATACATGCAGATTTTTTCCATAAATGAAGATGAACATTTATAACTTATCGTACAGAGAAATAGATTCCAAATACAAGAGAGATAAACATAATTAGAACAACGATACTTACTACTAAGACAACCAATTGTCCTTCTTTCTTTATTTCTTTTAGTGCCTTTTTCAATGAAAATTGATTCCATTGAAAATATTTTACTAAGGAGAGAATCATGAGAATTGCAGAGATAAAGTTCATCAATATAAATTGTGCAATGATCATTACGATAATATTTATACGTGCACTTTCTATATGTTCTAACTTATGAATATCTTTGATGAACCATTTTAGTACATACCAAATATATAAGTTCGCACCACAGATGATAAATCCTGTGATTACGATTGGATTGCTCGTTAACAACAACTCCATAGAAGTGTTCCCAACATTTGCTAAGCTTCCTACATAGACAAGGAATAAAACAATCATAATGATACATGCATTCTTTGCATAATTCAAATATTTAAAGTTATTCGTTGTCTTTGATTTATTTTTCTGTTTTACAATCTCTCTTTTTTTCATGATAACCTCCATTTTGAAATGTGGCATTCCTTCTGTTTGTTTAATCTAAATGTAATAAATCTTTTACAGCTGTTGTAATGTTACCAACACGTACTCCATAAATTACTTGAATGGAGTTTTTACCTCTTACAACACCCATTGCTTCTAAATAATTTTTCCAATTGTCATCTGATGCAACAAGGCTGTCATCTTTTAGAGTAACACGCAATCTACTTGCACAACAAGTTACTGTTTCAATATTATCTTTTCCACCAAGGGCTTCAATAATACGAGCTTCAAAAGAATCTCCTGTTTCACTATTTTTTAATTCGTTATACTCTTTCTTGCTCATCAATTTGATGTCATCATTGTCATCTCCACGACCTGGGGTTTTTAAATTGAATTTTAAGATACATACTTTAAATGCAAAGTAATATACAATAAATGTTACTGGCAACAACCATAATGCATGTAGTGCATGCACTTTCTGTGGTTGAAACAAGTTTGGAATCATGAAGAATAATGCTGTACCATTGATAGAAATATTTGTAAGTTCTGCAACCACATAACATAATCCACATAATGGTGCATACACCAACCAATACAATGCTGGCGCAACGAATAAGAATGTATACTCAATTGGTTCTGATATACCAACCATTGCTAATGTAAATACAGATGGTATCAATAGTGCTGCAACTTTTTTACGGTTTTCTTTTTTCGCACAACGATAAATCGCAAAAGAAGCACCTGGAAGTCCAGCTAATTGGAATAATAAACGTCCATTTGTAAAGTTTCTAACAAGGTATCCTGTAGCATCTGCACTTGCAGCTTGTCCATTCATAATGTTTTTAACACCTTCATACATAACACCATCGATCATCATCGTTCCACCAACTTTAGTATATTCAATTGGGAATGCGATCAAATGGTGAATACCAAATGGCAATAACATCTTATCTAATGTACCAAACACGAAGGTTCCAAAGAGTCCACTAGAGCGAATAAATGTAGTAATGTTCTGTAATCCACCAGCAATAAATGGCCAAATATAATAGAAGCCGATTGCTACTGGAATTGAAATCAATGTAACCATGATGATGACCATCTTTGTCCCTGCAAAGAATGCGAACATCGCTGGAAGTTTTGTATCTACAAACTTATTGTGAATAGCTGCAGTTAATAACCCTGTCACAATACCTGAGAAGATCCCCATGTTGTAAGAATAAATCCCTAATGAAGAACTCCATAATGCGTTAAAGTTTAATGCAGCTTGTTCTGTATAACCACTCTTTACAAGTGCTTCTACCGTTGTGGTTTCTGCGTTCCACCCATCTAATGCTGCCCAACCTTCGATACCCCTAATGAAGCAGAAGAACATGATGAGTCCAGCGAATGCTGCCCATCCCTTTTCCTTCTTGGCTAGTGTGAAGGCAATTGCTACCGCAAACCATAATTGCAAGTTGTTCATGAACATGAATCCCAAGTTCGTGATCATGGTGAATAGGTTGTACAAGATATTTCCTTCAGGTAAAATATAGTTCGTAAATGCACTACCAATACCTACAAAGAAACCAACCAAAACTAACAAAATAATTGGTACCATCATTGCCCCGGCAAATGTTTGAAGCTTTGCCTGAATGTGTTTCATAACGTATCCTCCTTTTTGTTTACGCTTTCATTTTAGCATCAAAGAAAGGCAAAGCTAGGTAGGAATGAATGAGTACATTACTGTATCAATGTGGTAAAATTTAATCAATTTATTTTAATGCTAGTTCACACAATGCTTCATAATAAATTTCACATGCCTTTAATAAAGAATCGATTGGCATGCATTCATTTGGCATATGCGGTTTTGGATCTTCATCTGGGAAAGTAGCTCCAAATGCGATTCCACGATCCAACACCCTTGCATAAGAAGCTCCACCTTTGGTAAGTACCTCAGGTTCTTCATGCATCACACGCTCGTAAGCATTTTTCAATCCCTTAATAAGAGGACTATCTTCTTCCACAAACAATAAACGTTTATGTTTTATACACTCTAGAGTTGCTCCATATGTAGAGGCTATCTCTTGTAGACGTTCCCAAATCTTTTCATAACTCGTAGATTTTACATAACGAACATCCACACATAATTCGAATAAAGAATCATCACATGTCAAAGACATAGGACAAATAGACGTTGTCCCCATTTCTGTATCCTCACTATATAACCCGCTTTTCTCTCCATAAAAATCATCCAAGAATACATCATGTATCATATCCATACATGATTGTGCACCACTGTTCATCTGTTGTGTCTTATAGTCATGGACAAATGCAAAAATTGCATTTTCTCCTCGCTGAGGATTTCTTGAAAGAGCACGTTTACCCTTATAAGTTTTTGTGTCTCCTTGATAGTTTACTTGTAGTTCATCACACACATAGTTGTATCTCTCTCTTGCATGAATTTCTATATCCTTGGTGATTGGAAAGGTAAATCGTATTTGTAAGATTCCTTTTTCACCATTTACAATAGGAAAATTTCCATCTGGTGAAAACCCATAAACAGGTTGTTTATGTGATTGAAAATAATGTTCCATGCACTCCCAAGTAGTTTCTTCAGCGCCACCTGCGATAATACGTATCGCATAACGTAAAGGAAGTTGCTCTTCTTTAATCAACCAAGCAGCATAAAGTACCGCAATAAGTGGTCCCTTATCATCGTTCACTCCTCTTCCATAAAGAATGCCATCTTTTTCTACCATTTGAAAAGGATGAGTATCCCATAAAGCTTCATCTCCAGCCTCTACGACATCCAAATGTCCAAGGACTCCAATATATTCTTCTTGTTCGCCAATGCTTGCACTCATCGCATATCCTTGATCATCTTCTACACAAAATCCTTTATCTTCTGCAATTTCCTTAAATACATCAAAACATGTTCTAATATTTTTTCCAAATGGTGCATTATCAGTTTTGCTATTTTCGTCTGGCAATGATGCTATCGCAACTAATTTTTCTATATCTTGCAACATTTGTTCTTTTACTTTAAAAAGTTTTTCTTTATTCATAATAACCTCCTATAAGTTGATTCCTATGGTATGTACTCTTGACAAGATTCTACTTCCCTCGTATAGTTTCTTTAGAAAGAAGAGGATGCCAATGTTAAATAAACGAGTGATAAAAATTGTAGATGCTCTTTTAAAACAAGATTCTTATATAACAATCGATAAGATAAGTGAAGTGCTTCAAGTATCAAATAAAACGATACGTAATGACCTACAACTTGTTGGTGAATGGTTGGAAGAAAATCAACTTTCACTGATTAAGAAAACCGGAGTAGGTATCCTTATCGAAGGTTCTAAAAGCGCAAAGCTACATGTGATGGAAAAAATCAATGAGAAGAATAATACCATGGTGGACTATTCTCCACAATCTCGAAAGATTTTCATTGGTATGCAACTTTGTTCCTATGATAACTGTCGAATATATGAATTAAGTCAACAGCTATTTGTATCTCGAGCAACCATCCATAAAGATATTTTATCTTTGGATGATTTATTAACGACGTACACATTACAACTCCACCGTAAGAACAACAACGGGCTTATACTGGAAGGAAAGGAACGCCATATTCGTAGTTTCTTATTAGAATTGATGTTAAGAGATAATGGGTATCAACTATTTCTAGACATTATCCGAAATGAGCATCATGCATGTGATGGAACTTTGGTATTTCCAGGACTTGAAGTAAGTGATGATGAAATCCATGATTTCATGCGTTGTGTACTCTCTTCAAATAATCGCTACATTGAATCGCTTACCTTTCAATCCCTCATTCCTGCTCTTCTTCGTATGTTTGTTACGTATCTTCGTATCCAAGACAAACATTATGTACATCTTTCCGATGACTTCTTAACGGAACTAAAAGGCGAACCTTTTTACGAAGAAACAAGAGCACTTTGTGATCGCTTAGGTAATCATTACAATATCAAATTTCCAGAAATGGAAATCCGTTATTTACAAGTATATTTTCTAGCACTACAAAGCAGTGATAACTTTAACATCAAAGAAAAAGAAGAAGCAAAGCAATTAACCGATCGCTTATTACACACATGGAGTGAAACCCTACAACTTCCATTTAACAAAGATGACAAGCTTCGTACTGCTATCTATACCCATATGTGTCCAGCAATCATGCGCTTTCGCCATGGTATTCCTAATGAAAATCCATTATTACCAGAAATACTTAACCTTTATGCAAATACCTTTGAAATTACAAAGAAAAGCATGCATTTCATGGAAGAACATTTCCACTGTACCATTAGCAAAGATGAAATTGCCTATTTAGCACTTCACCTTGCGGGTTCTATCGAACGAATGAAAAAGCCTTTGAACACAATACTTGTTGCCCATAGTGGAAATGGTGCAGGAAATCTACTTCAAGAAAAGATTAGCGCACAAATACCCGAAGTTCACATTGTATCCCAAGAATCCTTTTTCTCCATTTATGAGAAAAAACTAGATGATATCGATTTAATTATTACCACAATTGAATTGAACCTAAAAGCAAACATTGTTTGTATTCAAGTAAATTCCTTATTGCGTGATTATGATATCCATCATCTACAAGATGCGATTAAAGAACTCTATAAGTTGAAAAATGATCCCTTAAATTCTAAAGCGGCATTGCACACCTAGTTGCAATGCCCTTTTTTTATACAGTGTATGTTACGACTACGTCTTCTCCACCAGTTACTTTTGTAACACTTTCTTTTTCAAATTCTTTATAGGAATCCTTATTTGTAAAGATAACAATGACAGTTAAGTCATATCCTTTTTCTAATAAATATGCACGATCCATAGCTAATAAAGGTTGTCCTTCTTTTACCATATCACCTTGGCTACACATACAAGAGAAACCTTTTCCATTCTCATTCACAGTATCAATACCCACATGGATTAAGATTTCCATACCATTTTCCAATTCTAAACCAATCGCATGATTACTTGGAAATAACATTGTTACTTTCGCATCCGCACATGCGTAAATTGTATCACTCGTTGATTCTATCGCGAATCCATCCCCCATCATTTTCTGTGAGAATACAGGATCCTTTACATCTTCAATGGATATCAATGTACCATCCACAACCGCTAAAAGTTCATTTCTTGATGCTACTTTCTTCTTAAATCCGAACATTTTCATTACCTCCTAAATTGATATCTTTATCTTATACAATTATAATGGTTATTACAATGCTTTCATAAGAAAAAGCGTTACCTTTTAATTGTGGTAATTGGTTACGCGAATGTTGATTATTTACCTTATTGATATGGATAATGTTACATCGAGGGATATCTTGCGAAAGCCCCTTATAAAAGCGTACAATAAGGGTGCGAGATAGAGGAGGACTAACGTATGAAACACATAAAAATTGCCGCTGGTTTAGCACATGTAAATTATGGAAGAATTGCAGATTTAGTAAAAGAGGTAAGTGACGCAGGAGTTGATTATATTCACTCAGATGCAGCTGATATGCATGACCTTCAAAATATGAAGCTTATGGGAGGTCACCAAATCATTGCTGGTATCCGTCCAGAAACAGATAAAGATATTGAATGTCATATTTATACAGTAAGTATGGATCGTATGTTCATCGAACAAATTGCAGAAGCAGGAGCGAATATGTTAATTATCCCTGCAGAACATTTCATCGGTGCACAACTTGCTTATATTATCAACTGGTGCCGTGAACACAACTTAAAAGTTGGATTAACTTTAGGATGCTACACACCACTTTGCTTTGTAGAAGAAAGTATTTATGATATCGATCGTTTACATATCGTAACACACGGTGTTGATGAAACCGATGGAAAAGACAACTGGGGTTGGAGAAAAAGTGCAATTGATTTAGTACAAAGAGCACGTAAAATGATTGATGAGAAAAATCCAAGATGTGAACTTGCTGTAGATGGTGGTTTACGTAGTGATAACATGGATAAATTAATCGAATGTAATCCAGATGTAATCGTATTATCTTCTGCCATTTTTAAACATCCTGAGAGCGCAGCAGCAGGTGTGAAAGAATGTAGAGTTGCAATCGATGCAGCAGCAGAAAAATTTGGACTATAATCCTATAAAGGACTCTCCCATCGAGAGTTCTTTTACAAAAGACAAGATCCGTGCCTTTGTCATAGATTATGCATGGATCACATTTGCCGCTGCTATAACGGCGCTTGCCGTTAATTTCTTTTTCACATCAACAGGACTTGCACCAGGAGGAATTACAGGATTATCCTTAGTATGCTCTACGATCATTGGAATTCCTGTTTCCACAATGTCACTTTGTATATCCATTCCATTGCTTGTTCTAAGCACAATTGTTCTTGGAAAAAGCTTTGGTATTAAAACATTATATATCACTCTAGTAACACCACTCTTCATGCAACTCATTCCTAATATCCATACCACTGCATTCTTAAAGGATATTCATCCTATACTAGAACTTATCGTTGCTGGGATATTAGGAGGAGTACTTGTAGGTAGTGCCATTGGTATTGCCTTGAATCATGCATGTGCAACAGGAGGAACAGATGTAATTGCCTTACTAGTACAACATGTATTCAAGTTTCTAAAGATTAGTGTTATCCTATTTGTATTAGATGGTTCTGTGGTCATTGCCTCAGGAGTTATTACAAACAGTGTATTTATATCCTTATTTAGCTTCTTATCTTTATTGATTATTATTCAAACAATATCATATATCACTAAGAACAAGAAAAGTGCCTAAACGAATAGGGTAAAGAAAACGAGTTAAGAGCTCGTTTTTTTATCCTACTAGAACTTTGAATAGATTCTATCCGTCTTAGGATTGAATCTTTTTATATGAAGCTTCCTGGCACCTCGCCATATATAAATACAGGTTCTCAAATGAGAATCTTTTTTTTGCGCCATAGGGTGCAGATTCAGCCATTTTTTATAAGTCGTAGGATTGATTTTTTGTTTTCTTGATGTCATATACTTGATGAACATTACTTTGAATGTGATTTGACAACCCTCTACTTTTACTATGAAGTATTCTCTTCTAAATTCATATTCCACATCTTCTTCCTCTTGGTGCGAGTTGTAAAAAGCCACGTATTATCATTTTTTACTGAGCTTACTGACATGGCAAGCACCTCCTTCGTTGTGTTGTATTTAAAACTCTGAAAGGATGTGTTTACAAGTAGTGGAGTGCAAATAAATACAATTAATTTCTAGAAGAATAAATTCTCATATGATAAGCAGATTTTGCTTTAACCCATAGAAAATAACATCTTAAAATGGTATACTATATATAGTAAGGAGTTGATATTATGGGCCAAAAAGCAGAAGAAATAATTCGCAAAGTCAATGGTACCATGGCAATGGAAGGTATGCCATTAACAGAGGATGACAAAGCCATGTTAAGAAGATGCATTGATGGTATCAGCACCCCTGAGCAAGAGATTGCGATGATTATCAATCAGTACAGCGAGAATAAGTAATGGACATTAAATTCAAATATGATTATGAAAAAACTCCTAATTATTGCTATTCAGATAGTGAAGCGCTAATCAATAAAATGGGTATACATGATGTAAACAAGCTACATGAAGTTGAGAAGAAGACTGTAGCAATACGTCAATATCAATTAATTGAAAATCCCGTAAAAGGTAATTTCGATTTAAAACATTTACAAGATATCCATAAATTTTTATTTCATGATATCTATTATTGGGCTGGCGATATAAGAACGGTTGCAATTGCTAAAACGGATATGTTTTGTTTACCGCAGTTTATAGAATCATATGCAAAGGACATCTTTACAAAACTTCAAAATGAGAATTATTATCTCAGAAACGACACTCAAACGAAAATTAAGAAATTAGTCGAACTATTTGCTGATATAAATGCAATGCATCCTTTTCGTGAGGGAAATGGAAGAACGCAGCGAGAGTTTATTGAATGCCTTGCTAAAGTAATAGGCATTGATTTGGATTTATCACCAATAAGCCAAGATGATATGATTGTTGCAAGTCATGAGGCAAACAATGGAAAAATAAGTTTAATGCATGAATTTTTTTTGAATAACCATAAAATTTTATCACTAGATCAACAAATCACATTCATTAATGAAATAGTTTTAGAAAAAACAATGGTAGAAAAACTACTACATTATCTTCAATGATTTAGAAATGCAGTATTAATATGTATTTCAAATCAACATTATTCGGAGGACTAATTTCATAATTTTAACTGAACCTATACAATTAGAAGTATTAAATGATAATTCTGCTATTTTATCAATAATCATTCCATCTTAGGTTTCTATAATAGGTCTCGTTGTTACATACAGATTGACAAAAAAGCAAGTAAGCGATGAGATAACAAAGAGCAAAAGACATCTCATGATTGAACGTGGTAATCAAGTTTTTGAAAAAATAATAATTTTAAAGTTAAATGCTAATTCAAATAAAAAACTTTAAAACTGCTAATGATGTACATTTTGAGTGCAAACACTAAAAATCGTCACTTTGGTAGCGAAAATAATAGAAATTATGGAAAATGTGTAATCAACTCACAACACTAGATTATCCCACGGTTGCAGAGTGTGTTGCGCATAGCCTTTAAAAAAAGATGAATCGATTGTCGACCTTGCGTCTCCTGCCACCCCTACCATATATAAACACAGGTTCTCAAATGAGAATCTTTTTTTGCGCCATAGGGTGCAGATTCAGCCATTTTTTATAAGTCGTAGGATTGATTTTTTGTTTTCTTGATGTCATATACTTGATGAACATTTCTTTGAATGTAATTTGACAACCCTCTACTTTTGCTTTGAAGTATTCCCTTCTAAATTTATATTCCGTTTCTTCTGCCTCTTGGAGCGATTTGTAACCTCTTCTTGTTTTATGAATCCTATCACCAGTCTTAGGGTCGACTAAATGAGTTGTGAAAAGCCACGTGTCATCATTTTTTACTGGACTTACTGGAATGGTACCTCTTTTGTTGTGTTGTATATAAAGCTCTGAAAGGATGTGAATACACGTAATGATGTAAAAAAACCATTATACATGATGACTTTCATGCGCATTAAAGGATCATCCCATTGCGTCTTTCTTTACCCCAAATATCTTTTCCTACTTCAAATGACAATGTAATTCTTTATTAAAATATAAAAAGAGCATTCTACCTTGGGAATAGATATGCTCTTACACAAATGGATTTGAACGATTAAGTATCTAGTTTACTCAATGTTCGAAAAGGAGTTTACTATGAATCCATTCAATGCCATTTAATACCATCTTTGTATACATTCTTTAAACTATGAATATTTTTCATGTCTGTAAGCGGATTGTTTTCAAAGATGAGGAAGGATGCTACTTTTCCTACTTCCAAAGATCCGTGTGTCTGTGTAATGTCCATTAGATCTGCTGCATAATAGGTTGCCATACGTAATACATCTAAGGCGTCGATTCCATTTTCATACAATAATACAAGTTCTTCTAACACCGTGTCAAAACCGTTGAATGGAGTTCCGCTATCAGAACCCATTGCCATTTTTACACCCGTTTTATATGCATATAATACATTTTTTTTATGTACTTCCATAACGTCTTTAGATTTCAAAAAACTTTTTGATGTAGGATCTTTTTTCAATCCTCGCATGGTCGCAAAATAGGGAGCAGATAAGGTAGGGACAAGATAGATTCCTTTTTCTTTTGCTATCTTTGCCAACTCTTCATCCATCAATAAACCATGTTCGATAGAATCTACATTATGTTTTAAACATAATGCAATGCCTGTGCGTCCATGTGTATGTACAGCAACTTTTCTGCCTCTACGGTGGGCTTCATCTACGGCGATACCAATTTCATCCTCAGAGAGCTCCAATGGAGCTAATTCATTCCCTTTTGTATTAATCCCACCAGTTACCATAAGTTTGATAAGATCAACACCCTTTTTCACATTGGTACGAACTGCTTTTCTAACCGTTTCAACACCATCACTTTCCAAAGACATTTGCCAACCATGACCACCAGTGGCACATATCGCTTGTCCACTGATTTTCATATCTGGACCAGATAGTTTCTTTTCTGCTAATAAACGCTTTGCAGTGAATGTTACTTCTTCTGGTGCTCCTACATCACGAATATATACAATGCCTTGAGCTAATAATGTTTTTAGATTGGTATCTACTATATTCAGCATTTCTAATGGTGTGCTATGAAAACCAAAATTATAAGGATCCGCACATACATGCACATGACAATCGATCAATCCAGGTGTTACCAAATGATGCTTTACATCTATGACTTCTATATTTTGAAACTCTTTACCAACACGATTTCCTACTTCTAGAATTTTTCCATCTTCAACAATGAAATAAAAATCCTTTATAATTTCTAATCCATTGAACATGTTATCTCCAACTACAGCATATATCATAATCTACCTCCTAGTTTATGCCTAAATATTTCTTTAAATCTGAGGCAATACTGATTACCTGTGGTCCAAATATAATCTGATATTTTGTATCGAACTTCACAACACCCATTGCCCCAAGTGATTCCATCCAAACTTCATCTGGTGAAACTTTCGTACTATCTACTACACTCACTCTCAAACGAGTCGCACAGTTTTCCACAAGTACAATGTTTTCTTTTCCACCTAAGTTTTCTGTAATCTCCATACTTCTAATATCAATATCTTTATTTTCTAAGGTATCTTTTTTTAGATCTTTTTTCCCTACAAGTTTGAATCCTTCTTTTTCTTTTCTTCCTGGAGTCTTAATATCAAACTTCAAGATTGCCCAACGGAAGATAAAGAAGTACATTGCGAAGAAAAGTGGAATTAAAACAAGTAAAGACATAGCATGAACCTTATCTGGTTGTAATAGATTCGGTATCATAAATACAGTAGCAAATCCTTGTATAGATACTTTTGTAAGTTCTGTTAGGACAAATGCTAACCCTGAAAGTGGAACATGTACAAGGAAGTAAAGCAATGGACTTGCAAATAAAATTGTAAATTCTACTGGTTCTGTAATACCCACTAGAAATGCAGTTGCGACTACAGGAATCAAGATAGCTGCCGCTTTCTTTCGATTTTCTTTTCGTGCACAAACGTACATCGCAAGGGCAGCACCAGGCAAAGAACCAAAATTAGATAAGATTCTTCCAGATGTAAAATCTCGAATCAAATAACCAGTCGCATCAACGGAAGAAGTAAGCGCCATATTGATAGAGTTAATACCTTCATACAAGGTTCCATCCACCATCATACTTCCACCTAAATCAGTATATCGTAATGGTAAGGTAATCAAGTGATGTAGTCCCGTAGGCAACAAGGCACGATCGGATGCTCCATATAAGAATGTTCCAAACAGTCCCGATGTTGAAATCAAAGTAGCTAACATACGCATGATACTTGCCATGAACGGCCATACATAATAGAACATAATCCCTAAAACTATCGCAATAAGTGGCGCAATCATAATAACAGAACGTGGTCCTGCAAAATAGGATAAGAAGTTCGGTAGTTTTAATGCATACATTTTATTATGCACAATCCCTGTCACAATACCGATAACCAACGCTCCAAAGATGCTCATATCTAAGGTAAAAATACCCCCTATTTGTGTCCATAAACTTGAGAAATCTTTAGCTTCATTTACAGTATATCCCATTGTATCCACTAGATTTTTTACAGTAACACTTTCTGCTGTGAAACCATTTGCTCCTGCATATGTACTGATACATACATTGACCAACATATACATGATAAATCCAGAGAAAGCTGCCCATCCCTTTTCCTGTTTGGCTAAACCAAAGGATATACCAATGACAAACCAAAACGGTAAATTCTTCATTACCATACTTCCTATATTTGAAATCATAGAGAAAATGATTTGAAGAAAGCTTCCTTTCTCCAATAAAATATTGGAAAGTGGTGCACCGAATCCTACACAGAATCCAGCCATAACGAGTACAATAATAGGAACCATCATTGCACCAGCAAATTGTTGAAATGCTCCTTTAAGTTTTTCTTTCATAAAACTATCCTCCTGATAATCCCATTATATATAATTGTAAGCGTTTGTATTATTCAATAATTACCATTACGATAAGGTAAAACTGTACAAACAAGTTTATAGAATTCTATGCTATACTAAGAATAGATGATATTAGTATAATTTTCAAGAGTAGCAAGATGGAGGATACTATGAAAAGCACGATTCTTTATAAGATTCTAGATATAATCCTTTATAGTGATTACATAAGCGCAAAAGAAATTGCTGAACGTTCTAATATTTCAGAAAAAACAGTTCGTAATTATTTACTTTATGCGCAAGAAGTATTGACTGATTTTCATGTGGAATTGATAAGTAAACCAGGTTCTGGCTACACTTTATTGGGGAATCAAGATCAACTTTTGCTATTACAACATCACCTTCATAAGAAGATTGCGGAAAATGTAAAATCTCTCCCAGCAGAACGTGTGTACTATCTTTTATTTAAAGTCTTGCACAACTCCTATCCTATCCGTATGCATCAACTAGAATCTGAACTTTATGTATCAAGAAGTTCTCTTTATCAAGATATTAAAAAAGCAAATATCTTTTTAAAAGATTTTGATTTAGAATTAACTGTACATCATAAAAAAGGTATCCAACTAAGTGAGGGTGAGAAAAGAAGACGAAAAGCTTTGTATCAACTTCTTCATTTCATTCACACAAACAAGATTACAATCATTCAAAATGACTTCAGGCAATATATAGAAAATGCTTATTCCTCAAACAGCACAAATAAGAAAATACTATCTATCCTTACAAAGTTTGAAGAAAAAAATAACATCGTATTCGCTATTGATGACAAATCGTACTTACGTCTTATGTTTTATATTTCAATAGATCGTATAAAACAAGGTGGACATGTTAGTTTTTCCCAACACGACAAAGATAAACTTCAATCCTTCTCTTTCATACGAAAACTATCCGATTCTAAGCATACTCTAGAATCCTTGTTTCATATTAAAATCTATGATGAAGAAATCTATTATTTAACATCCTTATTTATGACCTTAAAATTCACAAATACGGAAATCGTGAATTCCTCATTAGTAAATAAGCAAGCAAAACAAGTAATCGAGAAATTTGCTTCTATCATTTACAGCGTCTATGCGATCAATGACAAAGAAAATTTTGAATCCGGACTATTCTATCATCTTTCAAAAATACTAGAGAAAACTGCCTTTTACTATGATCACTACAATCCCTTTTGCGAACAAATTAAAAAGGATTTTCATGAACCCTATGCTTTAGCAGCCAACATCAATCCAATTACAAAGGAACTATGTAATGTTATACTTCCAGATGATGAAATCGCCTATATTGCGATTCATATCGCCTCTGCTATAGAAAAAACACTCCAACCACTACGTGTACTCTTTTTATATGAACATCGTTTTAGTGAATTAAAATATGCCTGTTCATTGATTGAAGCTCATATTGCAGAAGTAGTTATTATTGAAAAGATCCGTTATCAAGATTTTATTATGCAAGATACTTATGAATATAACCTTATATTCACGACTTTTCAATTACCACCAATAAAGGATACTCCTATCTTTCTTATTCCTATGATACCAAGTAAGAACTTCATTTCTAAATTAAGAAATGAAGTGCGTAACCTATTCGTAAAGCAACGTCGATAAATACATGATATATTTATGTGCCATCTTCTTACTAGAACAGAAAAAGTACACCTCATCCCTTTGGATTTGATGTACTTTTTTAAGATTCAAAACGCCCTATATGTTTATAAAATGATGAATGGCTTTACTTACACCATCTTCTAGATAATGCTCTGTTACATAACTACTATGTTTCTTTACTTCTTCTGTTGCATTTTTCATCGCAACAGCAATACTAGCTTCTTCAAACATAGGAATATCATTATTCCCATCGCCTATCGCCATGAAGTTCTCTTTTGTAAATCCGTTTTCTTTTAAGACTGTTCTTATGATGTTTCCTTTATGTATCCCTTTAGCAGTAATATCAAAGCTGATTTTTTGATAATCTGTTATGTCACAATTCTCTATACATTCTATTTCATTTCTTGCTTGTTCAAGAAGATGTTCGTCCTTATGATAGACCAATATCTTCAAAACATCCTTCGCAACGATTGCAAGTTCATCCCATGGTATTTGCGTATAGGATTTTATTTTATAATCATCTTGAAAACACTCGTTCATATGATCGTATAAAAACCGTTCATCATAGGATTCCTGTGTATATATGAAATGTTTACCTTTGAGAAATGCATGCATCTGATACTTTTGTAGTACAGATACAATTTCTTTTAAGGCCTCTGCATCAATCGCTGTTTCGATACAACGATTCCCTATCTCGTATATACCGCCATTTCCAGCTATCACTTTGATACGATCATCGACTAAGTGAGCAATCATTTTCGCAAAACAATATGGTCTCCCTGTTACCAAATACACCTGGATTCCTTTATCTAAACATTCCCTAATTGCTTTTTTATTTTCTTCGCTTATTGTTCTATCTCTTTGTAACAGTGTGCCATCTAAATCTAAACCGATAACACGGATATTATTTTCCATAAGCCTCTTTTAAGATAGCTTCTAATTCCTCTCTTGTGCCAAATGGAAGATGGTCAAGAACAGGACATGCTAAGATTTCTTGGAAACTTTCTTCATCAACACCACAATCAACAAGTGTTTTATACAATCCAATGGTTTTCAAGAAGGAAACCATAGCTTCATAAAGATCTTCCTGTCCAAATAATTTCGCAACCTTTTGAAATTTATCATGATACTTAGCATCCATTTGTTTGATAAATGGAGGGAAGACAACAGCAAGTGCTTCACCATGTGTAATATGACAAATACCACCAATAATTTCAGATAGTGGATGTGGTGCACTAGCACCTGAATTTGCTAAAGCACGTCCAGCTAATGTATCCGCAAGACACATGGTTGTACGATATTCTACATTCCCTAAATCTTCTAATACATTTGGTAGTGTATCGATGACAAGTTTCATTGCCTCCAAAGAATCCATTTCACTATAGTGTGATGCACGTGCATTGATATAACTTTCAAATGCGTGTGTAAAAGCATCAAAACCTGTTGCGGCACTCATTCTTCTTGGAAGAGTTGTCATCAATTCAGGATCAATAAAACATTCTTTTGAAAAGTTATCATTATGGAAGAATGTTAACTTTTCTTTTCCCTTCGTAATTACCGCTGCTTGTGTTACTTGAGAACCAGTGCCTGATGTCGTTGGTATACTCAAAAGTGGTAAATGCTTATCACTATAAGATGGATAAGAACCAAATGGGGAATCAAATGCAAATAAATCATCCCAATTAAGGCTTTCAATTCCATTGGTAAATGCGATTGCTTTCGCAGTATCAATAGAACTTCCTCCACCTAACGCAAGTACAAAATCAAACGCGTGTTGACGTAAAACCTCACGACCTTGTTCTACAATTTCAACGGTTGGATTTGGTGCTACTTGATCAAAATGTACAACATCAATTCCAGCATCACTCAATAATCCTTTTACTCTTTTATACAATGGTTGAAGCGGTTCATCTGGTGTCGTTACCAAAAGACATTTACTTCCATACTGTTTACAAGCATTCCCTAGTTCTTCTAAGATGCCTGCACCAAAATGTAACTTTGTTGGTTGATAATAATGAAACATACAATACCTCCTCATTCTTTTACATACTCATTATAATAAACAAATGCCAAGAAAGTGATGGATAAAGAATGAGTCTGTTTCCATATCATTAAGGAAAAAAAGAACAGTGTGTATATTTTACCGCTTCATTGAGGTAGAAAGCTCTCACGGTAGAAGAACTTTCCCTTCTTCTTTTTTGGTATAGTTATGCTAGGAGGGATGTATATGTTATATCTCATTGATGATGCGAACATTTCACATATCGAAGATGCTTTATCTTTAGGAGCATGTGGAATTACCGCAAATACAAGTATGTATAAAAAAGAAGAAATCTCGATTCAAGATTTCATCGAAAAAGTTCAACATTATGAAGTACCCTTTTTAAGTGCAGAGGTCATTGGTACCTATGAAGAAATGTTAGCGCAAGCACAAGCATTTCTTGCGAAAAACCCTAACATCGTTATCAAAATCAATTTCTCAAAAGATGGTTTGCGTTTAACAAACACATTGTCTAAACAAGGTGTATCTACTGCATTAACACTCGTATTTAATATGTCTCAGGCACTTGCCGCAATCAATGCAGGGTGTGATTATATCTTTTTCTTTATCGGTAGAAATGAAGAAATTGGTGTGGATGCTTTATCCATAATCGCAGATATTCAAGATTTAATTGTTGCGAAAGGATATAAGACAAAGCTTGTAGGGGCTTCTATTAAGCACCTTCACCACTTAGAGCAATTGGCAAACTTACATATTGATTATGCTGCGATTCCATATGATTTATATATGAAATCACTTATTCACCCACTTACAGAAAGTGGCGCAGAAACATTTATCAAAGACTTTCAATCATATAAATAGAGCCCATTACGGACTCTATTTTTTTATCTTAACTTTTCCTGGTACTTCATGACAATGACGACATCTTGCCTCATATTGTTCACTAGCGCCTACTAATATAATAGGATCATTATAATTGGCTGGAGCTCCATCAATCAAACGTTGTGAACGAGTTGCAGGTGCTCCACACTTCATACAAACTGCAGTCAGTTTCGTGACAAACTCAGCGTGTGTAAATAACTTCGGCATAACACTAAATGGTTCTCCACGAAAATCCATGTCCAAACCAGCTACCATAACGCGCTTTCCTTTATCAGCGTAATAATCACAAATATCCACTACTTCATCATCAAAGAATTGCACTTCATCAATCGCAATAACATCATAACTATCATCGATATAATCAAAGATCTCTTTTGCTTTTGTAATGGAAAAGCTATCTACAATACTTCCACAATGGGAAACAACACAACTTTCATCATAACGATTATCAATCTTTGGTTTGAATACTGCAATTTTTTTATGTGCATATTCCAACACTTTAATTCTACGAATTAACTCTTCCGTTTTCCCTGCAAACATACAACCAGAGATTACTTCTAACCATCCTTCTTTATACTGTTGGTACATCTTCTTCACCTCATATTCATCGTTATCTATTATAACGGATTTAACCCTATATTTGAAGTTAAATGAAAAGAAAAAAAGAAGACCTTATCGATCTTCCATTTCCTGTAAATTTTTCTTATTTCATTCCGTATTTTGCGTTAAACTTCTCGATACGTCCCTGTGCAGCAGCAAATCTCTGACGACCAGTGAAGAATGGGTGGCAGTTTGAACAAGTATCTACACGTAATTCTTTTGCAATAGATCCTGTTTCAAATTCAGCTCCGCAAGTTGTACATTTTACAATGATACGGTTGTATTCTGGATGTATTCCTTTTTTCATAAGTATTCTCCTTCCGCCTTAAACCTCAGGTGGGTTTAAAGTAAGTGCTATATCATTATAACAACACTTATAAAATTACGCAAGAGGAATTTATCATAATTTGAAGTCAAAATATCGATACTATTTCTTTATTTCTTCAATGGTATTCAATAAATTTTTTAATTCGGTTTTATCCATACTGTAATTTCGATAGATTTCTCTTCCATCTTTCAAATTATACTCAATGCGTATAAATAAGTATTCATTTCCCTCTTCCCTATTACTATCATTCAATAGTCTTTCATGTAAATCCAAAAATTCAGGCATGTCTTTTTGAGATGTCACTTTAAAATCATAAAAATCTCCATTGGATTCTTCAGAATAATCATTAATTTCCATTCCCGCGGAAGTGACATTTCCAATAGATGGAACTTCTTTTACCAAACCAAACGCCTTCGTTTGTTGAAACATAAAGCTAAAACCAAAGATGAATATACAAATACAGCCAAAGAATAAGATATCTTTTAAGCGTAATTTGATTTTACGATTCGCAAAGAATATCATAATGATATATAGAATAAATATGATAATCGTAGGCGCAACTATGGATACATCTAAGGCAAACGCGAGTAATACAAAAGAAATCGTTGATGCCATAATCACAAATGGATACGTACATAATGCCGTTGATCGTTGTTCTGCATCTTCTTCTCTACGTGCAATGTATGCCTTTCTAGCAATATAGAAAACAAACACACCTATCAATGTCCATAATATAGAATACATAATTATTTCTATTGTCGTAATAGATAATAAATAATTATTACCTTCTATACAATAAGAGAGTGCCAAAAAAGGATATAATACAAAGGTGATAATTTTTTCAGCAAAAACTAGTTCATTAGCGATATTAATATAGCTTACGAATACTTGTAAGAAGTTAGAACTTAAATATATCCCTAGGGACATAATCATAAAAATTGGCAAGACAACATAAGCTCCTGAAATAATAATAGAGTCTAATAAATTATTACATTTTAGAACTAAAAAGGTAAAGAATGAATATAGGACTAAAAACGAAATTGTTAATGTACCAAAGAAACCTAATGCAGAAATAATTAAGTTAGGATTTCCTATACATACAATAAATGTTGCCACAAATCCATTGATATACAAGGGAATAAGTGCCAATACTGCACCAAGTATATAATGTACTATAAATTGATGGCTTCTTTTAATTGGCAAGGAAAAGTATAAGTCGCAACTTTGTTTCCTGTGCAAGTAACGAAAGATATAAAGCGGAGTCCCTATGGAAAGTACAAACATAATGAAAATCGACATAGATGCAATTGTAGTAAAGTATTCTCTTCCATGACTCAAATCCCTCAAAGAATTCGCTTCGTTATATACAACAAATGGAATAAGGATAAACATGATAATCATTTCAAGAATGAAGACTCTAAGATTGCTCTTCGCAAAATACGTTACATAACGCTTAATTTCATTCGTCATATTCGCCATACCCCTTTTCTTTCATTTCATATAAGAATAACTCTTCTAAGTTTACATCTAGAACCTCTTTCATAAGTGGATGCATAGAATCTAGATAATTGCTTATTTTTTCTATATTTCCACGCACCACAATATTTACAACACGTGATTGTATCTGAATGGATAATAAATCCAATTCTGAAAAATCTTCTTTTTTCACTTCTTCTTTAAACGCAAGTTGAATCTTATGCAGATTATCTTTTGCTTCATCAATATATCCAGAAGTATTAATTTGCCCATTTTCTAATATACCGAAGGTATCACAGATATCTTCTAGTTCACGTAAGTTATGGGAAGATATGATAATCGTAATATTGGAATCTTCCAAAAGCTCCGCAACTGCGCGTTTGAAGATTAAACGCATCATTGGATCCAACCCATCAAATGCTTCATCTAGATATAAATACTTAGGACGAATTGCTAATGCAATCGCAATGAATGCTTGACGCTTCATTCCCTTGGAAAAATTCTTCATCTGCTTTTTTTCATTCAGACGAAATGTTTGAATATAGCGATTATAAGCGTCCTCATCAAAGGAAGGATACCAAGCTTGATAAAAGTCTTTCATATCCTTTATGGTCGCATTCATGAAGAAGAATGGATCATCGCTTAATAACATAATCTCTTTCTTAGCCTCTGGATTATCAAAGACAACCTCATTATCAATCAAAACATTTCCAATCTCTGGTTTAATGATTCCTGCCATAATCTTTAAAAGAGTAGATTTGCCTGCACCATTTGGACCAATCAAGCCATAGATACTTCCTTCTTTTATTTCTAAGTTTACATCTGAAAGTACGACTGATTCTGCAAAATTCTTTGTTAATGAACGTACCTTAATCATTCTCTATCCCCTCCTTATAAACATCTTGAATTACATTTAGTAATTCTTCTTTTTGAATATGATGCTGTTTCATTTCTTTTACAGAAGTTTGAAAATCAAGGAGTTTTTGCGCCTTAATCAATTGGCCTGTTTCGTTATCACTAACAAAACATCCCTTGCCTTTTTCTGTATAGATATAACCTTGTTCTTCCAATTCTTGATATGCTTTTGAAACTGTGTTGGGATTTACACCTATCTGTGTTGCTAAAGATCGTACACTTGGTAATTGATCATTAGCGGATAAAATTCCGATGGATATGAACTCCAAAATTTGTTTCTTAAGTTGTTCAAAAATGGGAAGCTTGCTGTGCGTATCAACAACAAACATAGTATCGCCTCCAACTGTATTAGTGTACTACTTACACTAATACAGTACACTATTATTCAAGATGTGTCAACATTAATATTCAACTCGAATTTTTAATCACAGGAATTATGCCTAAAGAGAGTAAAAAAAATGCAGAAAATTCTGCATTTTTACTTAACTAACTTTTGTTCCATTTGGAAGATCTTTTAAAATCGTAACAATATCCAAGTCTTCTTTTGTACTCGCGCAAAGAATCATTCCTTGACTCTCTACCCCACGTAAGTTAACTGGTTTCAAATTTGTGACAACAATTACTTTCTTACCAACAACTTCATCAGCAGTAAAAGTTCCCGCAATCCCACTTACAATCTGACGTACTTCATCACCTAGATCAATTTTTTCCACTAACAAGCGATCTGCTTTAGGATGCTTTTCTGCGGATAAGATTGTCCCAACTTTCAACTCTACTTTTGTAAAGTCTTCGATTGTGATTTCCTCTTTGCTAGGTGCCTTCTTTTCAGGTTTCGCACTAGTTTCAGCTTGTTTATGATCAGCTTCTAATGTGTCCATAAATTCTTTTGGATCAATACGAGCAAATAGAATACTTGGTTTTGCCTCAACGGTATGACCACATTCTAATTGTCCAAACTCTTTTAAAGAATCCACACTATCTCTAGAAGTACTTAATTGTTCTAGAATCTTCTCTGATGTTTCTGGCATGAAGCTATGCAACAAGACTGCCGCAAAACGAATGCTTTCTAACAGATTATATAGTACAGTTGCTAAACGATCTTTTTGTGCCTCATCTTTTCCAAGTGCCCAAGGAGTCGTTTCGTCGATATACTTATTACAACGTTTTAATAATGTGAAGATTTCATCAATAGCTTCTCCAACGTGAAGTCCATCCATCTTTTCTTCTACATTGTGTACTGTCGCAATCGCAAGTTCAATCAATTCTGCATCTAATGGATCACCTTCCATTGGATTGGAAATAACTCCATTGAAGTATTTATTCTGCATAGAGATTGTACGATTTACTAAGTTACCAAGAACATTTGCTAAATCTGAATTGATACGTTCTACTAATAGATCCCATGTAATAGTACCATCTTGTGCAAATGGCATTTCATGCAATACAAAGTAACGAACAGCATCTACTCCGAAGTATTTTACAAGTTCATCGGCATAAATGGCATTTCCTTTGGATTTTGACATTTTTCCATCTCCAACTAATAGCCATGGATGACCGAATACTTGTTTTGGAAGTGGTTCATTTAATGCCATTAACATAATTGGCCAATAGATAGTATGAAAGCGTAAGATATCTTTTCCTATGATATGCACATCCGCTGGCCAGAACTTCTTATAGTTCTCTCCATGATTACCATCCACATCAAAACCAAGAGATGTAATATAATTGCTTAATGCATCAATCCAAACATAGACTACATGATCAGGATCAAAATCTACAGGGATTCCCCATTTAAAAGATGTTCTAGAAACACATAAATCTTGTAATCCTGGTTTCAAGAAGTTATTGATCATTTCATTCTTACGAGATTCTGGCTGAATAAATTCAGGATGTTCTTCAATATGTTGAATCAATTTATCTGCATATTTTTGTAAGTTGAAAAAGTACGCTTCCTCTGTTGCCTTATGAACTTCTCCTCCACAATCGGGACACTTTCCATCCACAAGTTGGCTCTCCGTCCAAAAAGATTCACATGGAGTACAATACATTCCTTCATATTTACTCTTATAAATATCTCCTTGTTCATAAAGCTTCTTAAAGATTTTTTGAACTTGTAGTTCATGATAATCATCTGTCGTACGTACAAAATAATCATACGATGTATTCATCATATCGAAGTTATCTTTTACAATTTTTGCGACACCATCCACAAATTCCTTTGGTGTGATGCCAGCTTCTTTTGCTTTCTCTTCAATTTTTTGTCCATGTTCATCTGTTCCTGTTTGAAAGAACACATCATACCCTTGTTGACGTTTGTATCTTGCAATTGCATCCGTCAAAACAATTTCGTATGTATTCCCAATATGCGGTCTACCTGACGTATAAGCGATTGCTGTTGTGATATAATACTTCCCTTTTTTACATTCATTACACATAATCATTACCTCCTTATTAGATATAAAAAAACTTCCGCCAAAGGACGAAAGTTCGCGTTACCACCTTTATTCGTATGCAAGCATACCTCTAATCGTTAACGCCGATATACGTTCTTTCTTAATTATTCAGAAAAACAGTTCTAGGCCCATGTTCTCTCTATCACAATGTTGGACTTTCACCAAATATCCACTCTCTACGCAATGTTTTAGAAATACTCTTCCTATCTTTACCTTTAACAGTATTATATAGAATTCTTATGAAGAACACAAGATAAATATGGATTTCTTGTGCTTATTCGTTTAATAAACGTTCCTTTACTTGTTGTAGGAAAGTTCTTAGATAATCCCTATTTAAATCATAATAGAGTTTGTTGTTACTTTTTTCATAAGTTACAAGTTGTGCACATAAGAGTGCTTGCATATGATATGAAATCGTTGGAGTTGATAGTTTCAACTCTTGTGCAATCTGTGCTCCATATGCTTTATCTTGTGCGATAAAACGTAAAATATCAAACTTGCTTTTATCACTAACCAGTTTCAACGTACTACAAATATCTTCATCACTAATATTTGCATCAGCACAAATTCTACGATAGGTGCCTATTCCATATAGTACACATTCTTTTCCTTCTTTTCGATCTACAAAGCTGATGGTTTTACACGCTGCTACAGAAGGAATCATATAAATATTCTCATTATTTGTATAGTAACCAATCGCTTGCGTCAGGGTTTCAAAAAATCCTTTTTCATCAGCTTGCTTTAGTTCTTCTCTATACAAAACTAAAAATCTATCATAAATATCTTGATGTTCTTCTAGGATTGAAACACTTGATTCTACCATATCTTTTAGAAGTATAAAGATTTGAGGTATTTCATTTTGTAAGGAATATAATTTCCATTTTGTTTCATCACTTATCAACAATTCATTCATTGCTTGCATATATTGAGACATATCCATGTTTTCTTCAACAGGTTGCCCTTTTTCACTTTCAATAATTTCATCTAATACACGTTGTGGTGATGCTAGATAGTATGCTTGTAAATCTTGTAGTTGTTTCTTATAGTCCGTACCTAAAAAATCCAGCTGACCAAATAAGAGTGCCTTTACTGGAGATATACATTTTTCTGGATTAATATAGGTAAACAGAAATACTTGTTCTGCATATTTCTTCATGAAGATTTCCCCTATACACTTACAAACCTCTCGTAACTGTTGGATTGTCATTTTTTCTTGATCGTTGATACAATAGCGTTCAAGTCCATGAAAGTTTTCTCCAGGATTTATAAATTGTTCTATATAACTCACACACTCATATATGATTTGAGTCTGCATACTATACTCTGTCATTATACTTACCTCACTATATGTCTTTAATAGACTTCACGAACATCATACCAATAAAGATTAGAATTGTAAATATACCGAATATCGTAAATATTGTAGATACATCCACATAATTGCTTATTCCACTCATTATGAAAGAAAGTATTGGCATTCCTAACATTGCCAGTGCTCCATAGATAGCACTTACTCTCGCAAGATATGTCTTTTCCACATATTCCATAAAAACAACACCATTCATCGCAATCATTGCACCTATAAAAACTCCAAAGATTAAATTGATCACAACAATTGAAGTCATTACTAAAATTAAACTATCCATCAACGCAATCCCTGAAAGTCCTACATAATAATTTCCAATCGCAACTCCCCCTCCCAATAATATCATACGATTGCTAATAGCCTTATGAATGTAAGGATATAAGAATGCCCCAACTGCAATCCCAATGCTCATTCCCATCGACATCATAGATAAGACATAGACAGGAGCATTTAATGTACCACTAATATATGGTGCTTGAAAGGAGTTAATAGGCACAAGCGCCATATTGATGATACACGCAATAATACTAATCATAAAAACGATTTTTGATTTTATAAGATACTTTAGACCATCTTTCAAATCTGAAATACATACCTTTATACTATTAAGAACCGTATTCGCTGTTCTTTGTAGTTCTTCTTTTACAGGAATGCTCGCAATGATAGCGGCACATAAGAGGAACGTTAACATATCGATAATGATAGCTCCTTGAATACCAAAAGCCGCAATGATCACACCAGCTAGCCCAATTCCCACAAGTTCACAAACACGAGAGCTAGATTGATTAAATGATAATCCGAATTCATAATGTTCTTCTTTCAATATCATAGGTACAAAACAAGTACTCGCAGGACTACGGAAGGATTCAAATGTATTATTTATAAACGTGATTCCAAGTAATACCCATGGAGATAAGTTATTTCCCAGGTAAAGTATCAGAATGAACGCAGTCATAATTCCTCGTGCAATATCACAAACAACAATTACTCTTTTCTTAGATAGGCGTTCTACAATGGCACCAGCAATTGGTTGTACAACAATGTTTGGCAATAAGTTAACACCAAGCACAATAGCAGACCATGCTGCAGAGTTTGTAATTGCATAGACGAGCCAACTAAACGCAATTGCGTCCACAGAATCTCCAAAGCGATTGATTAAGTTCGCACAAATACTTCGCATGAATAATTTTTGTTTAAATATAATACGATATCCCTGTTTCATACTCATCTACCTCCAATGTTAGATACCTATATAATATCATATATTCGATGAATGTCAAACATCGTTATTAGATAAATAAAAGGATGAATATTTCATCATCCTATGCTTTGGCTTCTATAAATTCTTCTATTACTCGTTGCGCATCTTTAGGGCAATGAAATTCTCCCATTTGAACGCCGCCATCTTGATTGTAGAATCCACTACCACCAGTAATAAATAGTTTATGTTTCATTGCATATTGCAACAAGTCTGCCATTTCTTTTTTGCTATGAGCTGGATGGAATACTTCAATACCTTCGATGCCCATACCAATTGCTTCATTCATTAACTGTTCTCCATTTGTTAATAGTTTTCCTGGATATGCAAGTACTGCCACACCCTCTGTTAAATGGATAACATCTAACACATCCTCCAACAATGGATATTTTACTGCTACATAACAAGGTTTTCCATAGGCAAAGAAATCCTTCACCAAATTGCGTACCGCTTGCTCTTTTTTACTTCCCATAAGATATGGTTGTAAAAGTGGACAATCTTCATACTCTGAACGAGTTAATACATGTTTTGCGATAAGTTCTCCAGGAATCTTTTGGAAACGATTGTTTTTTAATAAGCGATTAATATCAATCCGTTGACCTAGTAGTTTTTCAAATTTACGCACACGTTCGATACTTGCATTCTTTTCATTTACTAAGCTTTCATTTTCAATAGTTGCGAATAATTCATTATTGTATTGGATAAAATATGCTAATACACGAATACGGTATCCATGTAAATCACAGTTAATCTCAATACCTGGAACATAGTTTACATGGTACAGTTTACTCATACGCATCGCAATGCTGTTTTGTTTTGCACAGTCAAGATCTGTAATTGAAATAGTTTTTAAGTTTTTCTTCGCAGCCATCTGGAAAATTTCTTCTATATTATATTCCCCATTTACACTAAAGTTCGAGTGCAAATGAAGATCGAATCGACAGTTTTCCATAACCACTTTCTTTGGAGTGATTACCTGTGTACCTTCAACTGATCTCTTGGTAACTTGTACATTTTCCATAAGACCTACAACACGAGTACCAAAGATAAAATCTACAAGTGTTCGTTGTTTGTTATTTAGGATTAAAATAATTGCATTAATCCCCCAATAAAACACAACTCCAAAAGCATTAAAGAAAATCATTAACACAACAAATGGAATATCAAATCCAACAACTTCTCTTAAAATCAATTTCCCTTTTGAAGCATTCTTTCCGTTTTTTGATATTACTTTGTACTTGAACATCCGCATACCTAGGCTTTGTCCCTCTGTTTGCGTATATATATAAGCATTTAGACAAAGGATTGTACATACCAATAAGATACCTATGATAATATTCACAATTACAATTCCAGAAACACTTACGATACTTCCTAGAACTGCCATCATGATAATATCCCATATCATAATAGGCGCCAACATCACAATAACATCTACTGCAAAAGAAAAGAAACGGTTGACCAGATCAGACTTATTTAACAATCGGTAGCCTTTTTCTTCATAGTACTGCTTTATGTTCATGGAATTAGCAGATTTCTCTTTCTGTTTCATATGGATCACCTGTTTGCTTTCATTTATTAACGTATGTAAAATCATATATAATTATGATTTTGAACATAATATACAATGATATTATACTACAGAATCGCAATTTGTATATGCCATTTCTATTATTAAGGAAATGTTAAGCATTTTGTTCTTGTTAAGTTAATTGATATTTTGTATGATAAGAAAACAAAGGAGGTAGCTTATGAAAACATCTAGAAAAAACATATCCACTGCAGTATGTTGCATAGCTGCCATTAGCTTTACCCTCCTATATTTTTACTTGTTTATTTTTCATATAAATGATTATGTTCATACATCTATCTTTATCAATATAGCAATACTTATTACAGTATTCACATTCTTATCGGTTTACCTTCTCCATGAAAATAGTTCCATCCATATTCAAAAAAAACATATGTGGCGCTTCATCTTCATTATCTATTTGATATTCTTGGCATATCTCTTATTTTTTTCCAAAAACTTTAATAGAAGAGGATTGTATGTTCAAAGTTTAGATGAATACCTATCATATCTACGATACACATGGGAATATGGTGTAAATCTGAAACCTTTTTCTTCTATCGATGATATGTTAACGGTTTATAATGATCAAGCATATGGACAATATTCATTCATTAATATATTTGGAAATCTGATTGCATTTATGCCCTTTGCATTCTTCATAAAGGTCATACATAAAAATATAACCTTCTTGCGGTTTTTAGGAATTATAAGTGTTTTAGTCGCATGTGTAGAGATACTTCAATTTCTAAGTGGAACTGGGGCAATGGATATTGATGATTTCATTTTAAATGTGGTTGGTTCTATGAGCGTCTTTTGCATTTTAAAAATTCCATTCCTTCGTAAAGGAATGGATATGATACGTTAAAAAGAAGGTTTTCCAACCTTCTTTTTATAACTCTAATTTTCGTTATTAAGCTTTTCCTGTAGAACCGAATTCTTTCATCATAGCTGTAACTTTAGCTTGAATTGCATCAGCACCTGGTTTTAAAAGTTTACGTGGATCGTATCCTTTACCTTCTTGGTCTTTACCAGCTTCTACGTATGTACGAGTCGCTGCAGCAAATTCTAACTGTAATTCTGTGTTAACGTTGATTTTAGAAACACCTAAATCGATTGCTTTTGCGATCTGATCAGCAGGGATTCCTGAACCACCGTGTAATACTAATGGTTTACCATTTGTAGCTTCTTGGATTTCTCCTAAACGTTCAAAGTTAAGACCTTTCCAGTCTGCAGGGTATTTACCATGGATATTTCCGATACCAGCAGCTAAGAAGTCTACACCTAATTCAGCGATAGTAGCACATTCTTTAGGATCTGCTTGTTCACCCATAGAAGTAACACCATCTTCTTCACCACCGATTCCACCAACTTCACATTCAATAGAGATTCCTTTTGAGTGAGCTAGTTCGATCATTTCTTTTGATTTTGCTAAGTTTTCTTCAAATGCATAGTGAGAACCATCAAACATTACTGAAGTGAAACCAGCTTCGATACAAGCTTTTGCACCTTCATAAGAACCGTGATCTAAATGAATTGCAACTGGAACAGTGATTCCTAAGAAATCATGGATTTCTTTCACCATTGCAACGACGCTTTTGAATCCACACATGTATTTTCCTGCACCTTCAGAAACACCTAACATAACTGGTGATTTTGATTCTTCTGCTGCAAGTAGAATAGCTTTGGTCCATTCCATGTTGTTGATGTTGAATGCTCCTACTGCGTAATGACCAGCATGAGCCTTATCGATCATATCTTTTGCTGAAACTAATGCCATAAATAATTCCTCCTTTTATCATTTTTACACTCTTATTCTACTTCATTTTTACCTTTTTGAAAAGGTTATTTTAATATTCTCTTAGTTTATTATGCAATGTAAAGACTTTCATAGGCTTGTGATTCTCTATTTTTCTCATTTTTTTCTTAGACTCATGAAAAAAGACAAGATCGTGTCTTGTCTAAATAGCGTTTTTTATTTCTTCAAAGGTTTGTGCACTCATTAGCAATTGGGATACTTGTTGCAGTTGTTCCATGCTTAATGTCGATAACCAAGAAGACACATCTATATCAAATTTTGTTTGCATAAGTTGATTCAAAAGCTTACTATAACCACTATTTAATCCAATTACAATGCCTTTCTCTAGTCCTTTTTCCTCTCCTATTTTTAACCCTTCCTCTTTGCCCTCTTTTAGCCCTTCTTCTTTGCCTTTCTCCTCTCCTATTTTCAATCCTTCATCATAATATCCTTGTTGAATGGCTTTTTGTTGTGCTTCTGCCATCTGGATTTGTTCTGCAAGTGTCCATATCTGTTCATCATTAGACATTCTTTCATGTTTTTCCATAAGCTTTCTCACCACGCTTTCCGTCGTCTTTATTATATCATCGTCTTCATTGTTTTTAAAGAGATAACACATTTGTTCGAAACCAGTTAATTCTTCCATCTTTTTAGCCTTTACAATATCGTTTATCACAGGTAAGTGAATGTACGTTCTATGTATTAAGGCGTGTGCGCTTTCTACCTTTCCCTCTTCATTTCTCATTTGATACTTCATAATCAGTTTTCCTTTATCTTCAGAATAGTTATCCATAAAGATAATTTGATACACTGGTTTTAAATCTAAATAATCTTCACCTTCCTTTAGTTGTTTCTCTAACATCTTTGCGCCATAATACTCGAATCGATTCGTTAGATTTGTAAGTAATCCTTCCACTTGCATCTCCATGTCATATTCATTTCCATGGATATCTTTTACGTGTACATCCAATATGATTTTCTTTCCTGCAAGTTCTTCCGGATTCATTTCAGGATTTACCACAATACTATCCACTGGATCAATCCCTGTAATCTCCTTAATCATAAAGTGACGAATCATTTTGGAATCTTCATCTTGTGAAGATAGAGCGAATTTGAAGAACACATCATTTTTATAGCTTACTTTAGTTACATCTTTTGTAGCCATATGTATCATCTCCTTTTTTGTTCTTACACTTTACATATACGAGATGAATTTTAAAAATCCTAAAAAATTAACAAACTTTATAATACATATGTAAAAGTAAACAAAATGGATAGTAAATTAAAAAAATTCATACTATATTTCCATATGAATTTTTTAGGCTACTCAAAGACCCCCTTGTTTCTTCTTTTAAATCTCTTCAAAATTAAATATACAAAGAACAGGATAATGAATTTATGTTTATACTCGTACGATGCAAGATAATCCAGAAAACAATCAACACAAACATAGTAAAGATATGAATAGATGTGCGAATTATTGCATACGATGTGACTCTAATCCTACTATAACGGAAAATAGAATTATTGAACACTCTAGAAAAGACAATCCTTTTTTGCGGTTTTAATATAATCATAAAAATGAAAAAATCTTACTAAAGATAAAGCAATTGACTTCATTCATCCTTTAATGCTACATATTCCTGATCATCTTTTTTCGTACAATTCATTATTACCTTTTTCTATTCTTATACTTCTAAAACATCTCTTAATCAATGCCTTAAATTGTTTGGTGATGAAACCAATATCTTAATATATAATAAAAACGCACAATCGTGCGTTAGTATTCGTCATCTTTTTCTTTTGTTTCTACTTCTTCAGAATCATCATAACTATCGCTATCATCATCGTCAGATTCATCAATTAAGATTTCTTCTGTATCTACGACAACTTCTTTATACGTATGACGCTCTCTTAAATCCCATTGATTGCTTCCTACATTTACGAAACGATCATCCAATGATAAATCACTATAGAACTGAGCGATATTATCCTCTTCTTGTTCTTTTGTAAATGCCATTATCTGACATACTTCTTCCCATAATTTTATAAATACGATAGCTTTTTTCTTAGGTTTCATTAAGTCATAAGCTACATCAATCATTGCCTTTTTCATAAGAATTTTTCCTCCTACATTTTCTCTATGGCATCTACACCGACAAGATATAACGCATTCTTTAGTGTAATCTTAGTTGCTTTTAAAAGAGCAAGACGCTGTGAAGATAATTCTTCGTGTTCTTGATCGATAACTTTACAAGCATTATAGAAACTGTGGAAATGCTGTGCCAGTTTCTGTATATAGTTACAAACCTTATGCGGAGCACGATTGCGTGCAGCATCGCTTACAACATTTGTGAACTCATTGATATACTTCATTAAAGCAATTTCTTTTTCATGTGTTAATAATTCAAAACTCGTTGCTTCTTTCATATCAGGAGCTTGACGAAGAATGGAACAAATACGTGCATGCGCATATTGTGCATAATACACAGGATTATCATTACTTTGTTTTCTCGCAAGACCAAGATCAAAGTCTAGGTGTGTATCAACTGCTCTTTGTACAAAGAAGTAACGTACCGCATCCACTCCTACCTCATCACATAACTCACGAATCGTAACAGCATTACCAAGACGTTTACTCATCTTGACCTCTTCCCCGTTCTCCACTAGACGTACCATCTGAATGATGTCCACCTGTAGTTTGTCTGGGTCATTGCCTAACACCTCTATACTTGCCTTTAAACGAGGGATATAGCCATGGTGATCTGCACCTAACAAATCCACTAATAAATCATACCCTCTATCTAACTTATCCTTATGATATGCAATATCAGGTACAAGATATGTATAAGAACCATCATTTTTTCTTAATACACGATCTTTATCATCTTTGAAGTCTGTTGTACGAAACCAAAGAGCACCCTCTTCTTCATAGAGTAATCCTTTTTCTTCAAGAAGAGCCAAAGATTTTTCCACTTTACCGTCATCACGAATACTTTGTTCACTACTCCATACATCAAAATGAACACGGAAATAATCAAGATCTCTCTTAATCTTATCCAATTCAAATTCAATTCCTTTTTGTTTGAAGAATTTTATATGTTCTTGTGTTTCTTCAACATAAGTATCTTTATACTCTTTCGCAATTTCAATTGCGATATTTTTTACATCCTCACCATGATACCCATCTTCTGGTAAAGAAAATGGCAATCCTAGATATTCACGATATCTAGCTTGTAGTGACAATCCTAAATTAACAATTTGATTCCCTGCATCATTTACATAATATTCACGACAAACATCGTATCCACTAGCATTCATCAAACGAGTGATACTATCCCCCCAAGCTGCACCACGTGCATGACCTAAATGTAAATCACCTGTAGGGTTTGCAGATACATATTCAACATTCACTTTCATACCTTGCCCAGAGTCACTAGAACCAAATGCATCACCTTCAATTAAAACTTTTTGAATAATTTCAGCCAAGGATGTATTTTTGATCACAAAGTTAATAAATCCTGGACCTGCAATTTCACATGTTTCAATAGAAGCTTCTTCATAGTTTAATGCATCAATGATAGACTGCGCAATTACGCGTGGATTATTCTTCAATGTTCTTGTGAGTTGCATAGCAATGTTCGTTGAGTAATCACCATGATCTTTATCCTTTGGAATTTCAATCACGATTGTGTCCATATCTACTTCGATTTCAAATACTTTTAATACTGCTGAAGACAGTGCCTTCTTTAAATTACTCTCGATTTGATTCACTTTGTCTCCTCCTTTATATCCCATATAATGCGATAGCTTTCTAATATCATACCATTTTGAAGTATATCATATTCAATAGCAATTGTTTTATCTTTCCTAATATACTTGTGTGTGTTTATTTCAATTTCTATAATTCCAAATTCTGTCATTAGTGTACCCTGTGTAAGTTCATTACAAACAAAGCACAGTTCAGAAGAGACATCACTTTTCCTTCTGATTATCAACATGTTTTCACTTGCTTCAACATTCACTTCTGCACTGTCATCATATTCAAGATATGATAGAGATGTGCATGAATTTGTATGTACATAATTGATGGTTCCTTTATACATGATGGACTTATCTTGTGTATTCAAATTTTTCTGCTTTACAATCGCTTGTTTTTTCACATTTTCACCACTTATCATGAGCATTATAGCAGAATTATCATATCGTGCAATACTTTTTTACCATTTTATTTTCTTTTTTTCTTGTTTTTCTTTATCCTATGCTTAAAAATACTTTATATCGTATAGTAATTCACTTTTTATTTGAAACTATTTCTTAAAATTATGCACAACTATATTACCATTTTGGAATATAGTTTTCACTTAGAACATAATGCAACAAACACTCTTTATACTCCAAAAGTAGAGTATTAAGTTTTGTTCGTAAACCTTTATTTTTTATCAGACGTTTATCGTTGTGATGCTATTTTTTCAAGCATACCTTTCTAGTGTATGTTTTTGGATCAAAAAAATCAGTATATTTTTATGTCAAAAATGCCCAAAAATACAAAAACTCTTCCTTATATTATATATAGCAATAATTCTTTAAAATTTTCTGAAAAAACACACCTCATTTGCACTGGCAAAAAATGGCCCTATTTTCGTAAAACTCTTCCTTATATTATATATAGCAAAAAAACACAAATTTGTTACTGATTATTCCATATGATACTAGACAAATATACCACTTATATTTTTAATGTACTTTTCATTATAAATTATAATTTTTGTATATTCCACTTTTGTAATATAAGATTAACTTGCTTAGATTATAAAATATTTCTGCACTTCTTGTGAAATTTTTTCACAGTATTAAATCTTATAGAATTAAATACATTTATAGCTATTTAATTCTTTTCAAGAGATAATATTATAAAAGTAGAATATTGTATAATTATAATTTGGATTCTATTCCATCTTTTGTTTAAAATCATAAAGACTGTTCAAACTATAAGCATAAGGGGTGATGCTATGAAAGTCTTTAGAAAAGTTTCCTTTGTCGTTATCTTTGCTATCTTATCAATCATCGGAGGTATTTATATATATGCGTTCGTTGATCGACTATCCTTGGATGAACAACGTAAGAACATTACCATCTATGATACAAATGGGAATGTAATGTATGAATCAAATTTCAAGAAAGATATGCAATGGACCCCTATCTCAAAAATACCGCAGTTTGTACAAAACGCATTTGTCAGTGTTGAGGACAAACGATTTGAATATCACGCAGGTATAGATCCCATAAGAATTTCAAAAGCTCTACTTACAAATATATCGCATGGTGATATATTGCAAGGTGGTTCGACAATTACACAGCAATATGCAAAGAACCTATTTCTAACCAATGAACAAAATGTCCAACGTAAGGTACAAGAGATGTTGTACTCTGCTCGACTAGAAATGCAATATAGCAAGAAAGAAATTCTTGAAGGTTATTTGAACACCGTTTACTTTGGCCATGGAGTATATGGTGTGAATTCTGCAGCAAAGTATTTCTTTGATAAAACGTTAGATGAACTCTCTATCGCAGAGACGGCAATGCTTATTGGCATTCCAAATGGCCCAAGTATCTACTCCCCGTTTCTACATTTAGATAACGCGATTAAAAGACAGCAATTAATTCTAGGTGTTCTTGAAAATAACGGTGTCATATCTTCTGAAGAAAAAGCCAAGGCGCTAAGTGAAACACTCCATCTTGCGGACTCAACAAAAAATAAATCAATCGGAATCGATCAGTATTACATTGATTCGATTATTCAACAAATCAGTAAGATGGATCTTGATTTTAACCAGGAGCTACACATATACACATATTATGATCCTGAAGTACAGCAAACATTAACCGACGCCATTAAGAATAATGTATCTATGGATAGTGATATCGAAGCTGCTGGTATTATTACACAGCCATTCACCGGAAACATTTTAGCAATATCTGGAGGAAAGGATTATACAATCTCTCAGTACAATCGAGCATTGAATAGTTCTAGGCAAGTCGCAAGTACTATTAAACCACTTCTGTATTACTGTGCCTTACAAAATGGATTTACTCCTGCATCCCAATTCACATCAGAAAGGACACAGTTTCATTTAGACGGAAACGAAGAATACTCACCCACCAATTATGGAGATGTCTATGCGAATGGAAAAATATCCATGATTAATGCAATCGCTTTATCGGATAATATATATGCGGAAAAAACACACATGTTTTTGGGAATCAACACATTGCATAATGCACTTCTAGATTTTGGAATTAAACAATCTACTCCCACACCTTCACAAGCATTGGGCACAGTCAGCATGTCCTTAGCACAACTGAGTCGTATCTATAACACCTTCGCAAGTGAGGGCTTGTATACAGAACCATCCATGATTAAACAGATCAGCAATAAGAACAAAGTCATTTATAAGAAACCTGAAGAACCTAAACGATTATTGAATCGTGATGAAACACTGGTTCTTGATCAAATGCTAACCGCAACTTACGATATCAAAAACAAATCCTATACATGGCCAAGTATGTATGGATATCAACCAGATGTGAAAGTCGCTGTAAAATCTGGCACGAGTGATTGGGATTCCTTAGTGATTGGTTTCAACCCAGAATATACCGTTGGTATTTGGACGGGTTTCGATGACAATCGAGAATTAGGTACCCAATACTTTAAACTGAGCAAATCTATATTCAAGGATACATTCAATGCATTATATACATCACGCACAGGTGTATGGTATCAACCTAGCGATGAAATCATCGCAAAAACCGTAGATCCTATTAGTGGAGAAGAAAAAAATGATGGTTCTACCTATTGGTTCCTAAAATAAGTGAGGTATATAAAGCAAAAAACACCCAAATATATACTATAATCGACAAATATAACCCAATTTTGCATAAAATTCAAAAAAAAATTAAAAAATTTTTAAATATTTCTAAAACGTCATATGAGCCTATAAACAAAAGCCGAGGACCGAATTGAAGACCTCCAGGAATCTTACGAAAATGAAAGATTTCAAAATTTAGGGGTTGCAATTAAAAATTTGCTTTGTTACAATGAGGACGTTGATATCGAGGTGATGAGATGAATTTTATCGAACGAAATACAAAAAAAGTAGCGTTGATCGTCTGTGTAGCTACAGCTGCATCAGGTGTAACAACAGTATTTGCTGCTCAAAATGCTGAAGGATGGCACGGAACTGGATCTCAGAAAGTGTTTATTGCTGAAGGCAAAGAAAAAGTAAATAGCTGGGTATTTGATGAAAACGGTGCTTACTATGTAAACGCAAGTGGACATCCTATTACTAGTGCTTGGAAAGTTATCAATGGTGCTAAATATTACTTTAACGCTGATGGCGTAAAAGTTTCAGGAACTCAAATTATTGATGGGAAACGTTATTACTTCCAAAAAGATGGTGTATTGCCACAAGGTTGGAACAAAACAAACGATTCTTACTATAACGAATTTGGTGCAGAACTTACAGGTGTTCAAACAATTGATGGTAAAACATACAATTTCGGCGATGCTGGTAAATTACAGCAAGGCTGGGTAACTGTAGATGGTAAAAAAGTTTATTTCAACAATGGAGCATTAGCTTCAGGTGAAATTGAAATTGATGGACAAAAGTATAACTTCAACGATGATGGAACAATCACAAAAGGTTGGAAAAAAATCGGTGATGAAAAAGCTTATTGTGATGACTATGGAAATATGATTCATGGTTGGAAAGAAATCGATGGAAAGAAATACTACTTCAACAAACAAGGATTTGCAGCTACAGACACTGAATATGCAGGTTATGAATTCGATGCAGACGGTGTTGCTACTGAAATCAAAGAAACAAAAACTACAAATTCTAATGGAGGTTCTACTGGATCTAGCTCTAGTGCAAATCTTCCATCCGCAAAAGGTGGTATTGCTGGTGCAGCATTAGCTCAGGTTGGTGTTTACCAGGATTGTACTGCTTTAGCTTCAAATTCATTAGCTTCTGTAGGAATTAATTTCCATGGTTGGCCAGCTGATTACCTTTCATTAGGATCAGTTACAAGTAATCCTCAACCAGGAGACTTGATTTACTACCCAGGACATATTGCCGTTTATATCGGTAATGGTCAAGCTGTACACGGTGGATATTTAGGAAACCAAACTGTTGTAGCTTCAGTTTACATTAGTGGTTCTCCAACATATATTCGTGTAGGTGGATAACATGAAAAGAAGGAAAATTTCCTTCTTTTTTTCTTTTTTAACCATTTCTTAACATTTCTTAAGGAATTAAATAGAAAGAATTACACTTTTTAAGCGTTTTAAGAGATATTTTAGTCAGTCGCACACTTTGATTACCCCCATATAATGAAAGACGCTTAAAATGAATTTAAAAGCATTTGTTTCTATGCAACCCTCAGTTGCAAATATTTTCCTTTTGTAGCATGCACAAAAAGAAGACCATTCTATACTCGCGAATGGTCTTCTTTTTGTTATTATTCGATTGTTTCTCTCCAAATCTTTGCCCCAAGAGCTAAGAGTTTATCATCAATATGTTCGTATCCTCTTTCGATATGATAGATGTTACGTATGGTTGTAACACCATCCGCAATTAACCCAGCAATTACAAGACTAGCCCCACATCGTAAATCTGTTGCGCATACTTCCGCTCCAGATAATGGTGTAGGTCCGCTCACAAAGGAGCTAGGTATCATAACATTGATATTAGCACCCATTTTATTCAATTCATGACAATGCTTAAAACGTTCTGTATAAATTGTCTCTGTTATAATGGATTGTCCAGTAGCTTGTGTTAATAAGGTCGTTAATGGTTGTTGTATATCTGTCGCAAACCCTGGATAAGGCAATGTTTTTATATCTGTTGCTATAATGTTTTCACTTTTGGTAATACGCACATTATCTACACCGATTTCCATTGTAATCCCAATTTCCTTCAATTTTGATAATAAAGCTTCTAAATGATGTGGAATGATATTATCAATAACAACATCATCTGCTGCAGCCGCAGCCATCACAATATACGTCGCAGCTTCAATGCGGTCAGGAATAATTTCATGGAAACATCCACTCAACTCTTTCACTCCATCGATAATGATAACATTCGTACCAACTCCACGAATATTCGCACCCATTTTATTAAGCAGTGTTGCCACATCTATAATTTCAGGTTCTTTCGCCGCATTCTCAATGGTTGTTCTTCCCTTTGCATATACTGCAGCCATCATAATATTGATTGTTGCGCCTACACTAGCAATATCCAAAAATATATTGGTGCCTACCAACTCATCTGCATGTAATATATAAGATCCATGATCGTATTTCACACTTGCGCCTAATGCTTCAAATCCTTTTAAATGAAGATCGATAGGACGAGGTCCTAAATAACAGCCTCCTGGCATTTTGATTTCCACGTGTCCATATTTTCCTAACAATGCACCCATAAAGTAATAAGAAGCTCTAAGCTTATTTACTGCTTCATGAATAACAGGCTTATTTTCCATTTCATTAGGATCAATGACAATTGTATCCGAAGAACGAATATCCACCTCAACTCCAAGTTCTCTCAATAATACTGATAAAGATTGAACATCTGATATATTTGGTACACCACAAATGGTAACAGGACCATTTGATAAAATAGCAGCCGGTATCAAAGCCACCGTCGCATTCTTCGATCCACTGATTCTCACCGTCCCATTTAATTTATGTTTTCCTTCAATTTTTATTACTTCTTCCATTTATATTCTCCTTCCACTACTACTATTTTATAGATCCTGTATGAATATTGTGCCTATTCTATAGGAATTTATGAATTTATACATTTTTTTCATCAAATACTGCATTTATATTATAAAGCATTTGAACAGATATAGCTATTTTTTTTCATATTTTCTTACCATTGAAACGATATCAAGATTTTCCTAATTTTTTTAATATTTGATTAGTAAAAGCAGTATAATTTTGATATAATATAACAGATTTATAGAGAGAAGGAGTGGTTAAATGAAAAAGCGTGCTTTTGATAATGAAAAATATGTAAAACTTCAGTCTGAACATATCCTAAAGCGTATCAGTAGTTTCGGAGACAAGTTATATCTGGAATTTGGAGGAAAGCTTTTTGATGACCACCATGCCTCGAGGGTATTACCTGGTTTCCAACCTGATAGCAAGTTAAAAATGTTATTGGAACTGAAAGAACAAGTTGAAATTGTCATCGCAGTTAGTGCATATGACATTGAAAAGAATAAAATTCGTAGTGATATGGGAATTTCTTATGATGTAGAAGTTCTTCGATTAATTGATGCTTTCCGAGATACAGGATTGTATGTAGGAAGTGTAGTTATTACACAATATACAAACCAAACTTCTACGGAAGCATTCAAATCTTTATTAGAACATCTTGGAATCAAAGTCTTTTTGCATTATATCATTCCTGGATATCCAAACAACATTCCTTTAATTGTATCGGATGAAGGATATGGAAAAAATGAATATATTGAAACAACCAAACCTTTGGTAGTAGTGACAGCACCTGGTCCTGGATCTGGAAAGATGGCAACATGTCTATCCCAGTTGTACCATGAACATAAACGTGGAGTAAAAGCAGGCTATGCGAAATTTGAAACATTCCCTATTTGGAATTTACCATTAAAACATCCTGTAAACTTAGCATATGAAGCCGCAACCGCAGACTTAAATGATATTAACATGATTGACCCATTCCATTTAGAAGCATATGGTGAAACGACCGTAAACTATAATCGTGATGTGGAAATATTCCCAGTATTAAACACAATGTTTGAGAAGATTTTAGGAAAGAGCCCTTATAAATCTCCTACCGATATGGGTGTGAATATGGTTGGCTATTGTATTTTTGATGATGATGCCGCAAGAGAAGCTAGTGTGGATGAAATCACTCGTCGTTATTATAAAGCAAGAGTAGATTATACAAAGGGACATACAACAGAAGATACGATTAAGAAAATCGAAATGATTATGTCTCAAACAAACATTACACCAATGCAACGCAAAGTTGTTTCTCCAGCACTTGAAAAAGCAGAAGAAACAGGTGCTCCTGCAGTGGCTATCGAACTTCCTGATGGAAGAATCGTTACAGGTAAAACAACTTCTTTATTAGGAGCAAGTTCTGCCGCATTATTAAACGCCTTAAAGGCATTAGGAAATATCAACGATGAAATACCTTTGATTTCTCCTAATATTATTGAGCCTATTCAAAAATTAAAAGTAAATACCTTGGGAAACTCTAATCCAAGATTACATACCGATGAAGTCTTAATCGCTTTATCTATTTCTGCCACAACAAATCCAGTATCTCATTTAGCACTTCAAATGTTGGATCGTCTTGCTAGTTGTGAAGCACATAGCACGGTTATCTTATCATCCGTAGATGCGAATACATTCCGTAAATTACATATGAATCTTACATGCGAAAACAAGTACCAAACAAAAAAATTGTATCATCATTAAGCGCGCATGCGCTTTTTTTCATGTTCTATTCAAACATCCTTCAATCTATCTTCAAACAGCCAACACATTGTATTGCTACAATATCTATGGTGATGAAAATGAAGAAAAAGGAAATTGCAGTTATGTTAGTAGCTGCCGCAGTATGTATAGGAGCGTGGGCCTTACGCCCTAGCTTCTTTGAAAAAGATAATGGTATCATTTATGCAAAATCCTATGAAACGAGCGAAAATGTAAGTACCATTTACGACACGTCTGTGCAAATTGAAATTGAGGATAACATCGAGAACATGAAGGCTTCCACTACTTATGACGAAACTTCTCCGCTATTGATCTATAACCCGTATGGCACCAACACACTTTCTATGTACGCATATTTTACGACAGGCACCCCTGCTAAAGTATCTTACACAATTCATGTCAGTGATGATACCATTAAAAACTTCACTCGTACCATTGATGGATCATATACGACCATACATGAAGCACAGCTCATTGGGCTTATTCCACATACAGATAATACAATAACCTTCCAGTTGACTTATGAAGATGGAACTACAAAAGAGTATTCATATTCCTATATCATGGGTGGTTTGTTAGGCAATGAAGAAGTACAATTAGAAAAAACCGACGGAACTTCAAGTGAAGAAGTGAGCGATGGACTTTATGTCATCCTAGGAAATGATAGCAGCGAAGAAGATTTCATGTACTTCTATGATGAAAATGGAACCTTACGTGGAGAAGTTCCAATTGAAGAATATCGATCTCATCGTTTAGTATTTAAAGATGATGTCATGTATTATAGTTACAACAAAACCAAAATAGCGCAAATGAACGCATTAGGACAAATAACAAATACTTATGATTTGGGTGATTACGAACTACATCATGATTATGTATTTGATGACGATGGAAACTTGTTGATTCTTGCAACAGATACAACATCTGATACAGAAGAAGATTTCATTATAAAACTAAACGTAACCACAAAAGAAGTAACTCTTGTGTGTGATTTAGGTGACTTGTTACCCGATTATAAAGCATCTACTTCAAAAGTGGATGGTACATGGGATTGGGCCCACTTAAATACCATTCAATGGCTTGGTGATGAACAGATTGTTGTAAGTTCTAGAGAAACATCAACAATTATGAAATTAAAGAATATTTATAGCGACATTCAAATGGACTATATGATTGGTGAGGATACTTTCTGGGAAGATACCTCTTATGCGGACTTATTGTTAAGTAAAGTAGGCGAGTTCGATTCACAAACTGGTCAACACTCAGTTACTTATGTGAAAGACGCTTCTTTAGAAGATGGTCAATATTATCTTTATATGTTCAATAACAATTACGGATACAGTACAACAAATACAACTTATGATTGGAGTCAAATAGAAGGTTGCGTCTCTAGCAAGCCTGACGACAGCGCAGTTAGTAAATATTATAAGTATCTTGTGGATGAGAATGCGAAAACTTATACCTTAGTAGATAGTTTCGATGTACCATTTTCAAGCTATGTATCAAGCGCTCAAGATACAAGTACAAACACCCTTGTGAATAGTGGTACTGCGATGAATTTTCAAGAATATGATAGTAACCATGTTCTTATACAATCCTTTGATATGGATGCGGAAAACTTCATTTATCGAGTTTATAAATATACATTTGATGGATTCTACTTTCATAAATAAATCCAAGAATGAAGGAATTAAATCTTACGAATAGTTATACTTCCTTTCTACTTAATAAAGATTTCAGGGGTTTAATGACCTGTCAAAAAATAGAATCTTCCTATTAAAAATATGGGATGCTTCCTTTAAAAGAGGCATCCCGCATTCATTGGAGCAAATAATTGACTCAATTTAAATGATTTTACATGCACCCTGCTCCAGATCCATCGATCTGGCAATTTGCAATATTCAGTTTCTGCTTGAGGACAGCCTCTAACATAGCAAGGGAGTCCATCATTTCAGAAACACTCTTGTTAAGACACAGAAGTTCCTGGGTTGTGACGTCGTCCATGACAACCATCTTCTGAATTTTGGCACCCTCTGCCTGCGCAATTGCAGCAAGGGCTGCCTGCTCTAGGGCAACAGACTCAATAAGATCAGAAATCTGTTGGCTAAAGTTATAACGGAATACAATCGTACTCACGATGTTACTAGATGCTGTAGCGCTGATTGCATCAGGTGCTGCAGGATCAACGGTGTAGGCATAAGTCGCTGTCATCTTATTGAGAATTGGGTTAGGATTTGGAATCATATTCACCTTTATCTTAAAGGATAGCGTAACCGTACCACCTGCAGGAATAGCACCAGTTAGCGAAAGTCCAGATGCTAGTGTGCCGCTATAAGGTACACTCACCACCAGAGATCCTGCTACATAGCTTGTACCAGTAGCTAACAAATCAGTGAGTACTACGTTATCGGCAGCAACATTGCCTGTGTTTTTCACAGAAATCTGATAGGCGATGATATCCCCAATATAGGAAATTGACTTATCGCTACCTTTTGTGAGTACCAACTTGGCCGTGTTCACCTGTGTACCAGCAGGTCCTCCAGTTGCACTGCCACTCACACCATTTGGCTGTGCAGGATCAACGGTATACTTAAATACAGCACTAACACTGTTTTCAATTGGGTTGGGATTTGGTACACTGTTACCTACCAATACATCAAAGGTGATCGTGGAGCTACCACCAGCAGGAATTGAATTCGCAAGTATTAGTGTCGGTGGTGTGCCAGTTGCGCCCACTAGGGAGCCTGCAACAAACGTCGTGCCTGTAGGAATCGTATCCGTAAGAACCACGTTCGTAGCTGCCACATTACCACTATTTGTAAGAGTGATAGTGTACTTCACCGTACCACCCACATCTGAGAATGCAGGTGTAGCTGTCTTTTCAATAGTGACAATGGCACTATTGATTTGGGTGGTTACAGTGTTGCTTGTGCTATCTCCAGTACGAGCATCCGGCTCAGCTGGATCAATAGTGAATGTAAACACTGTGGATGCTGTATTCGAAATTGGATTAGGCACTGGGAAGCTGTTGCCCACCAATACTTGATAGGTCACAGTTACAGAGCCATTTACAGGAATAGGATTCGTAAGATTTAGCGTTGGTGGGACTCCGGTTGCACCAGTGACAGAGCCTGCCACATAGGTTGTTCCTGTAGGAATTGAGTCCGTAATAACCACATTATCAGCTGAGGTGTTTCCGGTGTTGGTTAACACCAAGGTGTAGGTTAGGACATCACCTGGTTCGCCAAAGGCTTTGTCTACCGACTTAACGGTACTCACAATTGCACCGTTAACCTTTGTGCTCGTCGTGTTGCTTGTGCTAGAACCACTCACACCATCAGGATTAGATGGATCAACTGTATAGGTGAAAGCAGCAGTGGCACTGTTCAAAAGCGGATTTGGATTTGGAATAGTCGCGCCAACCTGCACTTGGAAGCTCACGGTAGCATTACCTCCAGCTGGAATCGGTGCGAGCAGTGTAAGCGTCGGTAAAGTACCAGTCGCCCCACTCAGGCTTCCAGCAACAAAGGTTGTACCGGCCGGAATTATATCAGTAAGGACCACATTATCAGCAGAGGTGTTGCCACTATTTGTAAGTGTGATTGTGTAGGTGATAATGTCACCAGGAGCTGCAAAAGCTAAGTCGGCCTCCTTGAGGGTGGTAACGATAGCGCTATTTACCTCCGTGTTCACCGTATTACTCGTAGCAGTGCTAGATGCTCCGTTTGGATTTGTTGGATCAATAGTAAAAGTGTAGGCAGCAGTAGCATTGTTGGGAATTGGATTTGGACTCGGAATTGCATTTTCGACCAATACCTGGAATGTTACAATCGCAGAACCGCCTGCAGCAATGGACGCATTTAACGTTAGATTTGGAAAAGTTCCACTAGCACCAGTTAGTGAGCCTGCCACATAGGTGGTACCAGCTGGAATTGCATCTGTCAAATTTACATTGTTTGCAGGAACATTTCCCGTGTTGTTCAGCGTAAGCGTATAGGTTAGAACATCACCCACATTCGCATACGCTTTATTTACCGCTTTAGTTATTGCGACAACAGCATTGTTGACAACAATATCTACGTTGGCTGTGTTGCTAGGGAAGGTGGCGCGAATGATATCGCCAGTTCCGCTGGTGATGGCATCATAAGAAACCTGAGCAGTATTGGCAACGCTAGCAGGTCCACTTGTTGTTGTCGCTTGGAACTGTACCAAATTAACCGAACCTGTTGCCATATTCCCAAGAGAGAACCCCACATTAGGATCTGCTGTTGCAAACCCGATACCGCTACCATTTACAGTAACACTTCCAGGTACAAATTGCAGATGGCTATCCAACACATCCTGGAAAAATACATTGTTGATGGTTTGAGTGCTAGGATTTTGAATATTAACAGAAATCGTAACAGAATCACCCACACCAGTTTGAGAATAGACTGTGGATGGGGTTATGGTCTTTGTTTGAGTCAATAGATCTACAAATTGCGCCTCATACATCGCCACATCATCAATCACATAATCATTTCCTCTTGCTGCAGGCCCAAGACTGATGACTTGTACAGTCAACGTACTATTCGTACCGCTATTGAACAGGAAGCCATTTTGAAACCAAACGGCGAGTTGCTGAGCAGGAATGGGATTTACGCTCTGTGAGATTATAACATTTCCGTTTTGATCCCGTACCTGAATACCGAGGGAAGGATCCGCGAATCCTGTCTGCCGATTAATTAGGTTCATAACCCAAGCACTAAGCACATAATTCGTGTTAGGCGTAACGTTCACCACTTGCTCAAACATTGCTGAGCCTGGATTATCACCATTTACAAATTGAAAGCGACCTGTTTCTAAACCAGTTGTGTGGTCGGAACTTATCCAATAAGGACTAGTAGCATACCCTGTGGTGGTATTGAATATCGTGTAAAATCCATCTGGTGGTGCCTGAATGGTAGAATAGATAAATCCAGGAGTAACACCAGGATAAGGTGCAACTGGTGGAATCGTGGTTCCTGGTGTTCCAGCAGGGTAACTACCAAAGGTACCATTATCGGCAACCGTAATTAGGTTTGGCCCCACCATATTGATACCAGTTAAAACTAATGGCTTATCACCAACTGGTCCATCAAAAAACACCAAATTCGTGATATCACTGCCAGAGACAATGATATTCAGTAGGTTGGGGGTAAGCGCATTGAGCATGTCGGCCATAGCTGGTGGTACAACAGATAATGCGGAAAGAGGAGGCTCCTTCTCTGTAGGAGCTATCGCTGTAGGAACCGCAGAAGCCGTATAGTTCACAGGAGTGGCAATCCCTCCCGCTGCCCCCCAAGCTTCAATAACCTGATAACTACCATTGGGAACATTTGTAAATCCAAAAGCGCCATTTGCATCAGTCAGTGCTGTGGCACTAAGAAGACCTGCTGGATCAAAAAGTGCAACCGGAACATTCGCAATACCGATGCCCGGCGTCAACAAATTGGTTTGATCGTAATATACATGACCACTAATATTAGGCATAAGTTTAACTCCTTTTTTTTATAATTCGTAGCAATTAAGCTAATCTGACAGATCATGTCAGAACATACAGAGAGTTTGTTTTCAAGTGCATTCTTCAGTTGTATTTCTGTGCCAATTACGTTTTTTACCAAGCGGTTGATTGCCACTTAATTCGACGATTTCATCAGATGAATAGACGATGACTCACCGTTTCCTCACTTTTCGCATCAAAGATGTGAGCAATGCCACTCTACTTTCGGTAATGGAACTGATTATCTCTACTACTGATTTCTCACTGAGGATCGTGCTGGGCTAAATCACGAACATATCCATAATAAAAACCTCCTAAAAAATAATGAATATGAGAGCTACTCTTTTATATATAGAATCCTATAAAACGACATTGTAGCTCTACACTAGTATATGTATTTCTCTTAAAGCGTTACAAACTTTTCATTCATGATTCTCTTTGAGGTTACTTATATATGCACCAAGCATAAGCCAGTGGCATATACTACAATTACAAAGGGACGAAGTTTGGAAAAAGGGAATGGTGTATACTGTTCTGTCGGATAAAAAAATTTTTAGTAGTATGATCTACTCATGTAATTTCAACCTATAAAACCAAAAAAATACATGCATCCCTTGTTTTGCACGTATCTTTTTATATAATTATGTTGAAATCCACAAGAAAAGTGTTGATCCTAGATAGCATTCAAAAGGATAGCTCATAGTTCCTCTTAATCATGATATTCTTTGGCATTTAAATGCACAGAATTTGTAGCAACTCTCCCCTTACACAACACAGTTCATCCCCTAAAGCTCCACTCTCGCTTAACACATCTGCATCATCTTTCGCAGAAAGAACTTCAGGCACAAGACCCTTCAGCTTCCAATCAAAAGCATATGGCGCAACAAGTTCATCGAAGCTATCCATCATCACCTTATGAAAACATCCCTTATTTATATTAATTGGAAATATTCCTCTTGCTTCTTCTATTCCAAGTACTTTCTTCAGTCATTCAATAATGCGCATTGATCAGTACAACTTTGACACGAATGGATCCCAATTCAATACCTAGATAACGCTGCTTCCCAAAACCTTTATCCATAGTCAAAATCCTCCATACCTGTAAGTTCTTACCCTTAGACTATATGTCATTCATGACTTAGAAAAAGAATTTCATTACCCTTTTCTTACATTTTCAAAAGTTCGTTAATAGATGGATTTACTTCTCTAGGTATTTTCATCAAGCATACAGCATGACATGTCCACACTATATACATTGTCCGTATTGAAAAAGCGAAAAAGTATTTAAGAGGATCTACTCGTAACATTACAGAACTAATTATGCTATGTGATTTTGATATCCTACATCATTCTAATTCAAATGCGCCTGTGTATAAACTATGATATACCCCATGCTTCTGAAGTAAGCTTTCATGTGTTCCACGTTCAATAATACGACCTTGTTCCAACACCATAATCGCATCCGCATTGCGTATCGTAGATAATCTATGAGCAATTACAAATACCGTTCTACCATTCATTAGATTATCCATACCTTTTTGTACAAGACGTTCTGTTCTTGTATCAATAGAGGAAGTAGCTTCATCTAGAATCATTACAGGAGGATTTGCGACTGCAGCTCGTGCAATAGAAATCAATTGTCGCTGCCCTTGTGATAAACTTGCACCATTTTGTGTTAGAACCGTTTGATAACCATCTGGAAGATGTGTTATGAACTCATGTGCATTCGATAATTTACTAGCCTCAATACACTCTTCATCGCTCGCATCTAATTTTCCATATCGAATATTATCCATTATAGTCCCTGTAAACAAATTGACATCTTGAAGCACAATCCCTAAAGAATGCCGTAAATCGGTTTTTTTTATTTTATTGATATTAATTCCATCATAGCGTATCTTTCCATCTGCCAAGTTATAAAAGCGATTGATTAAATTGGTAATTGTTGTTTTCCCTGCACCCGTTGCGCCAACAAATGCAATCTTTTCACCTGCGGTCGCATCCAACACAATATTATGCAAGACCATTTTTTCTTCACTATAACCAAAATCTACATCGCAAAATTCAATATCACCTTTCAGTGGCACGTAGGTGGTTGTGCCATCATGATGAGGATGCTTCCATGCCCATGGATCTTTTACATCTATTGATTCCACATAGTTTCGACTCTTATCATATGTTGCATGCACTAATGTAACATATCCATGATCCTCTTCTATCTCTTCATCCATTAAATCAAAAATTCTCTCTGCGCCTGCAATTGCCATCGCCATCATACTCATCTGTTGTGCAATTTGAGAAACTGGCATACAAAATGTCTTCGAAAGATTTAAGAAAGCTACAATCATTCCAACAGATATTGCTCCTATTCCTTTTAACGCCATATAACCTCCAACAAGCGCAATCAAAACATATTGCAAATTTCCCAGTTGCATAATAGAAGGCATCAATATATTCCCATAAGCATTTGCTTTTGTTGCATCTTGGCATAACGATTGATTATGTTTATCAAACGCATGTTTCGCTTCTTCTTCATGACAAAATACTTTGATTACTTTTTGCCCATTGACCATTTCTTCCACGAACCCACTTACATTTCCTAATGTTTCTTGCTGTTTGATAAAGTATTTCGCACTTTTTCCACCAACAATTTTCGTTACAACTCCCATAAGACATGCAACAATTAACACTAAAATTGTAAGCATAACATTACTCATAATCATAGAAATCAGGATTACCACTACCGTTACAACTGCAGACACAAATTGCGGAAGTGCTTGTGATATGAACTGACGAAGTGTATCCGTATCATTCGTAAAATGGCTCATAACATCTCCATGCGTATGCGTGTCATAATATTTTATAGGAAGCTTTTCCATATGTGCAAACATATCATCTCGGATTGATTTTAATGTACCTTGAGATATTTTTATCATCAATTGATTATACACAAGGGTTGAAATGACCCCAACAAAATAGATCATTGCCATTCCACATATGGTCCAAAATAATCCTGTGAATACTGGTGCATTTTCCAACAATAAAGGAGTTATATAATCATCAATTAAGATTTCCAAAAACAACGCACTTACAACTACAACGAAAGAGCTTAAGAAGATGCACACTATCACACTTGCAAATAAGAGCTTATGTTCTCCCACGATATATCCTAATAAACGTTTCCAAACTGTCCAACCGTATTTATTTTTTTTCATTCTTGTTCCTCTCCTTTCGTTTGTGATTCATAAATCTCTCTATAAATATCATTTGTTTCTAACAATTCTTCATGCGTTCCATAACCATGAATATGGCCTGCATCCATCACAATTATCGCATCTGCATCTTCAATGGATGAAATACGCTGTGCAATAATAATCTTTGTTGTTTCTGGTATTTCTTCACGAAATGCTTTACGAATCATAGCATCCGTTTTTGTATCAACCGCACTCGTTGAATCATCCAATATTAAGATTTTAGGTTTTTTCAATAAAGCCCTTGCGATACATAAGCGTTGCTTTTGTCCTCCTGATACATTCGTACCACCTTGTTCAATATAGGTATCATATTGTTTAGGAAAAGTTTCAATAAAGGAATGCGCTTGCGCGAGTTCACATGCATGACGCAATTCTTGATCACTTGCTTTTTTGTTGCCCCATTTCAAATTATCCTTAATAGTTCCAGAGAATAACTCATTCTTTTGCAAAACCATGGCGACTTCATTTCTTAAAGTGAATATATCATAATCTTTGACATCCATTCCACCGACTTTAACATTACCACTCGTTGCATCATAAAGTCGAGAAATCAATTGAACAAGTGAACTTTTTCCACTTCCTGTTCCTCCAATGATCCCTACGGTGGAACCTGAATCAATATGACAAGATATATCATGTAAACAATACTCATCCTTATCGGGTGAATATGAAAAGTATACTTGTTGAAAATCCACATCTCCATTATGGATTGCGTAAATTGGATGTTCATTGTTTTTCAATGCACTTTCTTCATTTAAAATTTCTACGATTCTTTCCGCTGAAGCTCTTGCCATATTAATCATAACTAAAACCATCGACAACATCATCAAACAGTTCAATATATTCATTGCATATGCTATTAAGCTAGAGAGTTCTCCTGTTGTTAAGGTAGTAGCTCCACTCATCACAATCATTTTAGCTCCAAACCAACTTAGCATTAACAAACACGCATACACAACAAACTGCATAAGAGGCATATTACATGCCACTATTTTTTCAGCCGATTGAAATACCTGATATATTTTGTTCGAAACTTTCTTAAATTTCTTTTTCTCAAAATCTTCTCGTACAAATGACTTTACAACGCGTATTCCAGTTAAATTTTCCTGCACAACACCATTTAAGTCGTCATATATTGTGAATACTTTTTCAAAATAAGGGTGAGATCTCTTTACGATAATGTACAGACCAACTCCTAGCACTGGTATAGCGATTAAAAAGAAAAGCGAGAGTTGTGTATTTACCATAAAAGCAGCCTCAAGTGAGAATACCAACATAATTGGAGCTCTTACCGCAACACGTATAATCATCATGTATGCATTTTGTACATTTGTAACGTCTGTTGTTAAACGAGTTACAATACTTGAAGTAGAAAACTTATCAATATTTGCGAATGCATAGTCTTGAATTTTATAGTACATATCTTTCCTTAGATTTTGGGCATACCCAGATGATGCTTTTGCACAAAACCCTCCTGATAATACACCAAACAACAAACCCAACAACACACAAGCAAGCAATATCATTCCATAACTTGTAAGTATCTGTTCATCTTTCTCACCGATTCCCACATCAATCATTATCGCCATAATCATAGGTATTAAAATTTCCATCAATACTTCTAATATTACAAATACAGGTGTAAGAAGACTTGATTTCTTATATTCGCGAATAGATTTTGATAATGTTTTTATCATCTTTCATTCCTCCTTAAATTACTTCATTTATTTGAAATAATAGTCGCATTTTATCACTAAATGCTTTACAATGGAATTACAAAAATCGCAACGTCATTAGATAAATTCTAACGAAAGTGCGAAATGATTCATGAATTTATATAGATCTATTAAAGGAGAAATTTTATGAACACTCAGCAATTACAATGCTTCGTCTGTGTCGCCGATACACTGAACTTTACAAAGGCTGCAGAAATTTTATTTTTATCCACACCAACTGTATCTCACCATATAAAATCACTTGAGGAAGAGCTACAAGTGACTTTGTTTATTCGTACATCCAAACTGGTAAAATTGACAGAGTCTGGTAGTTCATTTTATAGTGATGCAAAGGAAATCCTATCTAAGATAGATTTATCTCAAAAAAGAGCACAAAAAGTAGAAAAACAAAAAGTCTCCATCTTGCGAATTGGCTGTACTAGTAATACGGAGCTTTTAACAATCCAAGACTGTTTGACACAACTACACCATACTTTTCCTCAAGTACTACCACATATATCTATTCATGATTTTTTTAGACTAAAGACGCTTTTCAACGAGCATCAACTCGATGTATTACTCGCTTCTAAGGAAATGACCAAAGACATTCAACAGGGTGTGTTTAAAAAAATAAAAGATGTGTCATCTTATGCCCTTATGACAACAGACCACATCCTAGCACAAACGCAACAACCGATCAATTTTTCTCTACTAAAAGATTACCAGCTTATTACACTTCACCCTCGTTTCATTCCATTTCAATACGGCAATAAGCTTCAAGAACAGATAGCATTACATTCTCAATCCCACTTCAATATCCGTTGTGAAAATGATCAGGCTGCTATTTTACTTGCTCGAAGTGGCTATGGAATCGCGATATTACCTGATTTTTGTATTCCAGCTCCTATGAAGGATATGGCTATTTTACCAATTGTCGAAGAAACCACAATCGAATATGGTGTTCTTTATCGCAGTGGTGTAAAAGAGGACTATATCAAGTATTTCGTAAAAAATTTAGCTATAAAAAAAGTGCAGTAACCACTAAAAAAGCTAGTTGCCGCACGTGTGTATTACATGATTTTCCCTTTTAATTCAGATAGTGTTTCACAAGATATAAACACTTTTGTTATTTCTAATAATTGTTCATAGGTTAATGTAGACAACCATGCAGTTTCATCAGTTTCATATTTTTGCATAATCAAATCCGCAACAATAACAAGGTATGCTTCCTCTTTACCTTTACGAGAACCAATCTCAATGCCTTGTTGAACTCCCATCTCTACACCCTTTTCAAGTCCTTCCCTCATTCCCTTTTCCATTCCCTTTTCCATTCCCTTTTCCATTCCCTTTTTCATTCCCTTTTTCATTCCCTTTTTCATACCTTGCTCTAGAGCTATCTGTGTTCTTTCTTCTAATTGGTTTTCAACTCTCATTTCTCCCATTTCAATTGCCATTGCGACAGACCAAAGATCTTCATCATCTTGCATATGTTGATATTTTTCCACGATTGCTTTCACCAACCTTTCATCTGATTTCAGTATATCACGATTTCTACTATTTTTAAATAGATAACAAAGCTGTTCAAATCCACTCATATGTAAAGTTCCTTTTTCTTTCGCTATACGATTAATGACTGGTAAATGAATAAAAATGCTTTTTAAAAGAGAATCACCACCCATAGGATATCCATCTTTATTCATTAATTCATACTTATTAATTAAATTCTCGTTACATAAGGCAATTGCATCTACAAACACTATTTGATATACATGTTTTAGTTTTTTGTAATTATCGCCTTTTCTCAACTGATTTGATAACATTCTACTCAAATACAATTGAAATCTTTTATTATCCACGGATCCGATATACGTTGTCTGCATTTCGATATCATATTCGTTCCCTTGTTCATCTTTCACATGAACATCCAATATCACTCCCTTCTTACCGATAATTTTCGCATCCATAATCGGATTTAAAACTTTGCTCTCTTTGGGATGAATTCCCGTAAGTTCTTCAATGATGGTATGACGAATGAATTTCGATGTTTCATCATCTGCGCTTAATGCATACTTGAAAAATACATCATTACGAAAATTTACTTCTTTAGTTTTTGTAATCATCATTATGATTCCTCCTTGGAAAGGATATACCCCTTCCATAGGTATATACGAAATAAATTCCAAAAATCCTAAAATTTTTACGTATTTGTTAAATTAATTCAAAAAAAAGACGAATCTTTCGATCCGCCTAGAATAATCCTACAATGTGTCCTTCTTCGTTGATATCCATGTTTAATGCTGCTGGTTGCTTTGGAAGCCCTGGCATCGTTAACACTCTTCCAGTCAAAGCAACAATAAATCCTGCACCAAGTGATGGACGAAGTTCACGAACTGTAATTATAAATCCTGTAGGTGCTCCATATAATTTATCATTATCACTTAAAGACATTTGCGTCTTAGCCATACAAATTGGCATCTTATTCCAACCAAGGGAATTATAAAGTTCAATTTGTGCTTTTGCTTCTTCACTAAACTCAACACCATCTCCACCATATACTGTTTTTACAATGGTTTCTATTTTCTCTTCAATAGATTGTTCAACATCATACAATGGAGCGAAACTATTTTCTTTATCGCATAGTTCAATCAATTGGTTCGCTAAATCAATCGCGCCATCTCCACCTTTTGCCCAAACTTGAGACAATGACATTGGATGGTTGTTTTCTTTACACCAATTTTCTAACGCTTCCACTTCTTTTGCTGTATCTGTTGCGAATTCATTGATTGCGATAATATAAGGCAATCCGAATTGTTTCACAGTATCGATATGTTTTGCTAAGTTGGAACATCCTTCTAACATTGCTTCTACATTTTCTTCTTTTAAATCTTCATATGCAACATTACCATGTTGTTTCAATGCACGAATGGTCGCAACTATCACAACTGCACTTGGTTTTAAACCACCGAAACGACATTTAATATCTAAGAATTTTTCTGCACCTAAATCTGCACCAAATCCAGCTTCTGTTACTGTATAATCTGCTAACTTTAAACAAGTTTTTGTTGCTAGGATAGAATTACATCCATGTGCTATATTTGCGAATGGTCCACCATGAATCAACACTGGGTTGTGTTCTAATGTTTGTACCATATTCGGTTTAATAGCATCTTTCAATACCATCGCAAGTGCCCCTTCGATTCCTAAATCTTTTACATAAATAGGTTCACCTTTGCTATTATAAGCAATCAACATATTACTTAAGCGTCTTTTTAAATCCATCAAAGATGTTGATAAACACAATACAGCCATTACTTCAGAAGCTACTGTAATATTAAATCCATCATGACGTTCTACACCATTTGCTTTTGGCCCTTGTCCTATTTCAATAGAGCGAAGTGAGCGATCGTTCATATCTAAACAACGTTTCCAAGTAATATTTTCAATATCGATATCCAATTCATTTCCTTGATGAATATGATTATCTAAACATGCACTTATTAAGTTGTTTGTAGTAGTAATCGCATGCATATCTCCTGTAAAGTGAAGGTTGATATCTTCCATTGGAACTACTTGTGCATATCCTCCACCTGCAGCTCCACCCTTTAGACCAAAAACAGGTCCTAAAGAAGGTTCACGTAAGGCAATCATTGTCTTTTTACCAATTTTATTTAAAGCATCTCCCAATCCAACGGTTGTTGTAGATTTTCCTTCTCCAGCCTTTGTTGGATTGATTGCAGTTACTAAAATCAATTTCCCATCTTCTTTATCCACATTGCGATTCAATAAATCTAAAGAAACTTTAGCTTTATAATTTCCATAGTATTCTAAATCACTTTCTTCTACGCCAATTTTTGCGGCAACATCCTTGATGTTTTCTAACTTGCATTCTTGCGCAATTTCTAAATCTGTCTTAAACATAAAAGCCCCTCCTACATATCTTTCTTTCCGATATCATTACGATAGAATAATTTATCACATGCTATAGCGTGAACATCTGCATATGCTTTATCATACGCTTCTTCTAATGTAGGTGCACTAGCAGTTATTGTTAATACACGCCCTCCATCCGTTACAATCTTTCCATCATGCATTGAGGTTCCCATATGGAAGACCATAGAATCTATCTTATCTAAGCCTTCAATAACAGCACCTTTTGTTGAACTAGCAGGATATCCCTCACTTGCCATAACAACGCCAAGCGTTACATTTTTATCCCATTCTAATTCTGTTTTACTATGATTCATGATATTTTCAATTGCATCACATATATCTGTTTTTAAACGAGGCAAGATAACTTCTGCCTCAGGGTCTCCAAAGCGAGCATTAAATTCAATCGTTTTTACACCGTGTTTAGTTAACATCATTCCACCATACAAGAACCCTGTGAATGGATGTCCTTCTTTCACCATTGCTTTTGCCATTGGAATCATAACATTATTCATAGCTTCATCAATGATGTCCTCAGTAATCTTTTTGACTGGTGAATATACTCCCATACCCCCAGTATTAGGTCCTTTATCTCCATCATATGCACATTTATGATCTTGTGCAATTTCACAAGGAAGTACTAAATCATCACATACGAAACAAATTAAAGAAAATTCAAACCCTACTAAACATTCTTCTAATACTACCTTATTTCCTGGAATATCAAAAGCAATATCAAGTGCTTCAATTGCTTCTTGAATATCCTGCGCAACGGTTACACCTTTTCCCGCTTTCAATCCATCTTCTTTTATAACAATTGGAGCTCCATGTTTTTCCACATAGCAAATAGCATCTGCTTTGTTATGGAACGTTTGATATGCTGCTGTTGGAATTCCGTATTTATCCATAATTTGTTTTGAGAAATCTTTGCTTGATTCTACTTGTGCAGCATCCTTCGTAGGTCCAAAAATCTTTAACCCCTCTTTTTGGAACGCATCTACAACACCTAACGATAGGGTATGTTCAGGACCAACAATGGTCAAATCAATTTCATTTTCTTTCGCAAATTTTGTTAATCCTTCGATATCATTATCCGCGATATTAACACACTCTGCCAAATTTGCCATTCCTGGATTTCCAGGAGCTGCATAAATTTTCTTTACACGTGCACTTCTACTAACTGCATGAACAAGAGCATGTTCTCTTCCGCCCTTACCAATTACCAATACTTTCATTTGCCTCATATCCTTTCCAATTCATTTTAGTTTATATAGTTTCAATTCAAAATACATTATTATTTTACTTTATTTCATGAAACTTTACAATGAAATCGGATAAGGTAAATGCATTCCTATCACATTTATCTAATAGAAGCTAGAAATCTTCTTTTCTCTAAGACAAATACCCTATACACTTTTTTACTCCTATGATTAAAAAAAGTCCCTGTACAAATTCTACAAAGACTTTACTATGTTCATAAAAAGCATTTATTTCGTACAAAACCGTTTGATTGCTTGAGCAACATTCCCATCCATAAGTATAGCAGTTTCTTTCACAATATATTGTGGATTTTCTACCATTCCCCGTCTCACCCAATCAAGTATAATTCCAACAAAAGCATACTTATAAAAGTTCGCAATAAACGCTTTGTCCTCTTCGCGTATAGAAAGATGTTTGCTCATTTCTTCTATCACATGATAAAGAACTTGATACGTTTCACGATATAAAAAGTTTTCTAAATGTTCACGACTGATTGAGTGATATGTGCTTATCGCAAAATCTTTCTCTTCTAGTGCATATTCAAAAATACGTAGATATCCTTCTTCCCAGTTACGATAAGATTTTTTATCCGCAATCACTCTACTAGCTTCATCGGTATATATCCATTCAATCAAATCGTATATATCTTGAAAGTGATAATAAAACGTTTGTCGATTGACTCCACATTCTTCGCATAAGTCTGTGATTGTAATTTTATCTAATGGCTTCTCTATGAGCTTGTTTTTCAATGATGAAGCTAGTGCTTTTTTGGTAGTTGTGGACATTGAACCATCTCCTTGTTCCTGAAATATGCATATAGTATAGCACACTTAAGATTGAAGTATAGTAGGAATGTTTTATCCACAATCTGTTTGTATCTTATGCTTTTGCTTGGGAAATCTTTTGAAACATCCATCGAACGAATGCTCCACCAAAAAATATTTGCCATCCTAACGCCATTGGAAAATTCATTGCGGTTGTTTGTAGCCACACACCAATGATTTCTACACCTGCATTCTTAAATAAAAGCGTTGCGATAAAGCTCATGATGGGACACATAAGACATACGATTACAGAACATAACACCAAACGAATAAAAAATGGACGATCTTGTTTAGGGTCTACAAGTTTGAACGTAATGTGAGTTGCTAGTTTTTCAATGATAAAGAACTCAAGTATAATCGCAATCGGCCACATAATCATCATTTCATGAAACGCAAGTATGAATACTTGATTTGACATTCCACCAAGTGCAAGGGAAATATTATAACATATCATTGCGTACACCATGATAAACGCCATGGCAAGCGTAAAAATAAAGCTTTGTAATTTTGTTTTTGGCATAAAGAAACCTCCTATTGTACCGTATATTGTGTTGTTTCACGCAACTTGTGCGGTTTCTAATTTATACCAAAATACTTTTATACACCGTCGTAGATAATATCATATTTTTTTATTCTATGTAAGTATTTATTTTACATTATATAAAAAGTGCTCAAGGCCCTTCTCAATCATGAATGTACATGATAAAGAATTGCAAAGAGCACTGTATTGCTTCTTATTCCCATTTTGTATGAAAGGTTCCCTCTTTATCGGTTCTTTCATATGTATGAGCGCCAAAGAAATCACGTTGAGCTTGCAATAGATTTGTACTTAAATACTTTGTACACATTCCATCTAAGTATTGAACAGAACTACTTAACACAGGTGTAAAACACTTGTTTTTTATAGCATGTAAAAGTACTCGTCTAGCCCCATCATTACATTGTTTGATTTCTTTTGAAAGTACATCTGATAATAATAAATGTTCAAGCTTTGCATCTTTCATATAAGCCCTAATAATTTCTTGAAGAAACACCGATTTGATAATACAGCCATTTTGCCAAATACGTGCAACTTCCTTCATATCAATTTGATAATCATTTTCTAATGATACCTTATGAATCAAGTGAAGTCCTTGTGCATATGTAGAAATCCTAGCCGTATATAAAGCATCTTCTAAATCTTGCAATAAATCTCCTTCATAGGGTATATAAGCATCTTTTTTATAGTGCTCGCTTAGTTGTTCACGTATTAACTTTTCACTCGATAGAAAGCGAACTTGAACTGCTTCAGTTAAACTCGGTATTGCAAGAGCAAAATCAAAAGAAATTTGTGATGTCCACTTTCCTGTCCCTTTCTGTCGAGCAAGATCGCTTATATATGGTAATAAATACTCACCCTCTTCTTTATGGCAAAGAATTTCATATGTAATATCCATTAGATATGATTTTAATTTACCACTTCGCAAAACGTCCCATGCTTGAATTATTTCCTCTTGCGACTGAAGATTGTCTTTTAGTATTTCATAAGCTTCCGCAATAACTTGCATATCAGCGTATTCGATTCCATTATGTACCATTTTTACAAAATGACCAGATCCGCCTTTCCCTATATAAGTGCAACATGCACTTCCATCTTCATTATGAGCAGCTATGCTCTCCAAAATTTCTTTTACTGATTGATATGCTTCTGCATTTCCAGAAGGCATGATACTTGGCCCTAACAAAGCCCCCATTTCTCCACCTGACACTCCACTTCCTATAAAATGAATTCCAACCGATTCAAGTTCGTCTTGACGCCGTTGCGTTTCTTTATAGAACGTATTTCCACAATCCAATAAAATATCTCCCCTTTGCAGTAGAGGAATCAAAGCTTTGATAACATCATCTACCGCAAAATCCGCTACCATAAGTATAATTTTTCGCGGTTTTTCAAGGCTTTGCACAAACTCTTCTAATGTATCGAACCCTTCTATTCCCTGATATGTGTTTACAAACGTATGAAGTACCTCTTTATTTCGATTATAGACACTGATGCTATGATTTTTAGAGTGAATATTCCTTGCCAAAGATTGACCCATGACACCTAAGCCATATAAGCCTATTTTATTTCCCATACATCATTTCCTCTTCTTTTATTCTTTTCTTTAATTCTATTTTTGCATCTTCGATTAATGATGGATTGTTAAAAAGCTCAACAATAGCATTTGCCATAGCTTTTGAAGTTACATCCAAGCAATGCTTTCCATTTTCACTAATAGATAATTCTCGAAATTGTTCCGTATGTCCTGAAATCTTTTTTTCAGGTAATATGGTTCCATATATATTACAGGAAGGAATAACACGTGATACATTCCCTAGATCCTCTCCACCAGCATCACTAGGCATACCATCCATCACTCCTTCATGAAGTGCGAGCAGTTCGTTTCGACTCAAATCACCAAGTACAGCATTAGGTGTTCTACCAAGGTATCCACCTAACTCTTCCATAAATACTCGACAGCCCGTTGCTAATCCCATCCCTTTTGCTATATTTCGAATCTTTGTTTTTATCATAGATATATTAGATGCAACCATCGTTGAAATTTCAACTTCTAATTTTGCGTGATCACTTATTCTGCCGAGGTCAGTATTTGTTTCACTTATAATACAGCAAATGTGTACATCATCGCGAAGTTGCTGACGAAGTAATCCAATCGCTTGATAAAATAACGATGCAGCATCAAGAGCATTGATGCCATCCTCTGGATGACTCTGCGCATGTGCACTTTTCCCTTCAAACGATATCGAAAGATCACAGAAGCTTGCACATGATCCGCCAATTCGTGTCATAGCACTCGTTGGATGCATAAGAAATACTGCATCTAGGTGATCAAATTCGCCATGCTCTAACATGATGATTTTTCCACCGCCATCTTCTTCAGCAGGTGTACCATATACTTCAATGGTTCCCTTTAAATCACTATTTTCTAATGCTTTTTTTACAGCATAAGCACACCCTAGCGCACTACTTGCAATCAAATGATGTCCACAAGCATGTCCCATATGTTCAAGTGCATCATATTCCGCAAAAACGGCAATATGAGGACCATTTCCTTTTTCAAAACGAGCACGGAATGCGGTTGGTAATTTTCCAACGTTCTTATCAATCGCAAACCCATGATTCTCTAATTCCTCACATAGTGCTGCACAAGCTTTTTTTTCTGCAAAGGCTACTTCAGGATTCTCAAACAGATAGTTCGCAATGTTCCATAACCCTTCAAATTCTTGGTCGATTGTCTCTGTGCATAGCTGCTTGATATCTTTAAGTTTCATAAGCAAATGACACCTTAAACAATTTTAAAGAAAGATAAGATTAAACTTGCAATGATAATTCCAATTAAAATTCCTCCATATTTTTGCCCTTTTTTCTTCATGTAAAAGTAAATCCCACAAATAAGTGCAAACGGTAATAACCCTGGTAAAATGCCATCAAGAATATCTTGTAATAAGATTGGATCACTATTTTCCAGTTTGAATCCTGCTGTAGTTGTCAAAGATACATATCCAGCGGAAAGTGCTCCCATCATCATTAATCCCAAAATACTACATGCATCGATGATATGATTCATTAATCCGCTTTGAATAAGCTTGCTAATGGCAGATCTTCCTAATGTATACCCTAGTTTACTCATGTACAGGCCAATAAAGTACCCTGAAATTGGAAACAGTAGTACAAAGAATGCACCAAGTAAGTTGTTTGATAATGCTAAAGTTGTGGCTAATGCCAAACAAATTGGTTTTATTGTTCCCCAAATCAGCGTATCTCCAATACCCGCAATAGGCCCCATAAGTCCTGTCTTTAATGCGACAATCATTTCATCCGACATCTCTTCTTCATTGATTGCCATTTCTTCTTCTAAAGACAATGATATACCTTGAATGACAGAACCTATAGTTCCCTCTGTATTGAAAAATTGTAGATGTCGTAATAATGCTTTTTGGTAATCCTCATCATTTGGATAAATTTTACGTAACGCATTCTGAATACTTGCACAAAATGATAAGGACTGCATACGATCATAACAATGCGATACTTCACAAATCCAATACCATGTGTTGTATGCGCGAAATAAATCTTTATTAGTTAATTTACCTGTTTTTTTAACCTCTGCCATAATTACACCTCATTTTTCTTTTTCGTCATTAAGAATAAATATAAAACAGCAATACATACTCCGAATACAGCAATCCCCATCGTCGGTACATTCAAGTAAATTACTGTGAAGAAACCGATTACAAAGAATGGTAGAAATTCTCTTTTTCCAATTGTATAAACAGCCATCGCAAAACCTATTGCAGGTAAAGTACCTCCGGCAACTTCAACACCATGCATTGCCCAATCTGGAATTGCCTCGATTGCACTTTGCACAATTGTTGGTGCTAAAATATTCGCTAAGAAAATAGGAACAGCGGTTAATAGAAACGTTAGTAGTAATGGATATATGGTAGCATTTCTATTTAATCCTTTGTAGTTTCCTTTCTTTACAGCACGTTCTGCACGTATAGTAAACGTTGAGTTAATTGAATATTTTAAATTCCATAAAACTGATCCTAAAATACCAAATGGAACAGCAAGTACAGTCGCAGCGTGAGCATCTAAGCCTGTCCTTAATGCAATTGGAATTGCTACTAATGCTGCACTTGATGCACATGCAGGAACAGTTCCCCCTGGATAGATAATTCCCAAATACATTAGCTCCAAAGATCCCCCAATTAATAACCCTTCTTTTACTTGACCAGTTAATATACCTAATAATGCACCAACCAGTACAGGTTGTCCTAAAGTATCACTTAGCGTGTATCCAAAGTCTGTCGTAGAAACAAACTGCCATAATCCACAGAACAAGGCAATCATAATTAAATTTGTATCCATCATTTTCCTCCTAATTATCGAATTGTAACTTTTCGATTACTTTCTCTATTTCAATTTTTTGTTGTGTCGGAACTACATGGATATACACATGTTTATCTTCTGCACACATTTCTTTTATTAGGCTTACGTCATAAGCATCAAAAGAAATTCCAGATGATGTACCGACACGTCCCGCTCCACCACCTAATCCACCTATTTGAATTTGACTCATTGGAAAATTTAGTTTTTGTAAGGCTCTACAATCACTAACTCCTTTAAACAATAAAAGCACATTTCCTTCTCCAAGCTGGTTTTCTTTCCAACTTGTAGCCATTTCTTGAACCGTATAAATATCAACTTTCACATTGGAAGGTGCAGCCATTTTATAAACGCTTCCTAGAAAATCATCCTTTGCTAATGCATCATTTACAATGACAATACGATTTGCATTTGCTTCTTTCACCCACTTTGTTACTACTTGTCCATGAATTAAACGGAAGTCAATTCTAATCAATTTGATATCTGCCATACATTTCACTTACCTTTCTTTTAAAATCTTTAATACATCTTTTCCACTTTCTTGAAGTGTACAAATACCAATCTCTTTTAATTCCTTAAATGGTACTTGCATCATCTGTGATGTTACTTCTAAATACATTGCTAAGTTCAAACCTGTGATAGCTTCCATGTCATATGTTTTTGACAATATTGCACAGGTGTTGCAGGGCGTACCTCCAAACAAATCAACTAGACATAGAACTTTTGATGGGCCCTTCTTCAGTTCTTCCTCTAGCAGCATTTTGTAATCTTCTGGTGGCATCCCTTGTAGCAATGGAAATGCAAACACATTTTCTACTTTGCCTGCAATCATTTCAGCTGATTTTATAAGTTCTTCACAAAACTTTCCATGAGAGCAAACAAATATTTTGATATCTTTCATGCTTAATCTCCTTTCAAGCCAACTCACCCTTCTTATAGCAAATTCCGTGCCAAAATAAAAAACGCCATAGTTACGGCGTTTTTTACACTTTATTTTATAGCGTGTTATTCTGTGTCAAAGATGTCCATAATATATGTTACTTCTGTGTCAGAAATCACAATTTGGAACTCGTCTTCAATAACTTTCATCCCTGTGCGAATTATTCTATATAATTTTTCATTTCTTTGAATTCTTGTTTTATAGTCATCATACTCCATTTCTTGTCTACGGACACATCTTTCAATCATACAGCCAACATGTAGCATATATCCAATCAATACACGATTATAATCATCCACTTGATACATTTTTGAAATCATTTTGAAGGATTTACGAATGGATACATCTGCTTTCGAAGGATCAAGAAAAATTAAGGACTCTTTTAGAAAATTATTGGTCATAAAATTTGGTGGAATCAAATTATCAGCTTCCACTCCAATTGTTGTCTGTAGGATTTGATTCAGTTGAGGCAATCCATCTTCAAGAATTAATCGATCACTAGAAATATATATAACATCTTGTAATTGCAAATCGATTGCCCCTACAACCGCTAGTATCGTCTTATTTAGAATATCTTTTTGATAAAATGTTTCCTTATTGCATGGAATGATTTCTATCAGATAATCTTTGATTAATGGTAACGCAGAGCGAATCAAGTCTCCTAATTTTATAGCAGCACCTTCGCCAGTGATACACGTTGTGATAATGGCGAATTTTTCTTTTGTTCTTTTCTCTTTGGTGTACAATTTTCCAATATAGGGTGTATAGCTTCTAAGCTCTTTATATAGCGCATCTAATTCATATTCACTTAACATTGTCTTACGCAAAGCTTCCAAAACAAATGGTGTTGTTGCCATATCTATAGTACGAATAGCAATTCCAGTATTTTTCATAATCATCTCACCAAACGACAACAAAGACCCCATGTCTACTAATAACAAAACACCTTTACCTTCATCGATTTCTTTTACCTTATCCGTAACGATTGTCAAAAATTCATCTACATTTTGATGTAAACTCATATCGAGTGCATGTCCATGTCTTGTATGTAAAAGGGTATTTGCAACATCTACCATATTACGCGCAACACCATTGCCATGAGCAATTACAAGTAATGCTATGTTTTGTGATATCTTTTCTTCTTTTCCGATACATAAGAACATAGTAAAGAAAATTAATTCTTGTTCATCAAACATTATTTCTAATTCTTTTTCCAAATATGCACGTATTTCTTTTGCTACGATATACTCATTTGGATTTTCACGCAACACTTCTTGAACATTAGATGTAAGTTCGCTACTTCCTCTCTTATGTTCCATAAGTGCTGATATATGAAGAGCCATTGCAATACAAACTCTTTGTGAAATCGTCCTACGTAGTTTTTGACCAGCTAATTGTAAAGCTATTTCAGTCGCATGATAAATATGTAAAGGAATAATTTTATGCAAAACATCTTCTTCCTCTTCTGCTTGTGCTTTATCAAACAAAGACTGTGTATATTGGTTGATGTAGTACTGGATGTTATCATTTGCTTCTTTTGCGCTTACTCCATGAATTTCATATTCATGAAATTTATGATTGATTTCTTTGTAAATATCTTGAAATTTACGATCATAATTTTCTTCAGATGTTTCTTTATCGTATATCAAAGTAGTACTATCATGCAACTTTAAAAATCCCTTAATTTCTTTCTGCTTTGTTGAATTTAACAATCCTCTATATATATGATCTTGTAAGATATTCGTTGTAATTTTGATTTCTTCATAATCCTTCATTTTAAATGCTAAAAAACCATTTGCACACAATAAGCGAATATCTGCTTTTAGCTGCCCAATATTACCTTTGCATTCATAGGAAAGTAAAGCACATATAACTTTATGATTCACATGGATAGGAATACGTACCTGATTATATTCTTGGCGGAAAAATTTCTCAATTAAATCATAACGTTCCTGCATGGAACGTTCATCCAAGGAGGGCATTGTAATATTCATTGGAATTCGTCTTAAAAACGTTTGCAATAAAGAACTCTCTAAATTTTCTGTAGTTGCGGCTATGATTAATATCTTTTTAAGTTCTACATTCTCATTCGCCCCTAATTTTCGATACTCTCCACGATCCATTAACATGAATAACATTTCTTGTCCTTCTGGAGGTAAACGGTGTACTTCATCCAAAAAGAGAACACCACCACGAGCTTTTTCCACCAATCCATCACTGGATACATCAGCTCCTGTATAGGCACCTTTTACATATCCAAATAGTTGACTCAACAATAGCTGAGGATTATCTGCATATTCCGCACAATTAAAAATAACAAACTGTGCTCCCTTATCTAATACTCCATATGAAACTGCATAATGAAACATAATTTCCGCAAACATCGTTTTCCCTGAACCCGTCGGTCCTACTAACAATGTGTGCAATCCAAAAGGAGGATAAATCATTGCTGCTTTTGCTTTCTTAATCACTGTTTTCAGACTTTCTTCACTACCAATTACATGATAAAAATCATCTACACTATTCGAATCTAACCCTAATAAATCATGTAGAGAGTCTGTTTCAAATTGGGTAATTTTCTTACGCAATAGTTGCTCCATACATTCTACATCGAAATAATAAACAGGACGACCCATTGTTTTGATAACCATTTTATCCTGCTGTAGCTGATTTAATTCCTTACTTGTGTTTGCTCGATCAAGATCAAGTATTTGTGCAATCTCAGCAGCAGTAATACCATCGAATCCTTGCTCTATTTGCTGCTGTGTAATATCCTGACAGAGACGTTTTAAACAGTCGTAAATCCTAGATTTTCTTAACATTTCATGCACCCCAATTTTCTTTTTTTACGCTTATTCACAATCATCATCATACATATATCTTCTAACTTCCGATTATAGATGATATATGTATAAATGTCAAAATAAAGCACTTCCAAATATTGGTTATTCATACATATTCGCTCTGTCTAATTCATGTGAATTACAAGATGTAAAAAAAACACTCCAAAATTAATGAAGTGTTTAAGCGTGCATTTCATCCAATCGGCGATATAAATCCATAAACTCATCGCAAAGAATTTTAAAACATTCTGCACTCATCAATTGATCTTGCGCATGGGTTAATAAAATATTCAATTCAACCTTTTCACCACCAGCTTCTTGTTGAATTAACTGTTGATGAATACGATGTCCTTTCGCATACATTTCATTCCCTTGCCTAACCAATGTATTGCACATTTCATAGTTATGACTCTTTGCCTCCTGTATAGCTTGAATATAAGAATTTCGTGCTTGCCCTACAGAAGAAATGATTTCCAAAATCTCTAATTCTGAACTTACCATCGCTCTCACCTCGCGTCAATCTGTGTCCCTATTGTATCATACTTTAAGAAAACATTTTACTACGAATTTAGGAAATAGATATTTTTTCCTTTGGGAAGTAAATTTTTGCCTCTTCTTTCAAATCTACCTTTGTTAAAGCTTGTACAATATCACTCGCACTCGATAACTCTTTCACTTCTCCACTATCACTTAATACCCAAATATTATGTGTTCCTTCTTTTCCTGCATATGGTGAATATGGCTTTTGTGAAACAGCATCTTGAAATACATAATACGTATCATCGTATCCCATTTCTCTTACTTTTTCACGGATTCTTTCCACATCCGCAGGATCATTACTACTAATATATTCAAACAGATGACGATTCAATAATCGATAAGCCAGATCACTTAATGTGAAGTCCTCACAGTTTTGGAGTAATGCAAATCCATATAAAGCTGCAGATTCATCAAGACGATGTAAGTCATGAATACTAGCCTCTTCACCAGCTAAGAATGGTTCAAACATTGGCACATCCTTCAAGATTTCTGGGTGAAGCGTATAGACATCTTTCATACGTTGAAACATAATGGATAAAAGAGCTTCATAACTACGTGCTACAGGATGTAAATAAACTTGCCAATACATATGGTATCGCGCCATAATATAATCCTCGACACTATGAATACCACTTTCTTTCACAACAATTCTTCCATCTTTCACACGGATTGTTCTTAGGATTCTTTCCAAATCAAAATTCCCATAACTTGTACCCGTAAAATAAGCATCACGTAATAAATAATCCATACGATCCGCATCCAATTGTCCACTTACCAATTGGTTCATACATTCTTTAGGATGTTGATACAAAATAATACTTGCGACATCAGAAGGAAGTTTAGGGTCATAACGCATTAGAATATCATGAATCTCACTATCTTCCATAATTATCTTTACTGTATATTCTTCATGCTTATATACACTGATGCCTTCAAATGCATGAGAAAAAGGTCCATGTCCTATATCGTGTAAAAGTCCAGCTAACATTGCACAAGCTTTTTCATATTCCGTTAATTCTTTACTTAAGGAATCAATTTCCTCTACCATACGTCGTACAATTTCATACACCCCTAAAGAATGTGAAAAACGTGAATGTTCTGCAGTATGATATACCTGAAAATCTCCACCTAATTGATGAATCCGGCGTAATCTTTGCATCTCCTTAGCATTGATACAATCCCATATCACTTGTAAGTCCACATGGATATATCCGTGAATTGGATCTCTCATGACCTTGGTTTCATTCGTCTTTAACATAATCTCACGCCCCTTTTCTATAGTATACTACGTTTTTAGTACGTAACATAGCCACTTTCTTCAATCAGCTCTTTTCCCTGTGAGGAAGTAATCCATTGTAATAACGTATCTATTCTTTCGTTTTGATTGGATTCTAAGTGGATCGCGTAGAATGGAAATATAAACGGATAACTATCATTACGTACATTTTCTTTATCTGGTGATATTCCATCAATTTTCAAAAGTTTTATTTCTTTATTATTTACCATTTCCTTTGCAAAGTATCGAAATGAATACCCAATCGCATTTTCACGATTTTGATAATCTGCGGTTTGTGAAATGATTCCCCCCATTCCTTGTACCACATTTTCTTCTATGGGCTGCATCACTGGTGTATCCTTCATCATACTTAACAATGCTGTTTGAGAACCACTACCTTCTGGTCGTTGATATGCTTTGATGGTTTCGTCCTTACCACCGACCTCTTTCCAGTTTGTTATCTTTCCACTATAAATATCGCGTATCTGTTCGCTTGTTAAGGAATCTATTGGATTAGCCGCATTCACGAAAAATACAAAACTTTCTTTACCGATTGGTGTTTTCACCATCGTTTCATTCGCATTGTCAAAATCACTTTGTTGTTCTTTACTTGGTTCAAATACAAAAATCATATCTCTTTCTTTTTCTAACAATCGTCGATAAGCATCAGGGGTTGTATAACAAGTAACATCCCCATCATATAAAGGATATTCTTTTTCAGGATAGATTGCCTGTGCAAACGATGCATATACAGGATAAAATGCAGTAGCTCCATCCAATGTAATCACTGGTTCTTCTATTTGAAGACTTGCCTTTTGATCTAACGTGGCTAATAGCTTACTTTGAAATGGTCTATATTGTTCTAAATCAACTTCTGTTGAAACCTTCACATAACGATCTTGATATGCATCATATGCAAGTGTACCTGCATAAGTAGCTCCACTCAAAATCAAAGGGAATAGGAAAACAGCCAGAATTTTAAACTTTGCCATCTTTTGATGAACAACATAATTTATAACCATTAACCAAACGATTCCATAAACAGATACACTTAGGATAACGGCTACATATTGCATATACACATGGGTAGAAGACCACGCTGAATATAGCAAAAATATTATTGTTTGGGGAAGCGATATTATAGTTAATATAAATGTTACTACAATCAATGCAATATTAATTTTTGTATTTTTCTTCATAGATTCTCCTTCAATAGAGTGATCTTCTCTATATTCATGATACCTTGGTTATTTAAAACATTGAAGCATTTCAGATAAATTTATACGAATGATAATTTGGACTTTACTAAGATATCAAACGATTTTATCATTGAATGTACAGGCTGTTATTGGTAAGGCGAAAACACTTACACAAACAAGTGCATACATCATATTTAGTGCTACATCATTTTCTAAAATCCATATCCTAGCAAAAAAGAATACGAGTCCACAACAACTTAATAGCATCATAAATAACCTTAGTTTCCAGGTATTTGTAAAATCCTTTTTATTCTTCATCACAAGCATATAAAACACTGAAAACTGATAAAGACAAATACAAAATAGTATTTCTATACTATCTTTCATTGTGAACATAAACATTTCGGAAAATACACCATCCAGGTTTCCTGTAGTAATTAAGCGCAATGGTAATCCAATAAGCATAAATATACAAAAGAAAACCAACATAGTAAGTCCAAACAAAATATAACCACTTAAATAAACATTGAATATTTTAAATTTTTTTGAAGCTTTTAAAAATACAGAGTCTTCAGTATCATATATTTTGAACATAAAAATACAAACGCACACAACTAGCGCAACTGGTAAATTAATAAAACAAAACATGAAACAGAATAACCACTCTCTTCCACCTATATACATATCAGGCTTAATTGATAATACATCTTTTTGAAACCGAAAAACTTTTTTTATCATTCCCATATTCTTTCTCCCTACTTCAATATGAACTCTCTATAATTGCCTGCAAGATTGGTTGATCTGCTTCTTCAAATGAATACGCAGTAAGTTCATTCGCCCGTACAAAACAAGCTTCATGATGAGCGTGTAACTTTATCTCACCAGATACAAACTCACAAAGAAATGCAGATACCTGTAGTATCATATCTTCCCTTTCATCTATAATATCTAGTACATGACGCATTACATTCACATCGATTTCTAGTTCTTCCTTGATTTCTCTTTGAACTGCTTCTTCAAGAGATTCATTTGCCTCTACTTTACCACCTGGAAATTCCCATATATTTTCACGTACACCTTTTCCTCTTCTTGCGATCAAATATTTACCATTTTGTTTAATGATTCCGCAAACTACTTGTATCGTCTTCATCATGTAACTCCTCACTAAGATCAACTAGCGTATGAAGATCTAATTCATCTTTTTGTCGTACTTCATCTAATAAAATTGTATTATCCTTTCTAATGAACTTCCAATATTCAAAAAACTCGTGTGATCTTTTATCTCCTTCGATGATAACCTCCTCTACTTCATCGATTTTAAAATCTACCATCTTCCCTCTAATACACACCCAAAACATATCATGTTCATTTACTTTGGAATCATAAATACTTACAACATGGCTTGATAATAGTTTTACCTTATCTAATATATTGCGTTCTTTGCGTATATCCATCCAATCAATTTTCATACGCCAATTCTCAAACAAGTCTTCGCTTACATATGGTTTTAAAATCTCTATATTCTTATTTGTCCATGCACTTTGTGCTTGATAGAAAATTTCTTCCACTTGTTTTTGTATACGACGTTCATCCCAGAATTCATCTATATCGTCCAGTTCTTTTAAAAGTTTTCCACTTATTCTTTTCTTTTTATAAACTTGATAACGAAAATAATAAGCAGAAGATCCTGCCCCAAAAATCATAAGTCCAACAAATCCTATACTAATAAATATTCCATCCCTTGAATCACCATAAGATGAAGATCCAGAAGACGATGAACTCCCTGATCCTCCTGAGCCACCACTTCCACCGCTTCCTCCAGAGCCTCCACCTCCTGCTCTACCTTGGATTGGAACGATACATAACAACATCATGATGATACAATATATTATTTTGTTTACTTTCTTCATAACTTTCCCCTTTGTCTACTTACATTATAACGAAGCCTTTCCAGTATGTAAATGAAACAATCCTTACTATATTCTTAACTTAAAATATGCTATAGTATTGGTACTAGGAGGTGTTTTTATGAAAGTCGCAACAATTGGGACTGGTATGATTGTTGACTGGTTCTTAAATGCCGCTACACAAAACGATATAGAATGTGTGGCAATGTATTCACGTAACAAAGAAAATGCAAAAAATCTTGCGGAAAAATATCATATTACGGATATTTATACGAATTTGGATGAGATGTTATCTAGGGAAGATATTGATTTTATTTATGTCGCATCCCCAAACAGTTTACATTATGAACATTCCTTCAAAGCAATGAAGGCTGGGAAACACGTCATTTGTGAAAAACCTTTCGCTTCTACTCTAAAAGAATTTGATACTCTGTTTGCATATGCAAAAGAACATTCTTTATTCTTACATGAAGCAATCGTTACTGCACATATGCCAAACTATAAACTAATTAAGGAACAAATCAAACGATTAGGAACCATTCGTATGGTACAGTGTAATTTTTCACAGTACTCTAGTCGTTATGATAAACTACTTGCTGGTGAAACTCCAAATGTATTTAACCCTGCTTTTTCAGGTGGTGCATTAGCGGATATTGGGATTTATAACTTACATTTTGTAATTGGTCTATTTGGAAAACCACAAGACCTTCACTACTTCCCTAATAAACATCCTAATGGAATCGATACAAGTGGCGTATCCATTCTAGAATACGATGGTTTTAAAGCAGTATGTGTAGGATGTAAAGATACTAAGAGTAAATGCATTTCACAAATACAAGGTGAAAAAGGATATATCACATTACATTCTGAAACAAGCAAATGTGCTAGCTTTACCATTCATGTAAATGGTACTGATGAAGAAATATCTGTGAAACAAAATGAAATTTCACTCTTCTATGAATTACAAGACTTCAAAAAACAATTTGAAGAAAATGCTCTAGAAGAATGTCATGAACATCTTGTTTATAGTCGTAATGTTATGGAAGTATACACTGCTTTACGTAAAGATGGAAATATTGTATTTCCAACAGATGAAAACTAATATGGCAACCCTATGAGCATATTTGAAAATGATTTTATCATGCGTCAAATTGAAGATATCACTGGAATGATAGGGAAAGTGTTTCTCCATAGACAAGCATCAAAAGAAGTGCAAGAAGAAGAATTAAGTGACGAAAAAGCAAAAAACTATCTTCGTAAATTAAGAAAGCTAATTGATGAAGGGAAATATAAAGAAGCTGTGACCTTAATCAAAGATGATTTTGAAGATGGAAATATGGAGTTCTTATCTGTTGCCCTATCTTGTTTTGATCAAATCAACGCAAGAACAGAAAGCGAATTAACAAACAGTGGATATTCTAGAAATCAGTTATATAACGATTTATCATTTATCACTGATCAATTTGGTATTCAATTATAGAAAAGCATCCTCTTCTCGATTGAGAAGAAGATGCTTTTTTCATCCCTTATATTGATACTCCGATTTAATAATACGGAACATTTCCTCACAACTCAAATCACAGCCGTTTGCTAACCACATTTTGATAATAGAGGTAATTCCCCCTCTAAAAAAATTCATATGATACTCTATAAACTCATTGTTATAGTACCTCTTTGCAGCATCAGTATCATAGGCAGTAATTATATTGTCCAAATCAAAGTTTAAATGGAAATACGTATGATAAAACATTTGGTTTTCTTTGATATGCTGAAATAGTTTTAAAAAGTCATTTGAATTATACTTATGGTTCATTTCATCCTCATATAATGAAAAGAAATCATTCAACATTCTTTCTCGTATCTTTTCCACTAAATCATATATATCTACATAATTTGCATAAAACGTAGAACGATTAACTTTTGCAATCGAACAAATGTCAGTAATTGATACATCCTCTACTTTTTTATCCTGAATCAACTCAATAAAAGCATTTTCAATTTTCTTTTGAGATGCTTTTCGTCTTGCGTTGTTCGCTATATTCATAACATATCCTCCATTATTCCAACAAATGTTGCGTTTTTGATGATTGAAACCTACGCTTAATGAAATTATACTGTAATTGTAATATTACAACAAGTGTTGGTTTATAGGAGGTATATTTATATGGCAAAATCAAAACTTATTCAAGCAAACAAAAAAATCGAAAAGGCCGTGATCAATTGCTATAAAAAAATTGAATCTGAAGTAGTGGAAGGTTACACAAAAATTGAAGATAAATTTGTGGACAACTATTTAACGCATGATGGCGAATCTATTGAAGACGCAAAAGAACGATTAAAGAAAGAAAAACAGAACAAAGAGGAAAGTAGGTAGAAGATATGAAGAAAAGTACGTATGTATCCTTAATATTAGGTACGCTTGGAATTTTGTTGTTAGGTTTAGGAATGTGTATGTGTTTACTACCTGAGTGGAACCTTTTCAACCAAGGTATCGTAATGGGTGTGGTTGGACTTATCGTCTTATTCATTATGATTCTTGTCTATCGCAGAATGGAACAAATGACACCCATACACATAAATGGAAAAGCAATTTTACTTTTCATCTTATGTATTTTTGGCATCCTATGCTTTGGTGCTGGTATGAGTATATCTATGGTGTATGAACAAATACTTCTAGGAAGTTGTATTGGTATAGTAGGAATCCTACTATTATTAGGCTTGTTGCCTTTCTGCGTCAAAATAAAATAAGCTACACATGTTGTTCTTGTTAAAAAAGTATTCATCCCATAGAACCTTTTCATTCACCTTATGTTCCACGTTATTGAACCTAGGAATTGCGATTGTTAAGTTATGGATCGGTCTTTTGTTATCATCTTATTGGTTCATGATAACTTCTCTTTACTACCTAACCATTTGTATAAGTAAAGCACATGTATTACATCGTTGTGCTAAGTTCATGCGTAATCAAGGAGAATCCTCTTCTTACGATAAACAAATTCAAATATATCATCATAGCGGCTATTTTATGGGTGCACTAGGGATCTCTTATCTCTTATGCTGTATTTGGATGTATACCTATAATCAAGTAATCGCCTATCCGCAGTATATTGTGTTTGGTGTTGCTGCAATCGCTTTTTATAAAATCGGCTTTGCGATTTATGGAGTCCTTCAAGCACGAGGTAAAAAACAACCAGTGTTTTCTGTTATTAAAATCATTAATTTTGCGGATGCTTGCGTATCGATTGTCGCAATACAATGTGCATTACTAACTATGCAAAAATCTACTTATGCTTCCACAAGCAGTTCGCTTCTTGGTATGGTCGTAAGTCTTTGTTTCATAACATTTGGCATCTATATGATATTTAAAAGGTTCACTACATAAAAACAACTCCTCATCATGTAACATTCTACATGAACAAAGGAGTTGCTTTTATCATTTCATTGCTTTTACTTTTTCTATAAGTGCCTCAGGATTTACAACATTTAATTTCAATATCTTTGTAGAATCATTTTCATCCAATAGCTCTATGCTTGTTTTACTTGCTAAGGATAAAAATGTATCAGGTGTTAGATTGGGATTCACTTGTAAACATAATGCATACATTCCAGCTAACCAAGGACATGTCCAACTCAAACCACCTACTGCTCCATAACTATAGTCATCATTTGAAGTAAATCCTGCATATGTTCTACAATCCATAGGTGCATAAATAGTATTGAAGTTATTAATATAACGAGGATTCATCCAAGAACCTAAACTATATGTATTTGTATCATCTGCATCCCCCATTGGTAAACGATTTAACCCAAATAATCCAATACCATAATTCATCTCCATGCTTGTTGTAATCACAAGGACGTTTTCTTTTTTTGCCTTTTCAATTGCATCATACACCATTTTTTCATCTTCTTTACTTAAATCCGCAAACCCTCTAGAAATAGAAATCACACGAATTTTGTCCTTTTCAGGCAATGCTTTATTAATTTCTAGCACACGCTCAATACCTTTTGCCATATAGCTTAAATTCGTATCATATACAGTTTCTCCATTACTATCTTTTTTTAAATCACTTAAACTTGTCGCAATATAATAGACCTTTGCATCAGGCGCAACACCAGTTGTTTTTCCTACCGCAATACTAGTTACTGCTGGTCCATGCATCGAAGCACTCTTTTCTTCATAAGAATTAATGGTTTCGTACATTTGAATGTTTTCTTTATATTCAATATGGTCCAAAAGTAAATTTTGATCAATAATCGCAATATTAACACCTTTCCCAGTGATTCCTTGCGTATGAAGAGCACGTATTCCTAATCCTGGATTTTTTCCTATTTCCATAATGCTTTTTGGATCATAGTTATCAGGAAGTTGTTGAGGCCATAAGGTAGCTAAATCGTATGTAACATACGAAAAATTATTGTTATCACGTAAATCAAATGCACGAAGATCTTTATGACGTAAATCCCATCCCATACCATCTTCTTCAATTTCTGGCAATGTATCTGGTTTTTCTACTTCCCATTGATAAGGCAATACATTATCCACTGCAAACTGTGGTGTCCCTTCTGCTAATTTTTTCAAATCAACCTGTGCACTATACCCTTTCAAATCTTCGCTATCTACTGTATTTTGGCAACCAACAAGTGCAATACATGTACATAAACTAAGCAGTTTCATAAAGAAACGTTTCATAAAATACCCTCCCTCTTTCTTTAGTTTTCTTTATTAATTATACAAACTTCATATTATTTCAAAACTCTTTTTATAACTTCATCTTTACTTACTATAGTAAACCTATTTAAAAAGTTGTCAAATACTATCGCGTGTTTTATACATATCGTACATCAACTATAAAATACACTCACTTAGAAATAAAAAAATCAATCCATAATTTTAACTATGAACTGAATCTTTTTATTATTTATATGCCAATTGCCCAACCTTCCAGTTACGAAGTACATTCGCATAATCTTTTGCATATGCCTTTGCCTTTGCTAGATTATGATCTAAGTAATTTCCACATTCTTTTGATTCTTGTGCACCAGGTATATCACCTTCAAAATCCCTAATAAAATTCATCGTATCCTTGATAAGTTGAATTGCTTCTTCCTTTGAAATGCTATCTCTTGTAAGAAAATAAAACCCTGTACGACATCCCATTGGACCTGCATATACAATTGCATCACTATATTTTGAATTACGAACGTAAGTCGCAAACAAATGTTCAAAGGTATGTAGTCCATCATTTTCTAGATATGTTCCAGCATTAGGTACTACCATGCGCAAATCATAAGTTATGACATCTCCATCGATTCTAGATACATACATTCCTTTCTTTAATATATCATGATCAATACAAAAGCTTGTTATTTTATTCATTTCTTTCACCTCCTCTATAGTTTACCATAAAACAAAGAAAAACAACCACCTCAATGGTTGCCTCACTTACTACATTAGTTTACCTCTGCGTATTTTCTACGTTCAGGGCTAAGGTTATCTACATAATAACGAACAGTTAGACTAGCTGCACATTTGCTTTTGTTTTTTGGTTCTACGATAAAACCATCACCTTCTAGCATTGCATCTAGCATTGCTTTACAACATACATTTTGATTTTTAATCCCTGGTTCACATTCTTCAAGTAAATCTTTTGCATTTACTTCAATGTACAACCATTGTTTATCATGCGCTTCCTGTTTTTTAGCCTGTAAACAATCCAAGTAATCCTGCATCTGTAATTTTGCCATGGTACTTCTCCTTTTCGTTAATTTACACTTTTATTATAGCACTATTTGTTCGATAGTCAAAATACCTTAGAAAAAATATAAAGATTTCAGCCATGGAACATATTGGCAGCAAGTTAGGTTCAATAGGAACTTAATGAATGGTTATGGAATCCTCTTTTCTAATGTATTGTATAGCTGCTTTGTCTCTTTTTCTGTTTTTTCATTTACCACAAGGATAGAATGATCCTTTAGAGTGAGAACAATGTATGTTTGTTTTACAATCCTTAAAGATGTATAACATATATCGTCCATATGCTTCATTTTTAAAGTGTCCAGCACTTACTTTGAAATCACCTAGACCATTTTTTCTACTGCCTAAATCTAAGTCTTCTTTTAGTTCTATTTTTTGAATATCGCTAAATTTAACTTTTTTACTTTCTACCAGGGTTGCTTACGCAATTAAATTGGTATCTGTTACTTCGATGCTAACATTTCCACTCATCAAAAAGAACGCTACGATGAGCAAAGTCGCAACACCAATTATGATACTTACTGTTATGGATATCTTCTTGCTTTTGGTATTTGTTTCTGGTAATGGCTCAGAGGAATCACGTTTGCACCTTGTGTTTCCTGCCACTAATATATATACGATATCTATTGCCATGACTGCCATAAAGAACCAGACAGGAAGAACATCTTCTAAAAGAATTTGCGCAAGTATTGTTAATGTAATAACACATGTTCCATTTCCCACTACATGACACAATTTTTTTTCATCGATTTTATTTTTTTCTTCTTGAGAACTAGTATTATATCCTGCGATTAAAAATGCACCTTTTCCCATATAAAATATCACAGTCATAATAGCAAATACAACTACAAGTATCCACATGAGTGCCATATGCGCGCCTCCTAGATCATCTTTATTTTTTTTAAGTTTAGATTAAATTTTTTCTTTTAGTTTATCAATACACCAGTTTGCCCATTTAATTTCATTTTGATAATACATAAAGCCATACGTCATAGTCATTCCCCAAAAGAAGGATTCATTATCTTTATGAATCTTCTCTTCAAACTCAGGGATTCTATTGATATCCTCATTCATTTCATCGATAATGTCTGAACAATTACGAATATATTTCTCTAATAAACGCATTGTTTGATCGATATCAATATTGCTAGAGAAGAAAATCTTAATTAACAATGGATTCTTATATTTCATGATATCTTCTAAATTGGCATCTGCCAACCAACGGTGAAGTTCTACTTTCCCTTCTTCACTAATATGGAAAAGTTTCTTATTTGGTTTATCGCTTTGATACACAATGTCACTAGTAACCCAATGCAAATCACTCAACGTATTTAATTCTTTATAAATTTGTGATGTCTGGGAATGCCAAAAGAACGCTATCGATGATTTGAAATAGCGATCAATATCATAGCCTGTCATATCCGTGTAATTTAATAAACCCAAAATTGCATGTTTTAAAGGCATATCATTTCCTCTTTTCTAATGTTGTGATATTCTACTATTAGAATACATCAGATGACAAAATTATGCAACCCTACTCCAGTTCTTCTGCTTCTTGTTCAATTTCACTAGGTGTTTCTCTATTTCTTATAGACTTAATCGCTTGTATAATTTTTTCATTATTTTCTACTACGAAGTTTTGAATATCTTTCGCTTTTTCTTTCATTAACAGTTCATAATTCTCTATGATTCCTAATGTAACTTCCTTCACATCTATTTCATTTAACTTAGCAATTGGATTATTTGCCTTTAACTCAGTTGCCATTTTAGAAATAGAATCCATTGGTTGTAAATCCTTGATTTTCGCTGTGAGTAATTTTGTTTTTCTTCGATCAATTAAATCCTGGAAGGAGATATTCCCTACTTCTTCATAACTAATATCTTCAAATAAAGAAGTATACTTACTTATATGATAAATTAGCACTTTATATAATTCATTCATCGATAAACCACTCATAAAATAATCATCCATATGATGAACAATCGATTCCAAACGTTCTTGTTTCAGATTCACAAAGAAATCATTCACAAAATGATATACCAGTTTTGGCATACCTGTTTTCTTTTCAGCTAATAAATATAGATTTTCTTCAAAATCCATCGCATATAAATTATGATTGTGATAAAGCTGGATCAAATTGTTACATGGATAACATGATTTTATATAATTTGGTTCTTTCAGATGTTCGAAGAAAGAAGAGATAGTATCATTTTCATTCTCAAAAATAGTAAGTTTCTTTAGAAATTGTGGATCCTTCGCACGACGTTGATATACCGATAAAATGGAACGAGTAATTCCAGGCGCATTAAAGCTACAAACACCCATCAATTTCTCTTCCAAAGCATCCTTCATCGTTAATGCACAAAACAAAGCTAGATTTCCACCCTTGGAGTGCCCACATAAATAAAATGGCTTATCTATCGTTGTATTTTGAATATGATGTAAAGTGAGTACTTGTTGGTAAGTAGGATTCTTCAAAAACATTCTGAAATTATCCATCCAATCTTCCCATCCACATGTCTGGTGAACATGATCCAATGCTTCGCTACCTCGAATCGCAAAGATAAGTGCTTCTTCGCATTCAAACACATAGTAAACTACACCACTTTGTGCATTGTCATTGAAGCATTCTTTTACATACATCGTTTCGTATAAATCGCGTTGTATATTTTCTACCATTTGTAAGTTACAAGAAAAATCAATCATACTTTCATAATCTTTTCTTAACTGTTCATCTTGTAAAATATAATCTATGAAATCCGCAACACTTTCACCAATTTCATAACAATCAAAATACGATAACAAGGATACATCATAAAATGTTTTTTCGTTTAGCATACTCTCACCCTTTTATGAATCATTATAAATCTTTTCATCAAAATTACAAGGAACTTCATATGAATAGAGATATCATTTTTGTAAGGAAGTTCTTGTCTTTTTTTGTAACTCGCAATACAATGGGTACAATGGAGGAATAGGATATGGTACATAATGTAAAGGGTGTTTTATTTGATTTTAATGGAACTATGGTATTTGATAGTCCACAACATAAAAAAGCATGGGGTGTCTTCTCAAAGAAATATCGTGGAATTGATATTAGTGAAGAAGAAATGGAACAAATGCATGGTAGAACCAATAAAACAATTATAGAGTTACTATTAAAAGATAGTGTAAGTGATGAAGAGAATGAACAATTATCAAAAGATAAAGAAGCTCTTTATCGTGAAATATGTACAAACTTAAAAGATGACTATCATTTAGTAGAAGGTCTTGAAGAGGTCTTAGATGAATTGAAAGCACGAAATATTCCAATGACGATTTGTTCTGCTTCTATAAAGGAGAATATCGAATTCTTTATTCAAAGATTTCAATTGGGGCGTTGGTTTTGTATAGATAATATCATTTACGATGATGGAACACATGCAAATAAAATTAGCATGTTCCAAGATGGCGCAAAAGCTATACAAGTTCCTGTAGAAGAATGTTTGATTATTGAAGATTCTTTATCAGGTATAAAATATGCACATGCAGTACATGCCGCAAACATCATCGCGATTACTAGCTTAGAAAAAATTGAGGAATATGAAAACTTAGCTGGTGTAAATCAAGTGATTACAGATTATCGTTCATTTGATATGTCGATTTTCAAAGAATAATTAGAAATTTATACATTATTTGTAAATAAAAGTGGTATACAAAATAAAAAGATTCAATTTCTGGTGAAATGTATTGATTTCTTTGGAATTATACTGTATATTTATTATGTTAATGCTATCAGCTGGCTTATTCTTTCTTCCCCCACCCATATAGGTAAGTCAGTATATCTTCCCCCAGATCGATAGCATTAACACTTTTTTTATATTTTCTAGATATCCGTCAAATAGATGGATATTTTTTTATATAATCAAATCTATAAAATGTTTCTCTAATTTGATTTTTCCTTCCTTTTGTAGCTTGCTAAGTTCATGCGATAATGCACTTCGTTCTACACAAAGATAATCCGCAAGCTGTTGACGATCAAATGAAATATGAACATGGGTTGTATTTTGTTTAATGCTTTGATCTTGTAAATAAGAGAATACACGTTCTCGTATCGTTCTTGGTGTAATATGTTCTATTTTTCTTGATAGATGTAAATTCTTTTGCGCAAGTATATGAGTTAGATTCTTCATCAAACTTGCATTTGTCTTATTCATTGGTAATTCCCATAGCGCACGTATATTTAGGAAGAGGATTTCGCTTTTACAATTGGCAATTACATCTACCATAAGGGGTTCGTGTTCTAGATATGCATAGGTTTCCGCAAACATACCTCCTTCATGAATTTGATGGAATATATTTTCTTTCCCCCATACATCCCTCTGTACGACAGAAACATCACCAGACAACACAATCCCCATAGAAGGTGCATAATCGCCTGTATACAGAATAAAATCCCCTTTCTCGTAACTCTTAGTGTATGCTTGTAAGTTTTGTAGTACATGTTCCAACTCTGTTTCTTGAATATGTTGAAATAATGCAAAGGATTCTATCATTGAAGTTTTCATAATTTCACCAATATGTTGTAGTTACAACATATCTTTCCCTAATAGTATAGTAAGATTGTGTTGTAATCACAAGGAGGATACAACAATGTTAAGAAAAATTATTCAGATAGATAAAGCAGCATGCAATGGATGTGGAATTTGTGTAGATGCATGTCATGAAGGTGCCATTGGCATGGTGGATGGAATCGCCACACTACTGCGTGATGATTATTGTGATGGGTTAGGAGATTGTTTGCCTACATGTCCAACAGGAGCAATTTCTTTTGTCGAACGAGAAGCTTTGGCATATGATGAAGTATCCGTTCGTAAACATATGGAAACAAAGAAACAACAGGAACCTCTTCCATGTGGATGTCCTTCCACACATGCACAACAGTTTCAAAGAAGTCCAAGTGAAAAAGCACTTGCTCCAGCCTCTTCAGCTTTACAACAATGGCCTGTGCAAATACAGTTAGCACCTATACAAGCCCCATATTTTAAAAACAGCAATCTATTGATTGCGGCAGATTGTACTGCCTATGCGTATGGAGATTTCCATAACCGTTTTATGAAAAATAGAATTACATTCATAGGATGTCCTAAATTAGATCAAATCGAGTACGCAGAAAAATTAACAGAAATCATTCACAACAACGACATTCAAAGTGTTTGTGTTGTACGAATGGAAGTACCATGTTGTGGTGGAATTGAACACGCAGTAAAAACCGCTTTACAAACAAGTGGTAAATTCATCCCATGGAGTGTGGTAACCATATCTACCGATGGTAGTATTCTAGATTCCTCTATGGTATAATCACCCTAATAAAGGAGGGATATTTATGAACTTTGAAACAGAAAGGTTGATATTACGTCCATGGTTAGATAGTGATGCACAGGATTTATATGAATATGCCAAAGATCCACTCGTTGGTCCTAGTGCTGGATGGCCAGTTCATACAAGTGTAGAAAACAGCCTTGAAATCATCCGTAATATACTTGCGGTTCCAGAAACTTATGCAGTTGTTTTAAAAGAAACAAAACAAGTTATTGGAAGTATCGGATTGATGATCGGGAAAAACAGTCATATTTCAATCCCTGAGGATGAAGCAGAAATAGGATTCTGGATTGGTAGTCCACATTGGGGAAAAGGATATATTCCAGAAGCAGTGAAAGAGTTGTTACGTTATTCATTTGTAGATCTCCATATGAAAAAAGTATGGTGTGGTTATTATGATGGAAATGAAAAATCAAAACGTACACAAGAAAAATGCGGTTTTCAATATGTACGCACCATTGAGAATGTAGATTGTAAACTATTGAATGAAATAAAAACAGAACATATAAACTGTTTGACATTTGAACAATCGCAGAAATAGAAAAATAAACGAAACTCTTCTCATATGAAAGGGTTTCATTTTTTTACTAGACACTTTCTAATTTATACATAAAACTATAATCATATTAACAAGCACTTACATTTATAAACATAAGAGTTGTATCTATGCCGATATTTAAGAAACTAAGAATTATTATTCTTCTTATCTGTATGTTATTCATTAATACTGAGATAGCGCACGCAACTTTTCATATATCCGTCTCTGCATCTTATGATGTTAATTCTAGCGATTTATTTGTTTATGATGTGCATTTACAAGAAGAAATACAGCACAACCCGAGAGAATGCTCATAGGAAATATTAGATTGAATGGCAGCGATGAAATCCACTTTAAGATGACTAGAAGATCAGGTTCTGCTTACTTATGTGTGTTAGTTGACAATAAGTAGCGCTCCTTGTTTAAAATTCTTCCATACCGCTCCAAAGTAGATTTATCTAATTACTTTAATAAAATCCCTTTAGAAGAACGCAATAATCGCTGTAGATTCATTCCATGTGATGAAATATCTGATGGATGCTTTTCGTCGTATTTGTTTAAATATAATGTATCAAGTAGAATATGGAAGTCATAGCTATAGATTCTTAAAATCTTGGAATGGTCTTATTGAAAAAATGGATAAACGGCAGTTGCTGGATATGATTCTTAAGATTAGTGAATCTTTAGTTTTTTGATTTCATCTTAAAGAAATGTATTTGCATTTTAATAAAACTACTAAAGAAAATGATCGTATGGATTGGATAGATTCAATCATTGTTGCTTTTAATAAATCTGGAATATCTGAATATAATGAGTTTGTATCTATGTTGATAAATTGGAGAATTAAAATTTCAATTCTTTTAAGCGCCCATTTGATAACAAAAACTAAGTAATGCACTTTGTGAAAACATAAACGGACAAATCCGTTCGTATCTCAATATTTCGAATGGAATCAATAACTTCTCTCAGTTCAGAACAAGATGTGTTTTAGCTTTAAATCCACATGTGTTTTATTCGAAAAACAATTGTCTTAAAATTGACTAACGAGATAAAAAAGTAAAAGATAATTACAAATCTAAATAACATAGTGCATATTTATTTCTCGGCATATAAAAAAACAGGTATCTGAGCATTCTATGGTTGATTCATAGTACTCATTTCCCTGTTTTTTCTGTTGATTAACCACTCTATTATATTACCTTTTTAAAACGCCATGAAATACATCTCCCGTAAAAGTGAATTGGAGTACGCTATCCCTATTTCAATTCTATTCTATTTTTATGGGAATACCAATTTATTTTAGACTTCCAAAGAACACAAGGAATTTACAAAACTCATCTTATTTTACAGATACAATCAGATTTTTATTAACTATTTCCGTTCTCACATACAAATTCGTAATCACTATGCCTATCTTTCTCTTAAGATAATAAGTGACCATTTGAGATGAATTGACAACTAAATTCTTACTTACAAATGAACCAGTGTATGCAATTGACGTGGCGTTACTCACAGAAGTAAATTTATAGTTATAAACTGTGACATAATAACTTGCACTCCATGATCCTGACCTTTGAGTAGAAATTTTATATGTTTTATTTTCTATAGACCTCGGTATTCCAATTATTTCTTCAACCTTTATTGTAACGGGTATACCTTCTTTATCTACAAATATTTCAGTATTTAAGCCATCTTGCGATAAGTTAAATTTAACCTCCATTTCTTTATCATTCAAACTATCATTTGCAGATATAATCCCTATATTTGCAAATATTGTGAAAACTGCTATTATAATTTTAATAAATTTCTTTTTCATAGATTTCTCCTCGATGTTATTTTAAAAGTATTAAGGCAAATAAAGCAAACTTCATTCGATCTCTTCAATCATTATCATTTGCTCTGATTTCTGATGATCTCCATAAATCATACATAATTGATAAATATTGATTATTGTACAGAAGATACTTATAGAAAAAATTAGAATTTTGAAAGTTTTATTATTTCTGTTTTTATATATAATAAAAGGAATTAAAATTAATCCCAGCGGTGCAATAATCACTGTGAAACAACATAAGAATAATAATAAAACCCATAGAAAATTCTCGGTTTTACTGTTATCAATTGTAATTTCTGCTTTATTAAGCTTGTCTTCTATATCTAACTCATTATTTCCATTTATCAGTTTATCTATAGGTATTTGATATAACTTCCCAAGAAGTATTAAATTCTCCAAATCTGGAGTATTTTTATTATTTTCCCACTTCGAAATTGATTGCCTTGATATGTTTAATTCTTTAGCTACATCGCTCTGCGACATATTTTTACTTATTCTAGCTTCCTTTAACTTCTCACCATGCATTAGTGCCACCCCATTCCCTGGACAGTATAACAAAAATATTTAGCGATTTCAACTTCATATTTAATACGAATTATTTTATAATGTAAACTAAAAAGTTACAATGTAAACTGATTGATGCTTTCATGTTTGCTTGTTTCGTGTAATAGTATTCTCAGGAGGTGACTATCACAGAGGTTTAAAATTGCTTGGTAGTTTGGTAATATTCGATTCATAGAGTGAACAGAAGAAAGCGAGGATATCACATGAAAAGAATAGTATGTTCAATATTAACAACTCTGTTATTAATGGGAGGACTTACCCTTCCTGTAAATGCAACAGAGCAACAAGAAATTAAGGTAATTCAAATAGGAGAGAATAAATATCAAGTTACAGATTTAGATGATTCCCTGTCAACACTGACCTATGAGAACATGAGTGCAGAACAACATACGGTCCATGTGGAAACGGAAGATGGCGACTATACCATTAATGCTGACATGAATGAGCTGACAATCAAAAATGAAACTACAGGAGAGGTCCAAAATACAGAAATTTCAGAGGGAGAAGCTATTGCTATTTCAGCATCACCTAGATATAATATTCCGTCAGAAACTGCTTGGAAAACGAATCAAAAAGGAAAAGGGAAGGGATCAGTTACTATTGGAGATGCAGGAATGATTGTTGGTGTTATAGCAGCAATTTCAAAATTATCTCCAGTTACCGGTGTTTTGGTAACCGTTGCCTCATGGATTGCAGGCAGAATGATCCCTGAAGCTTATTATATTGGAGAATGGCAAACTAGAATATGGCATGGATGGGTAGAACAAAGATGGAAGACAACTTACTATACAAATTCAGGTTATACTACTGTAGTTCCAGGAACTAAATCTGTATGGACATCTCCACAGAAACTACACACAGTTGTATAATGATTAAGAGATTATGGAAAGCATTTAATGCTTATTTTGAAAATCATAGAATTTCTTTGGCCTTATTGATCATTGGATTATGGCTTCTCATAATTAGGCATACCTTCATCTTAGGGTCTATATTAATTGCAGTTGGAGTTGTTTCTCCTAGTATTTTTAAAAAGTACAAATAGGAGAACTCATGGTTTTTTGTAGATCTCCTTTTCAAATGGAAGTTTATATGCATTTGCTTCAAATTTTGACTCGCCAATGCACTATACTAATTTAATCCCATAAGGTTTGCGATATATACCGAGATTTCAAAAAACACCCTTGGTTGATTGCTCCTATACATACTTTTTCCACACACGAATGTAAGGTCAAACCTTTCTTAGCTTTGCCAAAGAATACATCTGAATTATTTTTATTATTTTTTTGAAATATCTATTGGCAACATTAACTGATCTATAGTATTGCAATTATCGTGATTAGGCTTTGAAAATATGGTGTTTCCTATGTCTTTTCATAGACTGGTGTAAATTACCATTTAACTATATTTTGATAATATCACAACGTGATATTTACAAACGTAGCTTGTATGTGATAATGTTTCTGTTTCTTTCGTAAACAGCACCTCCTGTTATTTTCTGTGGTCGCCAAACCTATTGAATTATAACATGGTGGTGTTTTTTCATTTTTAGATACCTTTCTTTCACTTAAAGTCTGACCACGCGCATAGCACATAGTATTAATAGATATAAAAGTCCTCCTTTGATAGTTTTCTTCATTCTATTGTTGGAGGATTGTTAAACAAAATTTTTTCAGGCAATCAGTTTTGCTCTTGCAGTATTGATTTTTATCTACGAATACAAGATGTTAAAGAACCAACTACCAACCTATTCTTTCGATTTTGTCAACAGTTTGAAAGGCGTAAGCCTTTTTTTATACGCTACTTATTCAACCGATACGTTATAGAATAATCCTCCTAATTCGTCTCTTTCTTTTAAGATGTCTTTGACAAGACGAACAGTCGCTTTTTCATCTACACAATCACAGGAGAACACCATATTCATCCCCTGCTTACCTTCATACACAAATTCAATAGATTCAATCGATAGCATTGTATCTTTGATCACGTCTGCTTTTAAAACACTTCCTACAAGAATTTTCATAAATATCCCTCTTTTATCTTTTCTTTGATTTTTTATTATTTTTATATTTAGGAGTTACTTTTTCTTTTGTTGTAGATGAAGTAGCATCACTTTCTTTAGCTTCCACAAGAACCAGTTTTGTCTTCGCTAGATAATCGTGTAATGCACGATGAGAATCCGTTTTTATCACCAAAATAACCGAAATTAGTGTAATCACCATTCCTATCAACGCCCAGTAATAATCTACGTAGAAATTTAAAGATAGGGAAATCAGCTGGCGAATATAATTGGAAACGATAAGTGCAGCTCCTTCAATCAAGAAAATCCCTAACACTTGTCTTACTACCAAGGTCTTTAAATCAACAGGTTCATTATTTTTCTTTACAATTTTGAATCCTGCTAAATGTTTTCCTAATGTTTGTCCTGGGTAAATTTTAAATGGAACATAAATATAATAAAACATGGCACATAGTATACATAATATTCCCGCAATCACACCATAGCTTTTTGAAAACCCTAATGCCTGAAATACGTATAAATCTGAAAACATATCATTCCTTCCAGTCACCCCTCCATACATAAATACTGCTGGAAGTCCTGTTAAAATTCCTCCTATGACCCAATCCAAGATATAACCCCAAATCCTCTTTGGATGATCTACATCACATGGTGTATGATCCGTTATACTATAAAGTTTAAAATATAAGCTTGTTAGCTTTGAACTCATTTTGTATTTCCTCCTTTATTGGTATATAAATACTCCATCGCTTTTTTAAAGCGTTGTAATCCATCTTCTAACTTCGATTTAGGACAACCACAGTTCAAACGCAAAAATTTATTTCCATTTTCACCATAGGTTTCCCCTTTCATAATCGCAACCTTCCCTACATGCACTAACGCATCCTGAATTTCTACACTAGTAAATGGTACATCACGCATATCGATCCACGCTAGATAAGTTGCCTCAGGCATTTTGAATTTTACATCTTTCAACTCTGTCTTAATAAAACTCTCCACTATTTTCATATTCTCTTTAATGTAATCATTTAATTGGTCAATATAGTAGTCACATTCACTATATCCAATCATCGTTGCGTACATTCCAAAGATACTAGCGGAATTTAAAAAATCTTTCTTTCGTGTTTGTTTCAAAAATGCTTCATATATTTCCTTATTTGGCACGATTGCATAGGAACCAATCAATCCCGGTACATTCAATGTCTTACTACAAGATGACACCAAATACAAATGTTGATACTCTTCGTAATATTTCAAAATAGGTAAATGTTGTCCACGCAGTTGAATGTCCATATGTATTTCGTCACTAATGACATATACATTATTTTCTTTACATAACGCAAGCAGTTTCTTAAGCTCTTCTTCACTCCAAATTCTTCCCGTAGGATTGTGTGGAGAACACAGAAGCAAAATCTTACAGCTTTTCAATTCTTTTCTCACTTTTTCAAAATCGATGAAGAAAGAGTCCTTATCCTTATTCAAATCTACACTGCATAACTCTCGTTCATTTTCTTGAATTACATCAAAGAATGCATCATACATCGGATTAAACGTTAGAACTCTATCTCCTTTATTGCTCAGTAGACGAATTAATAAAGATACAGAATACATAACAGATGGGCTATATAAAATCCAATCCATCTTAACTATGCAATGAAAACGTCTTGCATAATAAGTAGTGATCGAGCTTTTGAAATCATGATGATTCCATCTTGTATATCCGTATACCTCGTGTTTAGCAAGGTCGATAATTTTTTGTGTAATTACTTCTGGTATTTTAAAATCTGTATCAGAAATAGAAAATGGTAATACATCTTTTTCGCCAAAACGATCTTGGATATAATCCCATTGTGTACAATATGTTCCCATTCTGTTAACTACTTCATCAAAATTATGCTTCATATATTTTCTCCTTGTCTAATTATGTACCTCTTCTATATCCTAAAGGATTAAGATATAGAACAATTCATAATCATTTATAGAATTATCCAAGACAGATAATCTGTCTTGGATAAAGTATGTATTTTTAGAAATCTAGACCTAAATCATTGATTAAATCTTCGCCCTCTAATGATTTTTTCTCGTTCGTTATTTTGTTTTCCATTCGTCTCTCATTTTCTAATTCACGTTTTTCGTAAATCTTAAAGAATGGATACCACAATAAGATAGAGCCAATCATCTGTGCTGCATTTACAACAATTGTTCTCCAGTCAAGGTTTACCAACCATCCTTCTAAGAAAACACCTACATATGGAGGATTGAATACTGGCATGTTTAATAATCCCATACTCATTAACCAATGTGGGAAAGTACCTAGGATTGCACCACCAATAACATAAGGAATTATGAAGATTGGATTCAATACAATAGGTGCCCCAAATAAGATCGGTTCGTTGATACCGAATAATGCTGGAATAATTGCTACACGACCAACTTTCTTCTGAGCTACTGATTTAGATAGTAGACACCAGAATACAAGACCAATCGTTACACCTGTTCCGGTAAAGTTTGCAAACGCAGAGATAGCTCCTCCTGTATAGAAATGTTCAAGAGGTAGTTTCGCCTGATAGTTTGCTAAGTTTTCTGCTAAGAACTGTGTAGAAATAGGACTTGTGATAGGACTCAATACAGAAGGATGAATCCCAAAGAAGAACAATAAACATGAAACCATCTGTAGGAAAGTAAACGCTAATGGATTATCCATAGAACCTACAAGTGGAGCTAACATATTTGTAAAAATCATCGGTGGAATCGTATGAAGTACATTTACACAAACTACACGGATAATTAAGAAGAATCCAATAATAATTACAGAAATAGGAATCATTTCAAATGATCTTGATACAAAATCAGGTACTGATTCTGGCATTTTGATTGTAATTTTTTTCTTTTTACACCAACGATACAATTCTACAGCAATCAAAGTTGCAAACATTGCCGCAAACAATCCTTTTGTTCCTAGAAACTTCCCTGAAATACCACCATCTTCTGTATATTCTATAGCCATCATTAAAAATGAAATCAACCCCATGGAAACACAACCTGGCACATCCAGTTTATAGGAATTAGCTAAGTGATATGCAATGATTACTGTTACATATACAGACATTAAGTTCATACCAACATTAAATGGAATATAAATAATATCAAGGTTTGCTAAAATCCATTGAGAAATCGGGTTATCAACACCGATCATATTAGGTATTGCCTCAGGAATCAAACAGAAACTACCAATAATTAACAATGGAGTCATTGCTACCATCGCTTTTTTAATTGCACTTAGATGAACTTGTTTATCCATCTTATTTGCGATTGGAGTTAAATATTTGTTCATAAATACTTCAAACTTATTAAACATAAAATTTTTCTTCCTTTCTTTTATTACTACTTATTTCTTATCCAAATCTGCTTTACGACGAGCAATCAATGCCATTTTCACAACAGTAGCACCATCCATTTTCCCATAAGTATCTTGATCAACTATAACGTATGGTATTTGAAATGGGTCTATCATTGGCTTGATGTACTCTAATCGGTGTGCAATCTGTGGACCAATCACTAAAACGTCTGTATCTTCTACTTCGCTTTGTAAAACATCTACTGGAATTGCCATAATATTGAAATCTTCAGCATTCAATGCTTTACTTTCTTTAATCGTTTTTTTCATACTGTCCATCAACATAGTGGTAGAGAAGCCACCAGCACAACATAATACAATTTTCATTTTCTTACCTCCTTTGCTTCAAACACGGATATTAATTCCTCAATTAAGTCTCTAGCTAATTGAGAAGTCATATAATGGTCCTGCGCATGAACCATTAATAACCCAATTTCAGGACGGTCTTCACCGCCAGACATCTCAGCCGTAATAAGCTGTGTCTGTACTTTATGTGCGGCTAAGTCAATTTCACGGGCTTCATCTAATACTTTTCTTGCCTCATCATAACGACTCTCCCTCACATATTTTAAAGCTTCAAATGCCTTCGCCTTTGATTCACCCGCAGATGAAATCATACTTACAATTTTTTGTTCGATTTCTGTCATATCATTTTCCTCCTGTAAAATTTATAAACGATATATAATCTTCTTTTTCTATAGTTTGCACAAACTTCAAAATAAACTCTATGACTCCATTGATGTCATCTTTATGTGCAAGTGAATAGGCACCATGACACATCCTTAAAGGAATTCCTAGCACCATTGCTAGTCTTCCTCCAGCTTCTAAATGCGCATTGCCTGCATCCGTTCCACCACCGCTAAACATATCGCTTTGGAAATGCAAACCCAAATCATTCGCGAGTGATTTTACATATTCCAATAACTTTTCATTAACTGCTAATGTTTTATCATAATGCACAATCATAAACCCTTGTCCGATTTTACGATGATTGGTATACCCTCTATCGAGTTCTGGATGATTTGCTACATCAATAGCGAATACGATATCAGGTTGTACTTTATGAGCAACTAGTTTTCCACCGCGCACCCCAACTTCTTCACTACTCGTTAAAGCCATATATACATTGTGTTTATGCTTTAAAGACTGCAATCTTTTAAGTGCCTCACTCAATACATAACAACCACTGCGATCATCCATTGCTTTACCCGCAATAATCTTTTCATTTTCCATAGAAAACGCTTCACTCGCAAATGTAACCATATCTCCTATTTGTATACCCAACGCTTCTACTTCTGCTCTTGTTTCACACCCGACATCAACATACACATCTTTGATATTTGCTCCATCCATAACTGCATTTAATATTCCATATATTTTTTTACCTGATTGTGTAGTAACTTTTACTTTTTGCATATGTTTGCTTCGATCCTGCACTCCACCAATCGCAATCAAATATAGAAACCCTATATCAGAGATATGACGTACTTCAAATCCAACTTCATCCATGTGTGCGCAAAACATAATGTTTAATGAATTGTCATCTACACCTTTTTTCTTTGCTATCATACTGCCTAAGGTATCATAGAAAACTTCATCACTGTACTCTTTCCAAACATTCCTCAAGAGTCCTCTAACCTCTTCTTCTTTAGAAGCTATTGAATCTGCATTACATAAATCTTTTAGTAGTTCAAAACTCATACAGTTCCTCCATTCGTTTCATTTAGGACAATAATCAATTCTTCAAATGTATTAACAGATATTACGCGTTGCAACTGTACTTCATTTTGCATAAGTTGATATAACCGCTTTGTAATATCCTTATGCATTTCATAATCATCTTTTGTAAGAGCAATCATAAAAATAATATTTACTCTTTTATCGTTCACATATACTTCATGCTTTGGAATCACCACAGATACAAGATTTTTCTTCGAACACATTTGAATAGGATGTGGAATCGCAACTCCATTTAGATACACGGTACTCATGTAAGATTCACGTTCTAGTACATAGTCCACATAGTGCTCTCCACCATATCCTTCACGCTCAATTTGCTCAGCCATTTCTTTGATGATATCCCTATATTCCCCCTTATCCACCATCGAAAAATGCTCACGTTGAAATATTTTGAATATATAATCATTTGCATCTTTTATGGATATTGTATTGTAATTATCATACTGAAGGATTTGCCTTATACGCATCAAATCATCTTCATTTAATAGCTCTTTTATGTAAATGATAGGTGCATCAATTTCCTGAATCAAAGGCATAATTGTGAAAATCAAATCTGGATGAAACTCTTCCAATAAGTTCAAGTTGAGAAAGCTGAATGTTTCTACTTCTGCATTTGGGAATATGGATTGTATCTGCATTTTAATCAAATATGCACCGCCACCTCCACTAGAACAAACAACTCCTATTTTATTGAATCGTCGTATTTTGTTAATTGATTCTCTTTCCATATGGGCTGCAAAATGAGTTGCTACAAAACCAATTTCATCATGAGTTGCAACGACTCCATATTTTTCTTTCAACATATCCGCAAATTGTATTGCTAGATTGAAGATCATTGGATACCGTATACAGATTTCATCAGCCAACGTATTCTTGTAAGAAATTTTCTGATGTAATCGATCAATAAGCAAAGATACATGAACCAATAGAAGCTTACAAAAGTCCTCATCTTTTTGAAAATTAGTGTTATAGATAGTATCCACTTCTTTTAAAAATTGGCGTACATCCTCTTCAAGTCGATCACCAAAGATAATTCTAGATTCTCTTAACCGCAAGTTTTTCTGTAAAATTTCTTTCATTTCACATAGGCAAGTTTCTTTTATTTGGATATCATAAATAGTTTCCATAGCTTCCTTAACCGCTTTTGCAATATTACTCACTGATTGGTTAATTTTTATATCTAGAATTCCAGACTTCTTTTCACCCTTATTTAAATGGGTGATATAAAACACATTTACTTGAAGCCATACCATAACATTTCTAAGTTCATTATAATTAATATTCAATTTTTCTTTCGTTATTTCACGAATCAAAATATCTTTAACAAAATCAAAATTTTTCTCGATGTCTTCCATTTGTTTTACTATGAATGTATTTTCATTGAAATACAATTCGCACAACATTCCTTTAAAGTGTAAACTATCTCCATCCAAGCGCACTCCATAGTGACTTTTGCGTTCTAATTGAACATGGTAGTGATGGGCAATTTGCTCTACATCGTTCATATAGTTTTTTACAGAAGTTCGACTAATAGACATTTCATTCGCAATCATATCCATTGTTATGTAGCCATCCTGTATTGCTAAGTACGCAAGAATATCATTTGCTCTATTTTTCGTGGCATACCCGCTATCTTCTTTCAATTCCGTAATAAATTCAGAGAATAATTCATGATTTGTGACTTCTAAAAGGTAACCACTTCCCCTACGCATATGTATTTGATAACCTTTTCTTGAGGATACTTGCATGAGATATGAAATATCATTTTGTAAGGTTCTCTTTGATACATCTGTTTTCTTCATTAGATAATAAAGAGATAAGTAATCATGTGCTTGAAGTAATTCTTCTATAATCTGATATAATCTCATACTTTCCTCCTTTTTATGTTGTATTGTGGCTTCATTATATAATGCACCTATATTTAAGAAAAGATTAACAATTTCATAAATACGCGCAATTTAGAACTTAATAAATTTTTCTATTTATAAAGGAGTATCTTTTCGACCAAAAAAAGCACTGAACGAAATCAGTGCTTTAATTTACTAAGTTAAAATTTTAGTAGTTTGTAGCTTCTTCTGCGAAGTGAGCTCCAGAGTAACCACATACTGGACATGCTTTAGGCGCTGAAGTACCTTCGTGACGATATCCACAGATATCACAAATCCATGTAGTTGGTTCTGCTTTTTCAAATACTTTACCATTTTTAACGTTGTCTAATAATGCTAAGTAACGTTCTTCATGATGTTTTTCGATTTTTGCTACTTGTTCCATCTGGAATGCGATTTTTGCAAAACCTTCTTCTTTTGCAGTTTCTGCAAATCCTTTATACATATCAGTCCACTCATAGTTTTCGCCAGCAGCAGCATCTTCTAAGTTAACTGCAGTTGTTGGTACTTTATCACCGTGAAGTGCTTTGAACCATAATTTAGCATGTTCTTGTTCATTACGTGCAGTTTCTTCGAAGATATCTGCGATTTGTTCCATACCTTCTTCACGTGCCATTTGAGCATAGTAAGTATATTTTCCTCTTGCCTGTGATTCACCTGCGAAAGCTGCCATTAAGTTTTGTTCTGTTTTTGATCCTTTTAATTCCATTGTAATTTCCTCCGTTTTCTATTTAAGTGTTCAACCAAACCATTTTTAAGATTGTTTTCTCGTACAGTCTTCACATATACCCTCTACCATCATTGTGTGTGTGTTCACTTGAAGGCCAGTTTTTTTAGTAATCATTTCATTTAGGCTTTCATCATAAGGTATGTTTAAATCCAATATCTTATCACACTTTGTACAATGTAGATGATAATGAGGCATACATGTTTTATCGTATTGATATCCTTCTATAGGATGGGCAATTTTTTTTATTTCATTCATCTCAGACAAAATATTTAAATTACGATAAACCGTAGCTAGCGAGATAGAACTTCCATCCTTATTCAAATCCTGATAGACCTGTTCAGGTGTCACATGACCGTCAATACCTCTCATGTAATCCATAATCATATCACGTTGTTTCGAAGATTTACGAATCATAGTTTCACCTCCAATCTTAAGAACTATTCTTAGTATACTTCTTAGTTTCTGTTTTGTCAATACCTTTTCCTATACTTTTTTTATTTTGAGTAAGAACCTTCCTATGTAAATTCATCTGGCAAATGTATAGTAAATACACTCTATAAATTCTACACAAAAAATCCCCACCTAAATCACATATAAAAAGCAAAATACATACATCTAATTGATGAGCGTGTTTTGCTATCTAATGATCATAACAATTATGATTGTTTTTTCTTTTATATAAATAACAATAGATTCCTATCGTAACTATTTCTACAATGGAAACTGCTATTCCACCTTCTAAACCAAAATTACCACCATTGATAAATGCTAAATTTTCTACACTTGCAAATCGCGCTACACTCGTTGGTAAAAACATTCCACTCACAAGTACTCCAAATAGGTTTCCTTGTGCAAAATTCCATATGGTATGAGCTGCACTACATACAATGATATTATCATGGTAAAGGGCCATAAGTGAAAATGTAACGCCTGCTAGAATCAAGTTAATAAATGCTATCACGGATATTCCATCGTTTAATAAATGCAACAAGGCAAATAGGATGGAATTTAACAGTACGGCATATACCGTCGTCTTTCTAGCGGCTATTGCGTTCATAAAGAAACCTCTTAACATCAGTTCTTCATTAAACCCCTGAACCATAAAGCCAATAAAATAAGCAAATATTACAATGATTGAAAAATTATTAAACCCTTCAAAACGTAAACCATTCATGAAATAAGCAGTCAACACCACACTGCTCATCATCACAAAACCTATGCCCAAACCTTTGAGGTAATCTCTCAGTAGGTGTTCCTTCGTAAGTCCTAAAGAGACTCTTGAACGTTTGAAGAGATGCTTACTAGCAAATAAGAAACCTATGATAGGAATTGCTGTCATGAACAGCTGTAAAATCTGTGATGAATCCGTAGGATTGCTTAATATAATATCTAATGAGTTTGACTCTACACCTTGTAAGGCTAGAATAAATATCATTACAAGAGCAGATACAATCTCAGTACATAATAAAATCAACAAAGTGACAAGCACCATAGCCGATACACTTATGTTTCTTTTACAATTCATTGTTTCTTTGAGCATCTTTGTTTCTTTACGAAACAGTTCAAACATAATTTTCCCTCCTTATTTGTCAGACAATAATACGATACATTGCGCCTGTACGCCTTCTTCCTTTCCAACAAACCCCATCTTTTCTCCTCTGGTTGCTTTTACGCTTACTTGATCAACTTCACAGTGCATTGCTTGTGCAATATTGTTTCGCATAGTTTCAATATGAGGCGCCATTTTAGGTCGTTCAATCAAAATCAAAGCATCCAAATTATTGATACGATAACCTTTTTCATCCATTTTTTTATATACTTCTTTCAACATCCATAAAGAATCCATATCTTTGAATGTTGGATCTGTATCTGGAAAATGTTTTCCTAAATCACCTAATGCTAAAGCACCTAAAATACTTTCCGCAACAGCATGGAGAAGCGCATCCGCATCACTATGACCCAATAATCCTTTATCGTGTTCGATATGAACACCACCTAAGACTAATTTTCTACCCTCTACTAGCTGATGAATATCAGTGGATTGTCCTATTCTAAACATATGCATTCTCCTTTACAATCATATACGAAAAGTGTAACACACTTCATATGTTTTGTCTTGCGAATAATCTACTTCCTTTGACTTTAAAACAACTATGTTTTACCATATAAAAATCGCCAAATACTTACTCATTTTTGAAACTCTCTTCTATAAGATAGGGCATTCTATATGAACATAACACGAAATGCGACTAAACTCCCCCATATTTAAGATTGAAAACAAAAAATATAGGAATAATTTCTAAAATTTTCATAAAATATCTACAAAAGCACTATTTCATGATACCATTTATGTATATATTATAGAGGGAGAATATTATGAAAAAATTAACTAGTTTATTATTTTGTATTGCTATGCTATTTTCATTAACAGCATGTGGTTCAAAGGTTAGCGATGATGCACTAGATGCATTTGAAGCTGTCATTCAAAACATGGCAAAAATGAAATCTGCAGATTATGTATTAACGATGGACGCAACAAATAAAGAAGGGGATCAAAAGATGACATTAGAAGGTTCCTACAACCTTCAAAATGCAAAACCTTTACTAAGTGCTAGTTTGTCTATGGAAATGGACAATGAAAAACAGGAAGATGCTATTCAATTCTATATTGATGGAGATTATATGTATCTTAATTTAATGGAATTTATGAAACAAAAGCAATCTTTAGCGGGAATGTTACCTACAGAAGAATTACCACCTCTTGATACTGCTGCAGATACTTTTAAACTTCCAAAAGATGAATTAAAAAAATATCTTAAAGAAGCATCCTTAAAAGGCGATACATTAACAATGGTATTTGATTGTAAAAAAATTATGGATGTCTCTAAAGAGTCTGGTTCCTCAACAAGCCAATTATCCGCAAACACAACCATTAACAAGTTGAATCTTGTAATGGAACTAAAGGATGATGTAATGAAGAAAACAACGATTTCTATGGATATTACGCAGACAGTTGCAGGAGAAAAGGAAACCACTTCAGCAGATATCGATATCGAATTCAAAAATATTAACAAGACTACTCCAATAAAATTCCCAGACTTTAGTGATTATATTGAAACTGAAACAAGTTTATTAGATGGATTTATGTAATCCATCAAGGTATCTTCGGATACCTTTTCATTTCTAAAAAACACTTGAATTACATAGTATTATTTGATAAAATAATTACATTATGTAAGGGAGTAGTCGGCTCAAATAGGAGTTGATAAGTCAACATAATGATTCCATTGGAATCTGGCTTATGCATGAAATGGCGAGACTTATATGCGATTTTTTCGTATATGGTCTCTTTTTATTTCTTAGGAGGAACGTATGAATATTTGGTCTTTATTTTTATTAGGTATTGGATTAAGCATGGATGCATTTGCAGTGAGTATCGCGAAAGGTATGTCGTTAAAAAAACATGAGGTATTAAAATATGCCTTGTTGTTTGGATTGTTTTTTGGAGTATTTCAAGCTGGGATGCCACTACTAGGTTGGTGGTTTGGCAGTTATTTTCAATCTCTTATCTCTAGCATCGATCACTGGATTGCGTTTATCTTATTAGGTCTAATTGGTTTCAATATGATCAAAGAATCTTTACATCCTGAAAAAGAAGAGAGTGACTCTTCCTCACTTACCATAAAAGCTATTACCATTCTTGCGATTGCGACTAGTATTGATGCATTGGCAGTAGGAATTAGCTTTGCATTTTTAAAGGTAGATATTTTACAAGCGATTCTGATTATTGGTTGTACAACGTTTGTATTTAGTTTTATCGCAACCTTTATAGGCAATAAACTAGGAGACTTACTAGAGAAATATGCTGGTATTCTAGGTGGTTGTATTTTGATTTTCATAGGTTTAAAAATTTTAGTAGAACATTTATTGGGATAGAAAAACTCGCAGAACAACTTGCGAGTTTTTTATAGCTTATTTCCTTTTTAAAACACTTTTTCCCTCAATCAATTCAGGTTTTAATTTATAGTTCTTTTTATTCACTTCTTTGTGCTTGATTAAATCAAACATCAATTCACAAGAGGTCTGTGCTAAGTTCATTACATTCTGAGAAACAGCTGTTATTTTATCTCCTACAATATAAGGGTTAATCATATTATCATAACTTATAATGGAGTAATCTTTAGGATATGTTTTTTGATAATCACTTAAACATTGTATAAACCCAAGTGTCATCATATCATTACATATAAAGACTGCAGTTAAATCACTCTCCATAATTTTAACACCTGCTTCATAGCCATCTTGATGTCGATAATTTCCTTCAAAGATATAACGGTCATAAACTTCTAGACCTGCATGTTTCATCGCTTCAAGATATCCTTGTACCCTTGTTGAGCCATTGTGATTCGCAGATACACGACTACCAATACAACCAATCTTTGTATGTCCTTTTTCAATTAGATATGCAATTGCTAATTGTGCCCCCTCTTTATTATCAAAAGAGACACTACAGGCATCCATGTTTTCAAAAGGTCGATCGACTACAACATAAGGAGTCGTTAAATTTTCTAAAGCTTGAGGTAAACGTTCACCTCTTACCAAAGCTTCATTACTAGGAGTAATAAATATGCCATCCACCCCTCTTGAAACTAACATATTTAATAAACGTAAATCCTCTTCTTCTTTATCATTGGAGTTTACAATAATTAACATATAGCCTTTTGCTAAGCAACATTCTTCTAATTTTTTACACAGTGAAGAAAAGAATAAGTTCTCGATGTCTGGTATGATAATACCAATGATATTAGATCGCTTTGTGACTAAACTTCTCGCAGCTTGATTCACTTGATAATTATACTTCTTTGCCACATTTAAAATTGCAGTTCTGGTATCCTTAGATACCCTACATGGCTTTTCATTTAGTACAAGTGAAACAGTGCTTACACTTACATTCACTTCTTTTGCGATATCTTTAATAGTAACCTTCATGATTACCCCCTTTGTAGAAAAAGATGATTACCTAAATAATCACCTTTATTTTATCACAAATACAATCTTACAGGAACACGATCATACTAACAATGAACATAAATATAACACCTACGAACATTGGTACAGATGTACGTTTTACGATATCCAATGGATTTTGTTTTGTTGAACCAGCGACAATCATGACAACGGCTGCAACTGGTGATACTGCACGAATCAAGTTTCCAGCCATACCCATAGGTACACTTATTGCGATTGCAGAGATTCCTGCAGCGGTTGCTAATGGAACTACCAATGGTACCATAGCAAAGAACAAAGAAGTTCCTGAACCACTTAATAGTACAATCGCGATAGATAACAATACAAGAATCAATGGTAGTACAAATCCTAAACCTGAACCTTGAATTCCTAACATTGCGCTTTGTAGTTCTTGAATTAAACCTAATGATTGTAATCCAACTACGAATACAGATGCTGCTACAGTTAATGCTACGATAGGGAATGCATTCCCCATTCCTTTGAAGAAATCTTCTGTTTGAACCAATACTTTTTTATCCCCTTTGGTACGGAACAATTCACAAATAACTGCAAGAATGAAAGAGATAATAGTTGCTACTTCTACACTTAAGTTGATTGTAACACCCGCAAACATATCTAATAAGTAAACGATAACTACAAGAATGATTGGGAAGATTGTCAATAAGGTATAAATCGTTTTATAGAAGTTTCCACCTTTAATTTCTTTCACTTCTTTTAATTCTATATTATCCACTTCTACTGCTTTTGATTTTTTATCCATGAACTTTTGCCATAGAGAATGTGCGACTGCCATTACTAGAATAGTTGGAATAGATACAATAGCATGATAGTTGAACACGTATTGTGTTACCGTAATTCCTGCGTACTCTGTGCTTTTTGCCAATGCTTCAGCGATTGCTACATTATCACTACCAAGAGGTGTTGGCATAACGGTTGCTGTTGTCGCAATAACTGCCGCAGCTGTAAGTGTAGACATACCAGCTTTACGAAGTACTGGGTATAAAGTTGCTAGTAAAATGATTGCTAAATTAGATGCGCTTGGAATAACTAATGATAAAACATTTCCTAAAATAAATACAATTGCTACTAGAATATATACAGACTTAATTTTTGCTATCGGTTTTGTTAATACATTCACCGTTACTTCATTCGCACCAATACTTGACATATAAGCAGAATAACCACCTAAAATCATAATGATAAACCCTGCCGCAGGCATCATTTGTTTGAACTGATCTATGACTGCCTTTAATGGATCAAACCAAACAACTCCTGTAGATTGAAAATCTACTATTGCAATTTCATTTCCCATAAGTACTGCTACATACATCAATACAATACCAATCGAAAATAACGTAATCTTAATATCCATTTTCTTAATTAACATCCAGCCTACAATGAATACAGCAATGATTGCAGACCCATACATAATAATTGAATTCATATTTTATTCTCCTCTATTTTATATACATTTGCGAATTGCATTTTTAAACCATTCGCGGAATCGATCCCCATCGATATCAAGACATACGGTAGCATTTTTTTCTTTCCCTAGATAACCACGTAAGTCAACCAGTGTACAACCTGCAGTCATACTTCCGGATAATTCTACATCCAATGTTGTATACTCACTTTCAAAAAGCTCTGGATTTAATAGATATGCAATAGCTGTAGCATCATACATCTTTAATCCTGTTTGAAAGCTTCCACCACGATAACGTTTGAATAAAGAATACGCCATATATCCTGTTTTATTCATATCTTTAATTTCTTCACTATCTTGTGGATATACAAGTGCTTTTAATCCAACATCCAAACCTACCATTGTTAGCTTAAGTCCACTATGGAATACGATATGAGCTGCTTCTGGATCTAGAGCAATATTAAATTCCGACATAACGCCTTTATTTCCTCTACTTGCACTTCCACCCATAAGAATGATTTCTTTAATTTTGCTTTTTGTCTCAGGATAAGTCTTTAATAATAAAGCAATGTTTGTTAATGGTGCAATTGGAATAATAGTTACTGGTTCTTCGCTTTCCATAAGCACACGACGCATTGCGTCTACTGCATTTTCTTTTAACGGGGTTTGCGTAGGTTCTTCAAAGTCGAAACCTTCCATACCACTTTTCCCATGAACGCTTGATGCATCTTCATAGTCTCGAATGAGTGGGCATTCGGCACCAACAGCTACTGATACATCTTCTCTTTGAAAGTATTTCAACAAGCGAAGCGTATTGTATGTAACTTTGTCTACTCCTACATTACCAGCAACAGTTGTGATTAACTTTACATCTAATGTTTCATCAAATAGTGCAATGGCAATGGCGAGTGCGTCATCAATTCCTGGATCTGTGTCAATTATAATCGGTCTTTTTTTCATTTGCCTTCTCCTTTATATTTGTTATGAAATGTGTCGTATACTTCTTGTCGGTAAGGTATGGATACTTGTGCACCTTTTCTTGTAACACAGAGTGCCGCAACATCACTTGCAAACATCAATGCTTCATGTAAACTGCTACCTTTTGATAATTCTGCACATAACGCTCCAATGTAAGAATCGCCTGCTGCAGTAGAATCCACTGTTTTTACGTTCGGTGATGAAATTAGTATGGTCTCATCATTCTCTTTGAAGACACTTCCTTCTTTTCCTAACGTAATAATAACTTGCACCTTCTTTGTTTCAAAATAAGCGATTGCCTTTTCATAGCTTTCTAAATCTTTAGGATATATGCCGGAAAGCATTTCACACTCACTTTGATTTACAACAAGCATATCTACAGCTGCATAAATTTGATCATCCAATGCTCTAGCTGGTGCAGGATTTAAAATAGTGTACATCTTCTTTTGTTTCGCATATAACAACGCTTCTTTAACAACTTCATACGAGTTCTCAAGCTGTGTTAGAAATATATCTTCTGGATTCACCAATCGATCCATTGCTTGTTTTGCATTTTGAATTCGTAAGGTATGATTCGCTCCATTCCCTAAAATGATACGATTATCACCCTCACTACGCAAAACCATTGCTACTCCACTAGCGACATGTTCCTCTTGACACACCTCTTCCGCATGAACCCCATATTCTTTTAATGCATCTAACAATAATTCTCCAAACATATCCATTCCAACATTTCCAATCATATATGTTTGAGCATCCAATTTTGCTGCAGCAACAGCTTGGTTAGCTCCTTTACCACCTGGGTTGATAAAAAAGTCATATCCATTCATCGTTTCCCCTTGTTGTGGCATACAATCTGCACAAATTGTTAAATCCATATTCAAACTTCCTAATACAATTACTTTCTTCATTCCTTCACCTCTTTTTCTCATAAAACTTTATCATTCCAGGCCCCATATTCTCACAAGGTCTTTCTAAAAATCCAAACTTTTCATAGAAAGATACACATGTTGGTGTAGACAATAACCCTATATACGCACCATCACAAGCTTTTGTATCAATGTACGCAAATAAATGCTCCATAATCATCTTTCCAATTTTGAGTTTTTGGTAAAGTGGATCGACAACCACATCCTTTAAAAAGAAGCAAACGCGATCATCTCCAACCAAACGTGCCATTCCTATTGGAACTTCTTCATCATAAACAACGACGGTATATAAAGAGTTCTCAATCGCGATGGTAACATCCTCATCACTATACTCTTTGAAATTAACTTTACTTCTTAAATGACGATAAATGTTTTCATTTAAGCTGTTATCCACAACAGAAACCATCAGATACCTCCACATGATAAAACGTTTTACCAACTTTACAATATTACTTTATCATGCGATGTAAGCGTTGTCAACAATAATTTGATAAAACGTTTTATCTTTTTGAAAATTAAAAAAAGCAACGTCTTCCGCTGCTCATTCTAGCTACTTGATAATATTGTTATTTTTCTCACTGCGTGCAATTACAAACGCGCCAACGCAAAGACACAATCCAATTACAAAGTAGGAAACCCCATAATTCGTAATCATACTGAAATCACTTGCGCTTACTTCTGACAACACATAATCCAGTTGTTGTAACATCCCATGATAAACACGTGGAACGATTTGTCCTACTATCAATAAGGCAACACCGCTTATCACGCCACCCATTCCAACTGAAAAACACCACTTGAATCGATGGCGATTCAATAGCATCAACACCATAACAATAAGGATTGCGCCTATCGCAGAACCTATAAAAATTATTTCTTGGGAAATAAAGTTTACGAACTTCATCATTTTCATATAGCTCGTTGGAATGCTTTCTTGAAAAGAATTGACGGTTATATCATATACTTCTTGAATAGGAGTGTATGTAATTCCTTGATCAATAAACTCATGTACTTGCCCCTTCGTCACAAGTGGCTCGAGCACTTTTTCAATTTCATTATCATAACTATACAGCAAATCCTTTAAGACTGCTTTCATATCTTGGTTTGTTGTTGAACCATTTACGATATCATTGAGCATATCTTTACTAGCTTCACCCACTATACGATTTGCTTCTGCATTGTTTTCAATTTCATCTTTCAAATTAAGGAATGCATCTCGATCTAAATCCGGCACATAAGTCTCTATTTGTTCAAATAATGTTTGGATATGTTGCTTTAGATTTATCTCTCCAATTACGATCGTTCCTATATCTTTTATGAAAAATTTATTCGCTAGATGACTCATACAAGTCAACATACAAAACACTATTAACACGCTTGCCAAAATAGAATTCCATAACTTCTTCATTACAACCCCTTCTTTCGTAAGACTAGTGTATCATTTTTCATTCAAAAAAGGGAGTTCTTTTATAAAAGCAACATTTATCCCACTTATGACAGATAACATTACGTTCTGTGTAAGAAGAAATAATATTGTATATATAGATGGAACAAATATGGTAAAATAGTACTATGGAAAAAAGAACAGAACCCCTAGCATTCTCCATGCGTCCTACCTCTTTTGAAGAAGTGATTGGACAAGAACATCTAATAGGAGAAGGAAATGTATTACGTAAATGCGTAGAAAATGAAATAATATTTTCTATGATTTTTTATGGTCCACCTGGTACAGGAAAAACAACTCTAGCCATGGTACTAGCGAATACACTCAATAAACCTTATCGTTTATTCAACGCAGTAAGTGGAAATAAAAAAGACTTAGATATCATCTTTGAAGAATCAAAATATTTTCCAGGCTTAATTGTAATTGTGGATGAGGTACATCGCTTAAACAAAGATAAGCAAGATTTGTTGTTGCCTCATATAGAAGATGGCTCCATTGTGATGATTGGTGCGACTACTTCTAATCCACTTCATGCCATCAATCCAGCTATACGTTCTCGTTGTCATTTATTTGAAGTGAAAGCATTAACGGAAAACGATATAAAAAAAGCTTTGATGAATGCCATTCATTCTGAAAAAGGATTACGAAATGAAGTAAGCATTGATGAAGATGCCTTGGATATTATCGCAAGACATAGCAATGGAGATATTCGCTATTCCTTAAACATTTTAGAAATATGTGCGATTGCTTCTACTGGACATATCACAAAAGATCTTGTATCACAATATTCTCAGATACCGAATATGGGAATGGATAGTAGTGGAGATGGTTACTATGATGTACTAAGTGGATTTCAAAAATCGATCCGTGGTAGTGATGTAGATGCGGCCCTCTATTATCTTGGTATCATGATAGAAGCCAACGATATAGATAGTATTGAAAGAAGACTTCTTGTGACTGCTTATGAAGATGTAGGTTTGGGAAACCCTGCTGCTGTTGCTCGTTGTGTACAAGCCATAGATGTCGCAAAGCGCGTTGGATTTCCAGAAGGAAGGATTCCACTTGCTGTTGCAGTCATTGATTTAACGTTATCTCCTAAATCGAAAAGTGCAGAAAATGCAATCGATTCTGTTATGCAAAAGCTACATATGAGTTCCTATAGTGTTCCAGATTATTTAAGATTTACCCCTGTCTCTATGAAGGAGGAAGATAAATATGATTATAATCGTCCAGATCTTTGGAACAAAATTCAATATCTTCCAAACAAATTACGAAATGAAACTTTTTATGAAGCACAAACAAATTCAAGTTATGAATCTGTTCTTGCTAAAAATCTAGAAAAAATACGCAGTGTGAAACGCACAAACAATCTTGCACAACTAAAAAAAGAACATAAGAAATAAGTTCTTTTTTTTCATCATGCTATATATTTTCTCTTATACAGTACGTTCACAATGCTTCCCCATATCACGATACTAAAACAAACCCACAGGCATGGTATCAGCTCAAATTTAATCAATACATCATTTGCTTTCAAAAGGAAAAACAACCGTTTATAGGAAACATATTTTAGTAAATAATCCAGCAAAAATATTGATAGTATCCTTGCCGGGATATACCAAAGATGATAATAAGTTCCAATATGAAACTATCCATACAGCAATGCTAATGATAATCACCATAATAGCCGCAACGTATTTTACAATTTCAATCATTTTGTAATTATCCATGGAGCATTGTATACCCATTCTATTGCTGTTTCTAAATCGCATAAATGCCATCTTTGCGCTGCAATTGATATGTTTTCCAAGAGAAATATCATTTGCTATTTTTATGTCTTCATTATATCTTTTAGCATTCATAAAACAAGATACAATCTTGTAATAAAAGATTTGGGAAAATTTACCTTTTCGAGTATCCCCCTAAAAAAGGGTATATGAGTGGATGAAAGCGACTACATGAAGTTATAATAAAAATAGAAATGGAGTGATTCTATGTGTAATGTAAGTCGTGAACATGATATTTATTTAGCAGGCGGATGTTTTTGGGGAGTTGAAAAATATTTCTCTTGTATTTCAGGCGTCCGTAGAACTGAAGTTGGATATGCGAATGGGAATGGAGTAGATCCAACATATGAACAAGTATGTGAAGGCACAACAAATTTTGTAGAGTGTGTACACATTGTATATGACCCTTCCATAGTATCTTTAAATTTTTTATTGAATATGTTTTATGAGGTAGTGGATCCAACTTCTATTAATAAACAAGGAAACGATAGAGGAACACAATATCGAAGTGGAATCTATTACACAAGAAAACTAGATGTGTTGGTAATCGAAGAATCTTTGAAAAAGCTACAAGAGAAGTATTCAGAAAAACTAGCAATTGAGGTATCTCCATTAAAAAACTTTTATTTAGCAGAAGATTATCATCAAAAATATTTAGATGTGAATCCAAATGGATATTGTCATATCCCTACTACAAAATTTGAAAGCGCAAAGTCTGCGAAATGTTGTTTACAACATGACAATGAACAACGTTTTCAAAAGCGAAGTGATGAAGAATTACGTCATATCTTAACAGATGAGCAATATAAAGTTACTCAATTAAGCATGACAGAACATCCTTTTGAAAATGACTATTGGAATGAATTTCAAGAGGGAATTTATATCGACATCACCACTGGAGAACCTTTATTTGTATCAAGTGATAAATTTGATGCAGGATGTGGATGGCCTAGTTTTTCAAAGCCTATACAAAGAAAAGCAATCAAAGGAAAACGTGATCAAAGTCATGGTATGGAAAGAATAGAAGTAAGAAGTTCACTAGGTGATGCCCATCTAGGTCATGTGTTCAATGATGGTCCTATTGAAGAGGGTGGATTACGTTATTGTATCAATAGTGCTTCCTTAACCTTCATTCCTAAAGATAAAATGAAAGAATATGGATATGGCGACTATCTATATCTTATGGATAAGTAATTCTTTTCTATTTTGGATACAAACATCTTCTTATAATTAAAAAAATTGAGTGCTAGATATTTCTATCTATCGCTCATTTTTATTTATAGTCGTTGGCTGAATAACCAAGTTCTGAAAAGATTCGATTCTTTTCTGCTACACCCTTTTGAATATTTGACAACTCACCAAGAGCCAATGACAAGAAGATTGTATCGACGATAAATGATTGTACAATTAGTGCAGCGTGGCTTGCTAAACGCAAGTTGTTTTCAACTGCAGATACAAATAGTGTTACCGTTGATTTACTTGCTAATTCTTGATTACCAAATTGAGTTATCAAAATGATTTTGGCTTTTTTCTGATTCGCAATATCGATAAACTGATGAGATTGAACAGATTTCCCTAACGTGGTGAAGCAAATAAGTAGGTCATCTTTTTCCATATTCAAAGTAGATTCTAGTTGCAAATGGGCATCCTCATAATAAATGACAGGAATATTCAAACGCATGAGTTTAATCTGTAGCTGTTTTACTAATGTGCTACTTGCTCCAGAACCACTCAAGTAAATCTTGTGGTTTTTTTCATTTGCTTTACGTATCATTTTTATTGCCTTATCTAATTCTACAGGATTTACAATATCCACAGTAGATTGAATAGAAGTAATAATAAATGCACTTAATTTTTTTAGGACCGATTCAGGTGTATCCGATGGTAAAATTTCATTAAGAATCAAATCAGAATTTTCGTTGTATTGATCAACGGATAGATTTGCGGATAATGAAAGTTTAAAATCAGAATATCCTTCACAGCCTAGCTTGCGTGCAAAACGAATCACTGTTGCTTCACTCACTTCAGCACGTAAAGACAAATCTTTTAAAGTTAATGAAAGAATTTCTTTTCGATTATTTAAAATAAACTCCCCAAGTTTTTTTTCTTTTGCAGATAGAAACGGCATGAGCGATTCTATATTCAGAATAATATTAACTGCCTGCATAAGTCCTCCTCACTATGATCTATACATAATTGTTATGATTATGAACATTATCTAAGTCCTATTATACCTCATTCTACCAACGGAATGGTGAAATTGCAATGATTTCCATGGAAAAACATGGATTGCGTCTATTTCCCTATAGGAATTCAGCATTTACCATTTTCCATGGCTTTTTTTACATCTACTAAGCTGTCATAGATTCCGATACAAGATTCATAAAGGTCCTCTGTAGGCGCTACAAGATCTGGAACCATAATCGTAGCACACCCTGCTTGTATGCCCGCATGAACACCATGCAACCCATCTTCAAACACATAACAATCTTCTGGGTTAAGACGCAATTTCTCTGCAGCCAACAAAAAGATATCTGGTGCAGGTTTTCCGCAAGTTACCTGTTCACCACTCACAATAATATCAAAATAAGAAAAGATATTTGCTATCTTCAAATTGCTGTAGATAAAATCTAGAGGTGCACTGCTTGCGAGTGCGAGTACTATATTCTTACTCTTCATATAGTCTAGAAGTTCGTGTACACCAGGTTTCATTGGAACACTTTGTGATAAGATAATTCTTGAGTTTTCAAAAACTTCATCTATGAGCTTTTCAGCATGCACTTCTGGCCAATAAGAATTTACAATCTGTTGCATGAAAACACCATTTGTTCCACGTATTGCATCTAACATTTCAGGATGAATAGAAAGCTTATGTTGTTTTGCTACTTCATGCCATGCTTGGTTGTACACCAATTCCGTATCAAACAGTAACCCGTCCATATCGAAAATCGCACCTTTTTTCATAGTATACATTAGCCTCCTGTTCCCAATAGTAAAAATGATAAATTTTCTTTATGCCAAGGACAGCCTAAAATACTTTTTCTAATTTTATATCGAATTCTGCCCTTATCAGTTTCCATTGTAAAAATAAATTTTGTTAGCTTTGCCTGTATGTTGGATGTTTTTATTTCACCACGCGGTATAAAAATAAGAGTATCCTCTTTTGCCACACCCTTCATATCATCCACTGCAAATATTGCAATACCTTCTTGATTGATATGTAAAATATGATCTTTCATTGTATACATCATATTCCCAAATCCGTGATGATAAGCTCCCACATCTGGAATGATGGTTGCCCATATAGTTCCATGTTGAGCAAAGTTCATGTGTTGTTTTAGCACAAGTGCTCGGATATCATTTTCTTTCATACCTCTACCTCTTACTGATTGCGTTCAGCCAACATTTTATTAAAATCTACAATACCTGCTTTTCCTGTTTCTACTAATGCTTCTCGTTCCATCCCTACTTCTCTAGCACCCATATATTCCATTATCATTGGTAAGTTCATTCCTGTAATAACACCTATCTTATCAGTATTCAATGGATCACTTAAAATTCTAGCACCACAATTACAAGGTGTCCCAAACAATAAATCACAGAATATGATAGCCCCTTCTCCTGTATCCACTTCTTGAAGTGCACTTTGTAGTTTCCCTAGGAATTCTTGCACATCCTCTTCAGGTAATAAACATAACGCTTTTACTTGTTTTTGCTCTCCTGAAAATATTTGTAGGGTATCCAACATCCCCTCTGCCAAGCGACCATGGCTCGCTATTATAATTCCTTTCATTTTAACCTCCTGTGTATACACTTTATGGGCATCTTACGATGCCCATAGTGTTGTATTCTTTTATTTAGAACAATCCAACTGCTGCACATAGCAAAGCAATAACGATAGTAAAGAATACTAATTTTGCGACACTTACGTGTTTTTTATTGATTAAATAGTAATAGATAAATAGTACTCCAATGGATAAAATGCCTGGCATGATTCCATCAATTTTTTCTTGTACACTCAAAGTAGCTTCATCAAAGTTAGCAGTAAGCGCAACACTTAAGCTTACCATAGAAGCAGTCAATGCTCCCATCATCGCCATACCAAGAATATTCGCACCTTCAATAATATTTGACATCAATTTAGAAGACATAATATCTTTGATTGCAGATCTTCCTTTAGAATATGTCAATTTTGTAAAGACGATCAATTCTCCTAATGTATACATAGTCCCTAACAACAATAACCAGAATCCCGCTATGGAACCAGATTGCGCTAGTGAACAAGAAGCTAGAATAAATAAAGTAGTAATTGTACCAGCACTAAAGGAATCTCCTAAAGCTGCTACTGGTCCCATCAACCCTGTTTTTACTGCAACGATGGATTCTGAAGGAATTGCTTCTGGATTATTTGCTTTTTCTTCTTCCATCGCTAACGTTGTACCTAGGATCAAACCGCCAGCTGTAGCATTTGTATTAAATAGTTCTAAATGTCTTTGTAGCGCAGGAATCATATCTTCCTTATTTGGATAAAGCTTTTTAAATGCTGGAATCATAGAATAGGTATATGCAATTGACTGCATACGTTCATAGTTCAAAGACATTTCGGTAGTAATATACCATCTAGCAATTACTTTATTGACATCTTTTTTTGTTAGTGATACTTTTCTTTCCTCAGCCATACTATGCAGTCTCCTTTTCTCGATCACGTTTCTCTAAAATAATTAGTACTGCTACACAAGCTGCCACTAAACCAGCCGTTAATGTATTCAATCCAACTGCTTTTACAATGATAAAACCTAACACTGTAAATGGAATCATTTTTGGTTTTCCAATCATATTCATAATCAATGCAAATCCAATGGCAGGCATAACACCACCTGCTACTTCTAATCCATGCATTACCCATGCAGGAACCGAATTCATAAAGGTGAGCATTGCGTCTTGTCCAAACATAACAATTAAGAAAACTGGTAAGAATAATAATGGAATCTCAATCAATGGAGGATAAATAATTGCACATCTTGTAATTCCTGCTAAGTTTCCTTTTTGTGCAAATTCATCTGCTCTATGTACGAAAATAACGTTTACCATCTTACGAAGATTTGTAACAAAAGATCCTAATAATCCCATAGGTACTGCGAACGCGATTGCTTGTTCCGCAGTAAGACCAGTCGCCAATGCAATCGGAATCACCGTGGTCGCGGCCAGTGCAGAATCGGTAGGTAAGTTTCCACCTGGCGCTATAATACCAGCGAATGCAGCGGCAATACCTCCACCAATGATCAATCCCTTCGTTAAATCTCCATAAATTAAACCTGCAACTACCCCAACAACAATCGGACTTGCGATGAAGAAGAATGCAAAATATCCACCAATCATACCACGAGCCACCCAATACATGATCCCCATAGCTAATGCCATAACTATTAATTGTGTACCACTCATAGAATTTACTCCTCTTTCCTTTTATTTTATTTTCTTTTCAATTGATTCTAAACTAACTGGATCGTTCTCCGGAATCGGTTGTAAAAAGACATGTACACCAGCAGCTTTCATCTCTTTTAATTTATCAAACTCTTCCGCTGATAGAGATACACCTTGAACAACAGATTTGCGTTGTGCACTATTTTGAATTGCCCCTGCATTTAATTCTGGTAACTGCAACCCATTTTTATATGCAGTATAAGCCGTATCCACATCTTTAAAAATCAATAAGACTGTATCATCTTTACGATCAATTGCAGTTTGAATTTCGTCTACTTTCACGATATCCACATCACGATCAGGAACTGCCATTCGATAGATATCTCCCATAAATGGATCATCCACCAATGCATTATCAGCTAAAATCAAGCGATCTACTGGTCGAAACTTTATCCATTTTGCGACAATCTGTCCATGTACCATACGATAATCGATACGTACCATATTTAATTTACCCATAATAACTCCTCCTTTCTATATTTAGGGTCAATGACCTTCCTTATTTTCTTTGAATTTTCACTACTTGTCTAGTATCCGCACTCTTATGTACAGCTTCCGCAATCAACTCTGCTTCTAAACCATCGTTTAAGTTTGCAATAAAAGGCTCATTATTTTGTATACAACGTACAAAGTCATTCAATGGATCAATACCAAACCCGATAGCTCTTCCATTATGATTTTGTATAAAATTAACATTTGGCGTATGTTGTTTATGTTCATCGAAGAATTCAACTCCTCGTTTTTGAGAATCTACTCGAATCAACGTGTTTTCGCAAAGAATTTCTGAGCATCCATCATCTGCTTTCGCAAACCCATTCGGTAAAATCCAAGCATTTTCAACCGTCCAAGTACATCCATTTTCAAATTCTAAGATTGCCGTAATACTATCATAAGTATCTACACCTTTTGATTTTAAAATTCCTTTGTGTCCAACTGCATATACTTGTACAACTTCACACCCCATATACCAGCGAATCAAATCGTAACAATGTGTTCCTACAAAATGCACTGGACTTGAATCGGCAGACCAATTTAGCCAATTTAATGCTACATCATAAATATTATCCATGCGCATATATCCACGTACCGGCTTTCCTGTCGTAGGATCTGCTAATTTATTCTTAACCGCAATGCTGGCCATATCCCATCTTTTATGGTAATCAACCATAACACGAACACCTGCTTTTTCTGCAGCTTCGATGATTTCATAAGCATCTACAGAAGATGTCGCAAGTGGTTTTTCTACCAATACATCTTTTTTGTGTCGTATTGCGGCCATCACTGGATCTTTGTGATATGGATCCGGTGTCGCAACAGATACTGCATCAACCTCCTCATTGTTTAACATTTCATCGATATCATTGTAAGTTTTCACATGATATTCTTCTGCAACCTTATCTGTTATTTCTTTCTTTAAATCACATACTGCGACAAGGTTTACATTAGGATTGCATGTGTAGGCATCAAGATGATTTTTCCCATAGATACCAGCACCTACAACCGCAACATTTAGTTTCTTCATAAAACCTCTCCTTCCTTTTGTAGTATTGCTACATTGAATATAACATATAAGAAGTAATACTTCAATAGTTTTTTGTATTTTTGTAGTTTTACTTCTTTTTGTCGTAGTAATCATAGCAAAAACTGTAAAAAAGGATACAAAAAAAGCTCTTCTAGATGTACTTTAAGAAACACATAGAAGAACTATTCAATAGAATTACATATTATTTTACTAATCTTATTTAATCAAATGATTTCAGCATTACGTATCCTTACGTAAAATTGCCAAATATTTTTCATATGCGAAACAACGTTCCCGCTTACTATTATCTACTTGAACAAGGATACCTTGTTCCATAAGTTTTTTCACCGCAGTTGAGGTTGTGTTATATGAACTTCCAAGTGCGATGGCAGTTTTTTTGATATCGATAATAGGAGTTTGCTCTAAGTAATAAAAGAGTTTTTTCAAAATCCCTGTTCGTGTATCTGTTTCTTTTATAATCGCTAGATTATTTTCATGCAATTCCACCAACGCATCAATAGTTTCAATGGAATCCTCTGCGGATTCATAGATGCCTTGTAAAAAGAATATAACCCATTGTTCGAAAGTGCCTTTTTCTCTTACCTCACTCAACCTATCGTAATATTCGATGCGATTACGTTTTAAATAATATGAGATATAAAGGGTTGGAAAAGTAAGTACTCTATTTTCCTTTAAAAACAGATTGATCATCAATCGCCCAATTCTACCATTCCCATCAGGCAATACCACATTGAGACCCTGCCAGAAATCTGTAATTGATTTCAACTTTTTGTTGCCGTTCTTTGCCTATTCCCTCTGCTTGATATACATAAATGCAATCAATGAGTTCACAAAGCATAGTACGATTTAATTCTGTTACATTCTGGTATTTACGAATAGTATCTAAAAACTGGTTGGTGTTTTGACTTTTTATTTCTTCGGCTTCTATCTTAGATTTTAAGTTTTCATACCTTTTACCTATTTCTGATTGTTCATCTTCATAAGTAGCAGACATTTTCACAAATCGTTCATCTGTAATTATACCTAACGCATTTTGTTCAAAGAGTTTCATGATAATACTATCAAGTTCATCAAAACGTTTTTCTACTATTGCCAGCTCTTTCTTAAATTGATGGATTTTCTCATTTCCACCTGTTTCGCTTAACTCTCGCATTTCCTCAAGGAACTGGTCGCCTAACGCTTCCATGTTTTGAATGTGCCTTTGAATATCATTCATGACAATACTGGTTAATGCGTCATATGAAATCGCATGTGTTGTACAAAGATTACTATTCCTTACATATGTTCTGCAACGAAATCTAGGCTCTCTACCATTAGGATTTGAGTATGCCATGTTACGTCCACAATCAGGACACTTTACCAGACCTACAAACATATTCGGTTTCCCTGTTTTGTTTGGTCGCTTTTTTACGCTGATGAATTTTTGTACCAGTGAAAAGGTTTCTTCATCTATGATTGCTTCATGGGTATTTTTTACCACAATCCAATCCTCTTTTGGTATACTCACAAGTTTCTTGTTTTTGAATGACTTTGTTTGAGATTTATGCGACACCATATGACCTAGATAAACTTGATTTTCTAAAATCATCTTTACATTTTTTCCAACCCAATCCGTAGGATATTTAAAGCCTGTACTTTTTTCAAGTGTGCCATTTTTCATTGCCCGATATGCTCTAGGTATTAAAATCCCATCTTCGCACAACGTTCTGGCAATTTGATGAACACTGTTTCCTTGCAGAGATAATTCAAAAATACGCTTAACAGTAGGTGCGGTTTCTAGGTTAATCAGTAATTGTCGTTTGTTATCTGGATTTACAACATACCCATATGGTGCAAACGAACCACAGAAGCCACCGCTTAATGCTGTTGTTTTCTTCACGCTTCGGATTTTCTTAGATGTATCACGAGCATAATACTCATTCATGATAGACTTAAAAGGCATCATTTCATTGTCATCATATCTCGTATCAACATCATCATTCAACGCTATAAACTGAATATTGCTATTAGGGAAGATTTCTTCTACATAATACATGAACATAGCATTGTTACGTCCAAATCGTGACATATCCTTTACGATAATTCCGCTTGGCTCTGTATCTGCCAGAGCTTCCTCAATCATTCGGTTTAGGTCTGGTCGATTAAATGTCGTTCCAGAGTAACCATCATCAACATACTCATCAATAACCTCAAATCCATTTTCTTTTGAATGATACCTCAACATTTGAAGCTGATTACTGATACTATTACTTTCTTTATCTGCATCTCCATCATCTTTTGATAATCTTGCATATAATCTAACTCTTAATTTTGCTTGCTGTTTTGACATTTTGTTCTCCTCTCCAACAGCAAACAAACAACTTATATCATAATATAATTATACCATATTTTGATGGAGATTTCAGCTATTTTCTCTACTGTTCCTTAATAAATTCAAAGCATTTCTGCCTTATTTCTTGTTGAATCAACCTTTTAATTAAGTGTTGTAATTCCACTGTACCAGTGAATTTTGAAATAACATAAAATGATGTATTACCAATATAAATCATGTTTCTTTGCTCTACTTTTGACACTCGTCCACCTCCACTTCACTTATCAAAAAAACACCATCTCTGGTGTTTTCTAAAAATCTTTATCTTATACAAATTGTCTTGCGTTCATATGTTCTGCTTATCAAATCAATTTCAGCATAAATCAATACATTGTCGTGTAATTCTGTTTGTCCTGTCTGAATGCACGTGGTATTAAGTATCTGATTTATCCACCTACCTTTTTGTGTATCTGGACTTTCATGTATATGTCCATGTAATGACAATAATGGTTGCATTTGTTTTAAAAACTCATAAATATCTACTGACCCTATATCAAGGTCTTGATAACGTAATTGACCCAATCGTAGTCCGGCTGGTGGCATATGTGTAATATAAATTGTTTTGTTTGGATTCTTGGGTATTGGTAACCGCTTTAGAATATCACACATCTGTGGTAACTTTGTTGTGGAATATTCCAGCCAGTTGTAGATTCTATCATAGTCAATTCTATTCGATATTCCAGCTACAGCACTAAGTTGTTGTTGAGGTATATAATGCTTTTCCGTTACAACTCTATCCTTGCACCCAAAAGGGTGGTCTAAAATATAATTCATGCCTATAAACTCATATCCATTCATAATTGCTTTAGTTCCTGCAATATTATAAACATTGCCAAACTCATTACAGACATCAGCAAACAAATCGTCTAAGGTTAGCAAATCATCATTTCCCAGCATTACCAAATAATCAATATCGTTTTGTTCTAATTTATGGAAATACTCTCTTAGAAATTCATTGATGAATATTGGTTGTGCTTTATGCCTGTCGCATTGTTTTGGTAGCATATCGCCACCATTCACTATAAGTTTTATACCGCCATCAACAGCAACTTCCAAAAGTTTACTATATTTATCCTTATCACCATGTAAATCTGTCACATACAATAACTTCATAAAACTTCTCACTCCTTTAACTTTCTATTCAAATCCGCTTTTCATGCAATAATAAACTCATTATATCACGTCATATAGCAGTTATCAGTAGAAAGCATATTTCTAAGCAGATAAACGGCTTTGGACAAGCTCCATTGGACTTCCACCATTCCTCATACCTATGAGAGAACCGCACCATGCGAATGTATCATTATTCTGTTATAGCAGGTCATGGCTGGCGACTGTTCCAATAGTCGCTCGCTGATCATTGCATGAACTCGCTCACTTTCCATTGGAAAGGTCATGGCGTGCAATATCGCTGGCTCACTGTATAACAAACGTGTTTGTCTGCTTTATTCTGTTGTCAAAGAACATAACGGCTTATCAGCCTATCAAAATCCATTTGATTTCAAATAGACTTTGACAGAGTGATAAAACAGCGCAGACAGAGGACACAGGAAAGGGGTATTGTGTGTCACTCTGAAAGAGCAGAATTACAAATTACGCAACCTGAAATTCAAGAATACTTGAAATCAGTTTCGTTTCTAATCGACGACGCATATCATCATCAACACGGGTGTGCGGATTTCCATAGTCGTCAAAGACGGTTCTAATTGACAACCTTGCAATATATGGCTCATAGTGGCTTAAAACAATATCCATAGCCATAATATCGCCTAGTGAAGCTGATACAATGACAGGATATGGAAGTAGTCCATTTCCCTTATGTACGGCTTTATTCTTTATCATACTGGCTTTCCTCCATTCTCTTTTTTAAATCATTTAGTGCTTTGTTTCGCTGGTCGTTTACTGTTCTGCGGACGATATTAAGTAATTCAGATATTTCAACGTCACTGTAATCAAGAAAGTAAGACAGCAGGACAATATCACGCTTCTTTTCTGGAAGCTGTTGCAGTGCTTCTGCCAGCAATTCGTCCTTTACAGCAATGTCATACTCTAATACCTTGAAATTGCTGTAATCTGTGGAATAGACATCATAGGTACAAAGTTCACTAAGCTGTTCTGGTGTAAGCTCTGAAATTGATACCTGCGTAGATAAAAGGAATTGATTATTCCTTTGTATATCAATCGCTTCATGTTTCAGAACTCTTTTACAGTAGCAGTCAAAAGTAAACTGTTTTTCTTCTTCAAGGGAAGTGGCTTTTTTCACGTTTTCACCTCCTTCCGTTTTTCAAAAGGCGGTGATTTCAACCATTCCTTCCCCCTTTCCGCCATTAGTACGAATGGCAGGTGGTGGTTTGGCAATGTTTGGAAAAAAAGTTTATAGGCATTAAAAAAACTCAAATAAGGAATGACCCTTTTTGAGTTTCTCTAAATATATTTATACATGAAGATTATCTGTTTCCTATACTATATATAAAATCAAATTTATTATCCTTTATGTAGTTTTTCTTCAATACGTATACTTGCTGCAACATGCATTATCCAATGGCGTGATAATGGCATTTGAATAAGTCCTTTTACATCCTTATTGCACCAGTAATCTATCAACCAGTAAGCATGTATATCTTCTTTAACTACTCTTAATGATTTTAATAGCTCCTTATTTTTATCATTTATTTTTCTCTTTATATCTGCAAATGTAAGTCTTTTTAATATGTCGTCTGTACTATCTTTTACAGCCTTAACATATTGATATAATGCATCTATATTTAATGTTTTTGAAAAATCAGCAATTTGTTGTTTTCTAAGTTCATTCCCAGTTGTGATAATAGGCGACTTTATTATTTTTTGATAATTACCCAAAAAGAAAATTTGCTCATCTTGTGCAATAAGTGTATGTGCTACAATGTCCTCAATACGAAAAGTATGCCAAATAGAATAAGCAATTGTTTTATTATGATAACCATCAGCGTTGATAAAAGGGATTAAATTAAACTCTTCTCTTGTTAATTCGTTTTTAAAACGAAGCAATTCATTAAATAAGGTTTCGCGTAATTTCAAAAGTGTAGCAATCCCTTCGTTAAAGGTTGCTTCTTTTTTTATTTGTATTTGTATTAATTTGTTGGCTTCTGACCATTCCTTATTAAGCATATATAGCCTCCTAAAATTCTAATGTAACAGTTTCTTGCTTTGCTTACTCTATTTACCTTAGTCTGGCAAAATGAATTAATGAAAGATAAAGATAGTTTTTTGCATCTGTTATTTTCGATTTGCTCATTTTGTAGCCTTTACCTTTTACACAATAAATGGAATAAACATTTTTGTGCGTTTTTTATACTGGATGTATTCATCTCCAAACTCAGCTAACATATCGTTTTCTTCACGCTTTGCAAGTTTTAGATATACTATAATCATAATAGGGTAGAAAATAATCAATGGTAGTGTTGCCCATTCAATCAACATCCCTAAAGAGAGAAGTAACAGTCCAGTATACTGTGGATGTCGAATATACTTATAAATTCCTTTTGTAACTAAAGCACCTTGTCCACTTTCTTTAGACCAGTAATTATGATGAATATGATACCAACCATTCATAATCATAATGACAGCGATGATGGCACAAAGGATGTTAATATACATACCCCAATATCCAATATACGGGAATAATGTATGTCCCCATAGGATACCTTCAGGTAGATTTTTACCAAGTACCCATGAAAGTATATACATAGAAAATGGTATTCCATGCATTTCGATTGCAAATGCTAATACAAATGCTAAATATGTTCCTTTCGGTTTATTTCCCATTTTTTTATAAAAGGGGATGAAAAACAAGATTAAACCATACAAAAACATAAAGAATATAACGCCAAACCAATTGTGAAAATGACTTTCTAAAGTTTCCATTATTTTGTTCCTCCTGTAATATATTACGTTCATATTATAAATCTTCAACATTACAGAGAACTTTTCTAAACATTAAATTAACCTTAAATAATAATTGGTTACTTTTAATATAGTGTCATATTGAAATCATGACGATTCCTTTTTAAGCTTTATTGTAAATATACATCCTTTACCAAGCTTTGTATCAAGGGCAATACTTCCTTTGTGGGCAGTTATTATCTTTTTAACAATTGCAAGTCCAAGTCCACTTCCTCCAGTCTTTGAATTTCTAGATGCGTCTGCTCTAATAAATGGTTCAAAAATTATTTCTTTAAATTTCTCATCAATACCAATTCCATCATCAATCAGAATGATTTGTATTTCTTCGTTTTTATCCTCTAACAACAATGTAAATGTAATTGGTGCTTTATTATACTTAATACAGTTACCAATAAGATTTGAAAAAGCTCGTGATAATAAAACTTTATCTATTTTGATATATATTTCTTTGTCTGGAATTTCAAATCTTGTATTTATACCATTTAGCTCAAATTGAGGTAAGAATAAGGATATTTGTTCTCTTAAAAATTCACTTATGTCATATTCTTCCAATACAAGATTAAACGTAGGAGCATCTAATTTTGTATACACGAATAACTCATCCATTAAATGGTTTGCGCGAATGCTATTATTGTATATCACTTCTAAGTAGTGCGCCTGTTTACTTGTTTCAGTCACATTGGCATCTTTAAGGGTTTCTGCATATCCCATAATAGTTGCAAGAGGATTACGCAAATCATGCGAGATATCTAAAAGAATTTGTTTTTTATCACTTTCTAATTTTTCACGCAAGATTTTTTCTTGCCTCAATTCAGCTGATAGCTTATATATATCATTACTTAATGAAAGAAACTCACCACTATAATTGTTATCTGTTTCATTATCGTATTTTCCATTGGAAATATTATTTACTACTTCGCACAACTTTCTAAGTGGTACTACAAAAGAATTCGATGATTTCTTTGCATATAATAAGATGCCAACCAAAAGCAATAGGAAAATTGCTATTATTAAAACAGAGTAAAAGATTAAGGCTGTTATAAAGTTTGAAGAATTTGTGTTTCCTGTCAATGATATGTATAGTCGCAATGGAACAGGGGTAGAAACAACCAGCCAAAAATCTTCTTTCTCATTATATGCAATGCTATAAATTTCTTTATTAGTTGGGTCAGAAATATCTGTTAGAAATTCTGTCCATTCTTTTTTTGTAATGTGTGTTTTATCAAAAATACTATCTCCAACTAATTCTTTGATACCACCATCGCCAAAAACAATCGCTCCTCCACCATCTGAATCTATAAGACTTGCTATATCAATTTTAGAAATATCATCTTTCATATATTCTTCAAGATTAAATTCATGAGTAGGTAAAAGAGGCGCTAACAAGCTATGACTTATAATTGAGCCAATTATAGCAATAGCACCTATCAATAATAGAAAAAAAGGGAATAAGAAAAGGTAACTTTTTACTAATTGTTTCGATATACTACCCTTATTGTTCTTTGTCCTACTCATACTAGCTTACTTCCTCAAATGACGCTAACTTATAGCCGATTCCTTTAATAGTTATCAAATAATTAGGATGTTTTGGGTCATCTTCAATCTTTGAACGTAATCGACTAAGATGAACAGTAACTGTATTATCATCATAAAGATAACTATCTTCCCATACTGCGCTATAAAGTTGTTTCTTTGTAAATACTCGTCCTTGATTTTCCATAAAGAATTTTAACAGGAGAAATTCTTTCGCATTTAATGAAATGAGTGTTCCATTCTTCATGCATTCTACATTATTAACATTTAACTTTAAATTACCACATAATAAAATGTTACTCTTTTCATTGTCCGCTGATTGACTTTGTTTATTATTTTGAATATGACGATTTTGAACTTGAATTCTTGCTTTTAATTCAGCCATACTAAATGGTTTAACTAAATAGTCATCTCCGCCTAGTGAAAGCCCGAGCACACGATCTATTTCATCGCCACGTGCAGTTAAAAAAATCACAGGTGTTTTGCTTCTTTCACGAATTTTTTGTACTAACTCTAAACCATTTATTTCTGGCATCATAACATCAAGAATACATAAATCTATTTCTTCATTTAAAAAAATGTCCCATGCATACTTTCCATTCTCCGCAGTATAAACAGTATGTCCCTCACGTATAAGATTGTCATTTAATAAATCCAAAAGGTCTAATTCATCCTCAGCAATCAAAATATTCATTGGTATCTTCTCCTATCATAATATAAAAAATGAATTTGTATTTCTTCACTTAAGGTTATTATATATGTTTAAATGAGTAATCACAATATGATGTTTATTGTTATGAAATTTTGTGATGTAGATTGAAGTTTATAATGTGTTAATTATTCTATAATTTTCCAGTTATCACCTTTCTGCAAGTTCAATTCATACTGTGAAATCTGTATAGCCTTTGTCTGATTATCTATGTATTTCACTGATACATTGACTTTCACATTTTCACCGTCCTGTGTGAATATAGGATTTAACAATTCTGAATATAAATAATCACCATTTATCACTTCAAGAGCATTGTCCTGTACATAATAGGCAAGTTCCTTTTCGGTTGCGTTTGGATATAGCTTGAAGAATGTTTCCAGAAAGGCGGTTGCGTCTGTGATTGTATCAGCAGTAACGTTTCCGTTTGCTTCTGGTGCTTTTGGTTCATAAGTTGATTTATCTGGTGTTTTTGCTAGAGTAGGGTTCTGTACGATAATCAACTTATTGTCTGCGTCCACATGGACACGGACAAGGTATGTTGCTTTGACCGCTTTCGTCTGGTCGTTCTCTTTTATCTGTTGATCTACTTCGTAGGTAGCGATAAATTCGTCCGTTCCAGACTGTTCCACGCTCCAAATCTGTACATCACTCACGCTAGAGCTGGTCGGTATATCTGAACGTATCGTATTGACATTCAAGTCCTGTAATTCCTTTGTAAGATACTGATTGATAGAATCAGTACGCTTTTCAAGGCTTTCTTTGCTGTTATCCCATGTATAGTAAGACCTCGCAAAGTTCTTGACGAAATTTTCTATACCGTTGGTGTCATTGAGCCGTAGCTCGATTATTTCCTTTTCATGGGTGGTGTGCTGGTCAATAGCGGTAAAATTTTTATATACGCCAAAGCTGATACTGCTTATAAGTACCATCCATAGGGCAATGACCGCTTTCTTATGCGTACCGATTTTTACAGTACGCACTTTTTTCTCTTTAGGTAATTTTTCTTTATTCTTGAACATAGTTTCAAATCCTTTCTATTTTGTAATTCGTCCTGCACCGATTAAGTGCTGTTGCCAGTAAGCATTGGTTAAATCTGCATAACCTATGGGGTCACCGGCATGGAACATTTTATTGTCACCAACATAAATACCCACATGACTTACATAACTTCCACTGTCATATGTAGAATGGAAAAATATGAGGTCGCCAGCTTTTGCCTGCGAAAGTGGTATATGCTGGGTAACATCATATTGTGCCTGTGCGACACGTGGCAGGTTGATTCCAGCTTTTGCAAAGCACCATTGTGTCAAACCACTGCAATCGAAGCTGGTATTGGGGTTGCTTCCACCAAACACATACTTCCAGCCTTGATACTTCAATGCTTCGTCCATAATCGTTTGGACGGTTTCATCATCAAAGTTTGTAACAGTAAGATACTGGTTTACAAGCTCCACATAAAACATATTGCCATAGTTGTAACGCCAACCACCATTTTTTGCTACGGCGATTGGATTGGTATAAGTGACTTTTATTCCGCCTGCCTTATCCCTAGAAAAGTTTTCCGCAAGGCTAAAGCTATGCTTTTTTCCATTTCCAGCCACATAACCGATATAGCCACCGCCATAGTTGTAAGACTGTACCACACTGTTTATATCACAGCCTTTTGCTTCTGCGGATTTCAGTAATTCCGAGAAGTATTTACAGCCTTGCTTGATGGAACTTTCCGTATCTAGGGTATTCGGTGGCAATCCAAGGCTTTCCGAGGACTGCATAACGTCCACAGCAGTACCACCGCTTTCTACCTGCATTATCGCAAGCAGATAGGTTACATAATCGGATACGCCATATTCCTTTGCATATTTTTCTACCATAGGCTGGTGCTTGAGGACTTCGGCTGACAGGTTCATGCCTGTAACTAATGAACCACCATTACCGGCAGTATCGTCTTCCTCCGCACTGGAAACAATAATTCCAAAAAACAGCACGATGGCAAAGAGAATAGGAAACAGGCTACCAATGATAGCAATATTCCTTATTCTCATTTTTTACGTCCTTTCTTTTTATTGATTGTGATTTTCTTTGCTGAAATATGATTACTTTGCTGGCGGGTCTGCTGATTTTTTTTCGTTTGCTCCGTCCTTACATTCTGCCTTGTTTCCAATGGCTTGATGGCAGGTGTTTTCTCTGCACCCTTAACAGATTGTCGTTGTATGGTATGCTTTTGCTCTGGTACTTGTACTGTCTTACTAGTAGTGGCAGGTCGTACTTTATCCTGCGTCATGGATTTACTTTTTAGTGCAGGCTTAGAAGTTGCAACTGGTCTTTCATGAGAATGGGTAGCACCTGCGTCCATGGACTTCGTTGCTGATCCATTCTGTTTTCGTTCAGACTGTTTTGCTTCCTGTGCCTTTTGAAGTGCCATACGCTTATCTGCTACACTTTGTCTGTGCTGATGTTGCTTTTCCTTACGTCCAGTTTGTCTGGTCGTTTGTTCCTGCACGATACCACGCTGGAAGTCAGAAGCATTTTCTTTTACCTTTTCTTTGGCAGAATGTAAAGCATAACTTGCCTGTGTCGGCATATCTTTGATGTTATCTTTGACCTCAGTTGCTTTGTCCTTAATACGATTCTTTGTGTCCACAAATGCCCCAACAGAAGCACCTGCACGGCTTCCTATACTGGAAGTAGCCGTATTTTCTCTGGTTTGTTTAGTTGCTGAACTCTGTTTTGCTTTGGTATTATTTAGTAGAGAATTTGCCACTGCACCTGCCTTGCTTCCACTGGCACTGCCAGCACCCACCGCTTTTGCAACCCTACGCTCCATGCGTCTTGCACGGTGTCGCATGAACATATATGGACGGCGGAACATTCTACGCCCCATGCTCTGGCTATCCCCAGCATTTAAACTGAACATACTCATAAGGTCACCCAGCTTCATATAAATTCCTGCAAATGTCACTATCTGCAAGAATGCGACCATAAAGAATGGATACGTGCCAGATAGGTTGTAGAACATACTGGATATGGAAAATGCCACGGTTACAATGAGTGTGATACCAGCACGTGTCATAATGGTGTTGAATACCCGAACGATAGCCTGCTTCGCCATGCTCTCATAACTTGGTATCATACTAAGCAAGAAGCTGATAGGCAGGAACATAGCGAAAATGATAAATAATATTTGCGAAAATATCATCATGGCAGTAAGTAGGAATACAAAAATTGTTATACCAAGATTGAATATCAATAAGAAGAACACCATACCCAAGCGGTTAATGACCTGTGGTATTGTTAGATTGTCATTGTCCTTATCCTCGATTTCTGCTTTTACAATGTTCTCTCTGGTTGCACCATCTTCGTCAGAGGGATTGGCTGATACCAGAGCTTCCACACGGTCTGCACCGATTTCCTCCACATTGGAATTACCAAATTGCAACAGTAGCCACGGTTGCTGAACCTGTATGGCAAATAAGCTGTCACGTATCAAGTCCACACTGTCCTTGCCTTGACTGTCTGAATTGGGTATTAAAATCTTAGTACCTAAATCCAGTGAAGCGGTGCTGATGTCACTTGAAAAATCATTTATCTTTTTGATGTAATCGGGAGCGTAGGCGATAAAGGAAGCAGATAACAGAAACACCACCACAAAGTTGATAACTGCATGAAGTGCCTTGCTTGTTTCTCGCTTTATCAGTCCTGTATAAGCAACATAGATACCCACTACTAGGATAATGAGAAGCAGGAAGCCCACATAAAAGCCACTGCTGGAAAATCCGCTTTTCGTGACACCTGCTAAGGTCTGAATGCTTTTGCCGATACTGTCTGCCATATCATTGATGAAATTTAATTTGTATGCTTCCTGTATCACGTACCCTGTGGCATTGGATAGATAAAGGCTTATTGTCCATACAAAATTGGTGATTGCATATAAGCCATATTGCACGGATTTTCCGATACCGTCCGCCCAGTTCCACGGCAACCACCCCCATGAATTATCAACATAAAAATCAAGCTGATAATTGGAAAGTGGATATTTTGAATACAGATTTCCAGCGTCTATGGTGTCGTCAACCAATCCTGCTGCATGTGCCACTGTGCCAGTTAATGCAAGCAGGATAATGGCAACGATAATTACCACAACAGCAATTCCTAAGAAGCGGAGCAGTTTTTTGCCTGCACGTTTCCAGTCCATCATTCCACCTCATTTCTCTGTACTGGTGGTCTGGTGTCAAAGGCTGTCAATAATTCTTCAAAGACAGGGTGTATCTGTACCACGCCGATACGACCGTAAAGGTCTTGAAGTAAGCATTGTCCATTTTCTAGGTCACGCAATCGCTTCTGATTGTTTTCGTCCTCCTTATCAATTCCGAAAAATTCAAGGGTCTGCTTTATCTCGTTTATATCCGTACTACGAAATGCAAACTTCAAACCGATATTATTCTTCAAGCTGTCTTTTGCCACATCACCAGAAGATTGTGTAACGAAGTAAACACCTGCATTCATGGCTCGTCCAGCACGCACCAATTTATTAGATAATGTTTCACCTTGTGCCACATTAAGAAACGCCCATGCTTCGTCAAGGTCAACAATTTTAAAGATACTGCGGTCGCTATGAATAAAATCCAATGCAAAGGTACTAATGACAATCAACATGGAAACAGACAGTAGTTCTATGGTCGTATATTCCTCAAATGTTGTGTCCTTATCGGGAAGTACCAAATCCGCAACCTGTATGATATTCAACTGCTTTTCAAGACTGATAGCATTCTGTACGTTGCCATTAGAAAAAAGTAGGTGTGCAAAATCGTAATCAGTGAAACTTTGGATATGTTCTGCGATATTGCGTGAAGTAGGGGTATCTTCTTTTCGTAATTCATCAATTACAAGAAGCAACCCTTTACGCTCACCTTGTGTTACAGAACGGATTGCTTTTCTTAATACTGGGAATTTTTCACCGTCACGACTGCTGATACCTGTTAAAAAGGTGAGTATGTCGATTGCCAGACTTTCTGCGTCTTTTTCATTTTTCATAATCACGAATGGGTCAAGTAGTCCTGCATTTTCCTTATCGCTGGTAAGGTTCACAATATTGATTTCATGAGCGATTTCTGGCAGTGTTTCTTTCCAGTTTCCACGTTCGCTTTTTGGGTCAAGGATAACTGCCTGTCCACCGAATAATACAGAATAGTAAACAATCATGTTATTTGAAAAGGATTTACCGCCACCAAGTGAACCCACAAAAGCAGAAGCTAACGCATTGGTAACAGAACCTTTGACCCCTTGACTGGCAAGAGCGGGTTGTAGATAAACATTGCGTCCTGTGTCTACGGAATAGCCAATATAGATACCTGTACTTTCACCGAGTTGTTGAGTTGCACCAAATCCAAGACCTGCCAGAAAATCACTTTTGACATACTGCACATAGTCATTGATATAGCGTTTGCTGGCTGGTAGAAATTCGCCATGCAATCCCAGCATATCGCCAGCAGGTCGCACCAGCTTTACGTTGAGGTCATCGTAAAAATCTTTAACTTCATCACAACGGCGTTTCAGCTCGTCATGGTCGGGAGCGGACACCCGAATAACATAGCTTAACTTATACATACTTTCCTTTGTCTGGTCTAAATCGATTTCCAGTTCGTCTACGCTGTCTAATGCGTCTACTACATTACTGCTGGTTTCACTTCCAGCTTGATAGGCGTGATTATCTAAATCTTTCAATTCCTTTTTCTTATTTCTTACTGTGGTAAGAGCTTTTTTATTTGCCACGATTTCCACATTCATTGATGTATCAATGGGAAAGGTGAATTGTTGTTGCTGAAAGTAAAAGATTTCAGAGGACGGAAAGTCTAATTCACCTACAATGGCATTGACCGTAAAATAGGTCACATAGTTTTCTGTTTCCTCATGCTCCAAACGAATATGTCGCTGGCTTTCCTCAATCAAGCAACGTGTCGGACGAATAAGGTCATAACGTTTTAACAATGTTTCCTTTTTTAACTTTTTCTTAGGCAGTATATATTCATAATCTTCATATGCCACACCGTCTTTGCCATAGAGGTGTTCGATTAAATAACCAAAATCATTTTTATCCAAACGGCGAACCTTGAAACGCCTGGATATTTTATTTTCCAGCAGTTTTTCCATTTTCATATAACGGCTGGTTTCATCATTGCTCATGGAAACAAAATCATTCATCAAAGTGTGATTGACTTCATTTAAAAATTCCTTAAAACTCACAAAAGCAGATTTTTTCATGCTTTTAAGGCTTAAATCATTTTCTGTTACCATGAGTTTGAAGCCAATAAAAAAGCGATAATCGACTTGATTATCACCTATCATGGAAACCAGTGCTTCGCTCTGTTCATCAATCTTTTGAATAGCCACATCACGGAGCTTGCCAGTCACCAGCTTCTTTGCTTTTTCCTGTGTGGCACGGATAGAGCTTTCCGTTGCTATCTGTAATGCGTGCAATTTCCCCTCACGGCTCTGTGCAATCAACTGTCTGAAATTATCGTGTACAATGAATTTCTGTTCTGCACTTAGAAAGCTGTAATTGTAGGGAATCAGCTCATAATAGGCGAATACTTCACCGTCTTTGTTCCAAACAAGGTTATTTTCAATGTATCGTATCGGGTACATAAATTTCACTCCTAACTGCCGTGATGGTTTCAGTCATAGACTGTGTATGCAGTTTCACGGCGTTACCTGCATAAGTGATTTTAGGGCGTAGTGCATAAGTAACCATTGACTTTAGGAAACTGTAAGGCTTCTTTCCATCAAAGGTCTTTTGCGATACAAACCATGTGAGAGCAACAGGAATACCGAGGTATTTCAAAAATGCACCCTCTATCATGTTCAATGGTGGCAAATCTCCAAACAGAATGATGATAAATTCTGTCATGACAAACCATGCCATTTGTGTAAAGGTAATCGGAAATGGTAGGTTGAAATCGTTAATGCTGTACAATACTTTTTCTACATTCCAGATACCTGTATAGCTTTTTATTTTCTTCAAGCTGGATTGCTCCTTTCTTTAATAAACGCCTATTTCTAGGTATTAAAAAAGCAGTCAATCATATAGACTAACTGCTTGATAAAATGGAATTTAATGAATAAAACATAACTCTATTGGCAAAAGAATATTTGTTGATAGTATGCTGTGAGGGGTCGCCATCAAACTGAGAAATGAGCCATCTTTGAGGATGAAGTATTTTATCTATTATTTCCATATACTCACTATCAACAACACTCATTGAATGCCCCATAACAACAACATTTTCTATTTTTTGAAAATCGTTCAAAAAATATTTAAGTTTTTGCAATTGAAGTTCTTTTTTCAATGATTTATAAAAGTCGTAAATAGTTTCTTTCTGTGACTCTATATAAAAATCACAGTCACTAGTCAAATCATCATAACATTGCTTGTAGTAAAATATTTCCTCCGATTTATCTGCATCAGATAAATCTCTGCTTTCTTCAATTTCTTTGATTTTTTTCTGTAATCTATTTATATCTTCTTTATTATTAAACTCCTCATAACTCATGCCATTAGAAAAGCCAAATAGCAAGGGGGTTCCTAACTCATAGCATCCATGTATATGTAATACTGGTACATCTTTTGGTATGTTATATAGATATTCCAAAGTAGATGTATAATTAAAATTTAATACCGCATCTCCAGAATTTAAAAAATTAATTGACTTAGAATTAATATTTATTAATTCTTCATTTGCCTGCTCAACCATCGTTGCTAAACTGTTTTGAACTGCGGAGTGTAAACTATTGGTATATTCATTCATATTGAATATACCACCATCTCTGTCATATTCATGGTCAGACGTGTAATCTGGTGCAATTATATTCTCTTCAGCAATACTGTCCAAATCAATTTCTGATAATGAATCTTCATAATTACCCCAGAGTACACCATATCCTTCAAAAATCACTTCAGCGTTTTCGATTTCATTATAAATATCATATGTTCGTAATATCGCTTTAAACCTATCTACTCCTGTATCTAATCCATGAAAACAATCAAACCCATTACCAATTATATATAAAGTATTTCCATTCATTGACTTCCTCCTAGCGCAAAAATAGTGATTTAGCATTTACATTATTTTGATAATGCTGTGGGAGACAAAAAATCACCGTAAATGTATAGAAATATTATACAGTTATTTAATACTGGTGACAACTATAAATAAATTCTTACACTATCCTAATTGGATAGCCTACCGGAAAAATGCGTTGCCGTATTTAGATCCGACAGGCTTCTTTCAACAAGATTGTTAATACAAGATTTCAAATATGCCATGGCGTGTTTCTAGGAAATTTCCCTCTATGTAGAGGGCACGTCCAAAGGCTTCATAATCAATGTAGTTTTGCAGATAAGAGGGGATTTCCCCTAATGCTCCTGTTTCTTCGATATAATATTGAGCCACGTCTGCCATATCGTCACAATGCGAGTATAGAATAATGTCGTCTGCATGGTTGCACAGTTCCTCAATGCTTCCGAAATAATGTTTTAGTTCTGATATTTCTTCCTGTATTTCTTCTGGTAATTCCTGCACGTTGTCAAAGAGAATGTTTATATCCTCAATGGTCGGGTAGTTGTCTAAATCAACATCAATAGGCATATCACTTTCTTTGATTGTATAATCGTTTGAATAAGCGTCTACACCTAAGAGTTCCAGAAATTCATCTTCATCAATGGGAAGCGTAAACCATGCACCTGCATTTTCTGTTTTTCTGTGTTCACTGTAACATTCTATGTAAACACGCATATTTTCCATATTTTTTCACGTCCTTTCGTTTTCCTTATTCCTGTACCATTCCTTGACCCCCTTGTCATTCCCCCTATGCCCGAACTCCCACAGGGGGATAGGAAAGTTTGCGGTGCAAACTCTTTGATTAAGCTCCAATGATTTTATTGAATAATTCAAGAAGAATATCTTTCACACCGCCAGCATTAAATACAAGACCTACGGCAACCAGTGCAACGACCAAAAAGCCGATTAGTTTTGAAAACTCTCGTTTAAATCCTAAGTAAATACCAATAACGACAATCGCCATAAGTACCAATGATTGTGCATTGCTTAAAAACCATGTATATAAATTTTGTCCGAAGTTCATTTTTCTTCATTCCTTTCTGTTTTTAGTTCTTCCATTCTTTTGTCTGCCATGCTTCCAGCCTGTACGATTGCTATTAGCACAATGCCAATCCCAGCACCAAGGCTTATCAGAAGCAAATCTTTTATGAGATACCACATTTTTTTATTCCTCGCTTTCTTTGGTGATGATGTCCTGCATTTGGGCAGATTGCTGTTGCAGAATTTTTTCATGTTTTTCGGTCAGTTTTGCCTGTTCCAGCATGGAATCAATGTAATCTGTACCGTTGAGCTTATCCAGCTTCATAGCCATTTTTAAGGTCGGTGCTACCTGCCTGTTTAACCAGTGCAAGGTACGCTGATAGGTATAAGGCTCTGGCTTCGTGGTTAACCGTAACCGCCCACGGTCAGTACCAAGAAACCACTGCCAGCTTGCGGACGTTTCCCAGTCGGAGCGTTCCTTGCTTTCGTCCTTATCCGCAAAACGAATATAGCGGTTGATAATGTCAAAAGCGGTACGTTCTGCGTCTTGATAGGTCAGCAGGTCTTTGACCGCATAATAGGCTCTGTCATTTTTCAATCGGATTTCAAACCGATTTTTGACAGGTGTGTCCTCAATGGGTATGCCATATTTAACATACTGCTCATAGTCCTTTTCATAGATACAGAAATAGACCTCACTTTTTAATGAGCCAATATATAGCGTGTTACCCATACCCAGCTTGTCCTGTTCTCTGGACTTTACCAGTTCGCCCGAGCGATAGGACTTGAATGTGCGGAATACAGAAACACATTCCTCATTCATGCCTTTTTCTGTCAGCTCTGGGATATTCAAGATACCTGCCATATCATTGATTGCAAGGTCAAGACGCTTCATTACACCACCCTCAACCAGACAATCCAGTAGGAAGTCGTACCATGAACGCTCTTGTGCTTCTAGGTAGCTTTCCATCTGTCTGCACCCTTGTCCTTTTAATTCCAACAGGACACCTTTTTCAAGGTCGGGTGAAGCCAGTACAAAGATGTCACCCATGACGTAATGCTCTGTATAGGAGTAAAAACCGTAGTCCTCATGGAGCATATAATCAAGATTAAGTTTCAGCACATCTTGTACAATATGCATTACGTCCAGTGTGGGAAAGCGTATGCGTACATAATCAAACAACATGGTGAGCGGTGCTTCTGGGTTGAGCTTTTCCAGTGCGGTATTGATTAGCTCCTGCTTATCTGCTGGCGGTATGGTCTTACCTGTTTCAACCTCACTGATATACTGGCGAGGGAGTGAAGCTGTAACAGCCAGCTTGTTTTGTGAAATCCCATATGCCTTACGCTTGTTTTTCAGCGCGTCCGCAAATGAGCTTGTTTCTTCATTCAATTACATTCCTCCAATCAAAAAGGCGATTGTCGGATTTTTGATGAAATCGGACAACCGCCATAAATCTTGAAAATCCCTTATGAGATAAAGGGTTTATTTGATTTTTGCGTGTGATATTTGTCTGTTTGTACCCCTCTGTTAGATACGAGGGGTTTATCGTGTTGGCGTGGCTTCGCCACACCAACGCAAGGCTAGTCCGTACCTGTGGCTTTCGCTTCGCACGCCACCTGTTCGTCCTGCCTGCTTTGTGCCAGTTCACCTATGGTCTGTAAGAAATCATGACCTTTTGGCACTAAGGGAGTATAAAATTCTGATATGACGCTTGTTCCTACATCAACATAGCCACGCCCTTTGATGGGCTTTAAGAAAAATTGTTTTGCTGTTTCACCAAACATCATGGAATAACCAAGCTCCGACATACGACCTAGTGCAACTCTAAAATTAAACTGGTCACGAATACCGTCACCTAAGTATTTTGCGTCTGGTCGTTGGCAGGCAAGTATCAAGAAAAAACCTACCTGTCGTCCTAGCATGATTATCTGTTTCAGCTTGTTTAAAACTGCGATATTTTCTTTGTTGCCGAGCATTTCCATAAATGCCACGTATTCATCAAATATCAAGAAATGTGGTGCAAGTCCAAGATAGGCATAGTTTTCACCTGTTTTGTAGTTGTGCATGAGCTTCATTGCTTCGGAACGTGCCATCATATCATCATAAAATTTATCTATGCAGGAAGTCATATCTTCTTTGCGATAGTAAACGTCTGCCATGATGGTCTGTAAGTCAGCCAAATCGGCATTTTTAGGGTCTAAAATGTACAACTTTGCATTGGTGTGTAACAGTGCTTCAATAATGGTAAGTATATAGTAGGTCTTACCGCCACCAGTACCACCAGCAATCAGCATATGTGGTAAGCTATCATATTCCCAATGCACATTTTTCATAAGCTGGAGCTTTCCATTTTCAGCCTTTACGTCCTCAATACTGATACGGTTTGCGATTGTATCATAGAGTAGCGTGTATTCCACAAAGCTGTCATGTAGTATCTTGTCAGTCAATTCACAGTACAAGCCACTTTCCAGCTTCTTTTCTAGGTTCAAAAGCTGGTCTTGATATTTTCCTAATGTGATTTCACACTGGATATGAAGCAAGCCTTTTTCCATGCGGTAGTAGAGTTTGGGAAAATAGGTGATTTTCTCTTTTGTCTTGCTTGATGGCAGGTCAGTAAAAAAACTGTTTCCTTGTACGCTTTCAAACTCATACCAGCGATTATCCAGTATCATACGTGCCAGCTTTTGACGATGCTGTATCTGTTTTCTGTAATCGAAGCAAAAGCGACAATACAGGTATGCCAGTAAGCAACATACTAAGCTGGAAGCAATGACCGTAAACACATGGTAGGGTGTTAGTGTAAATGTCATGCCGTTTCGCAAGCTGATAGCTTCCCAATCGGTACGCATGAGCTGTCCGCTGTTTAGCAGTAATAAAACCACTGTAAAGAGAGATAGGAGTGTACCAGTATAGAAGCGAAAAACCAGTGATTTATCACTGGCTCTTATCCGCTTACCTTTATAATTATAATATTTCATTTATGCTCCTTTCGAGGGTATAGAAAAAGCAGTCAATCCTTTAAGACTAACTGCTCGACAAACTGGAATTTGTAAATCAAACAATATTCTCACCTAAGATTATTTTGGGCATTGTGGTTAAACACCTATTCCAACGTTTATAGAATTTTTCTATACCAAGTTTTCCAACTCTTGCATGAACTTCTTCATTTTCCAGCACCCAATACAAGACATATGTTACCTTACCTACATTTCTTGTAAGACGAACAGGTAATTCTCCCTCTTTAACTGCATTGAAATCTTTTTGTCGGTGAGTACGTTTTATATAGTGTACATCAATAACACCATCTTGCTCCAAGTAAAATTCCGCTACTTCCCTCATCAGTTCTTCAATTTCATCTAACTTGGTCAGTTTTGCCTCATATATGCATATTTCATTAAACATAAAGCACCTCCACAAATTCTAATTTATAGGGATATTATACCTCAATCATAGGCAATTCACAATCTTATTTGTTCTCGCCATTTTTATTTTGGTGCGGTTGAGTTGTTGGCTGTTTGCCATTCTTCAAAACAATATCATCAGCCTTGATATACCAGTCAACATCTGCACCCATATAGGTAGCACTCGCCACCGTATCTGCCACAGGATTGATGATTTCCACTTCTGCATTGTAATCATATTCCTTTAATGGAACGCTGGCAGGTATGGAAACCTGTATCATACAGCCTTGCTCTTTGCATTTCAAATCATAGGTTCTTTCTTTCACCTCTGTACTGGCTGTACCGTCCTCATTCTGGACGAACACCTCACGTCTTAATGCAGAAAACTTTAATTTCCCAAATGTCTTTTCTTTGTCTGTAATAATTCCGTTTGCTAATCTCATGTTTTTTTCCTCTCTTTCCTTATGCTTTTACCATATCGTCTGCGTGCAGGATATAGTTTGTGAATCCTCTAGTGCCAATCTTGTAACCCTCTGCGACAATACGAGGATTGACAAGGCGTACTTTTTCCTCAAAGGCAAAGTGTTTTTCGCCTGCTTCGGCTGGCAAAATAACAATAATGTCGTCTGCTCTTTGAATATCAGAATACAGGTTGAAGCTTCGGGTAACTGCCGTCAAGCGTCCGTTGATCCTACGCTGTTCAACCTTTGCTTCACCTGCATATTCTAATGTTCCGAATGTTTCTTTCATATTGGGTGTTACATATTTTAATTGCATATAAATTTCCTCTTTTCTTTCTATATTGGATTGTAATATTTAGTTGTGTTTCTTTCTTCTGCGTGACGGAGAGTACCGGTCTGCCTGTATCTTATCAAGGGCAAGCGTTGTGCTTTCAGCACCCTTGACAAGCTACCGTCATACTGAAAGGCGGTCACTAAGCAGAAGTAAGGGTGTTACCAGCCATGTGTGGCTGTGCTTTTCAGTTCTTTTGGGTGGGGAGCGTGTAGGGTTCATATTCTCACCGCTTGCTATTCAGGTTTTTTCTTTTTGCGGTACTGCATGATACCAATACCAGCAAGAGATACCGCCGATACTCCTAACAACGCTAACATTGTTGCGAGATTGCTTGTGTCGCCTGTTTTCGGTGTATCTTGTGGTACTTTTGGCTGTTCTGGTATCTTGTTGTTTACGGCTGTTATTTTCACGATTTCACCGTCTTTTGAAACACTGAACGCATAGACCGCTTCTTTGTCAAACGCATAGCCTTTCACGGTTTCCAGCTCTTTAAGGTAATAGTCACCATACAATAAATCTGTCATACTGTATGTACCATCTTCGCCTGTGATAAACTCTGTTATCTGTGTGCCGTCTTCCTTGTATAAACCAAATTTGACACCAGCTAATGGCTTCTTGTCCTCGCCTGTTTTTAGCAGTTTGAAGCCACCGTGAATCAGTTTATTTTCCATTTCCACCTGTGCAGTTTCATCATGCGTTACTGTAACGGACTGATTTTCTGGTGTGATATATCCGACTGTCAAATCGTTTACGACCTCTGATACTTCATATGTACCAATTAGCAGGTCTTTGATTACGATTTTTCCGTCCTCGTCTGTCTTGAAGATTTCTTCATATGCCGTACCGATTTCAGTTGTACCAGTCACTTTAAAGCTGATACCCTCAATCTTTTTGTCCTCACTAGTTTTTGTGATTTCAAAATTTCCACGCATGAGCTTATTTAAAATAGGCTTGCCGTCATTGATGTGGATAGGAATATAGGGAGCGTCCTGCCCCATGTAATTAAAATCAAAGTCATAGGCTTTTTCAGTAAGCAGATACCCTTTTCCAGTTGCCACCTCTTTAATCGTGTAGCTACCTGCTGGCAAGTCAGTTTTGATAGCTCCATTTCCTAATTCATCAAGGGAAATGACCTCTATCAATGAACCTTTTTCAATACCAACATCACCACTGGCAGTAAGGATATGTTCTCTTGCATACAATCCGAACTTGATTTCTGATAACGGATTGTATTCTTGACCGCTTACCGTTTCATATTCTTTGAACAATGATACGTTTGCTTTCTGTCTTGCATTTTCAAGGGTCATGGACGGTGTAACGATTTCTGTATCTTGGTCTTTATAAGTAAGCTCGAATGGGTGAGCCGTACCATCTAATACAAAGCCATTTAAGGTACTTATTTCTATGGCTTGATACTTTCCTAAGTACAGTGCTTTTGATGTGGCTTTACCGTTTTTTCCAGTGGTAATGGTATCAACGGTTTCACCTTTTTTATAACGGATTGTGCCGTCCTGTGTTTTAATGTCCTCAACTGCGACTATATCAAAGGTCACGCCCTCTAAATTCTGTAACTCGTAAATAGGTGAGTACAGTACACCTAATTCTGTACCGATATTGTCACTGGCAACAAAGCGTTCGCCTTGCTTCTCAATCGTGACGTTGCCTTTCGCTGGTTTGTTTTTGCTTGCGACTTCCAGCATGGTTGATGGTTCAATGGCTGATACCGTGAATGGGATAGGGTCTTTTGAAATCGTATAGCCGTATGGTGCTTTTACTTCGTAAAGTTCATAATTGCCAGCAGGTAAAGACTGTGGCAGTACCAGCGTTCCATCTTCGGCAGTAGAAAAGGTGTCAATGGTCGTTGGCTTCGGATAGTTATATTTCTGTGTTACCCAGTTGCCGGAGCTGTCCTTGATTTTAAACTGTGTACCAGCTAAAGGAATGACCTTGCCTGTTTCAGCGTCTTTCTTGACAATTTTTACGTCTGTTTCATAGACTGTATTTTCTAAGATATATTTGTAAATCTTGCCGTTACTGTCAATCTTGATGTCAAAAGGCTCAATCTTTCTGTAACCCTCTGCACCTTTGGTTTCCTCGATATGATAGACACCATAAGGAAGTAACGGAGTAATTGCATAACCGTCTACGTCTGTGATAATTTTGCAGGCTTCTACACCTGTGCTTTTTAGGGTCAAGGTGAACTCGATACCCTCTAACGGCTGTTTGATACCGCCGTCCTCACTGCTTCCAGTCAATGGCTTGTCTGCAAATTTTGTAACAGCCACTTGACCTTTTATCACTCTATCGGTGATACCTGTGTCAGCTCGTCCGATTTCTACGGTCTGCCCCTCAAAGTCACCAGTGACCGTGGCAGGCTCATTGTTTATGGAGTAGCCTGTTGGCGGTACGGTTTCATAAATCTTATATGTGCCTAATACCAGCAATTTACTTGTAGCGGTTTTGCCGTCCGCTTTCATATGGTCTGCAAGATTGCCTTGACTGTCGTAAATATCATATTCTGCACCATCAAGGGTAGCGTCACCTTGTGAGGTATTTCCTGTTTCTTCGTCCGATTTTGTAATATTGATATTGAATTTCTTTAAGATATTACTGAAATCAACGGCGGTCGTTTCGGCAGGCTTCACATAGACCACCTGCGTCTGTGGCTGTACATATTTGTTGGGAGTGTCTACCTCTTTGATGATGTATTCTCCAGCAACAAGATTTTTGATAGGTAGGTTGCCGTCTGTATCGGTGGTGTAAACACGGTCAATGCCGTTTCCTGTAATCTGAAAACGCAATCCGCTTACATTGCCATCTTCGGACGTTTTCTTTAGCTTGATATGTCCGATTTTTTCTGTGTGTAGCTTGAAATAGGCTGGTACGGCTTCACGAGAACCGCTAACATCTAAGGAAGCAAAGTTCTGTTGTGTAGGGTTTAGCCAAAATTCGGGAGTACCAGAAATCAAAGACGGCAATACATCTTTAGGCAGGTTCTTATTTGCCTTTAATGTGATAGTGTCAAATTGCTTTTCGGTTGGTGCAGATAAGGTCAGCTTGTTACCATTTCGCTGAACACTTACACCAGAAGCGGAGAAGTCAAAGTATTTCAAAGCATTGTCGCCGTCCTCTAAAGTAAGCTCAAACTTGCCGGAGTTCATGTTGTACTTCATTTCATAATCTTTGGCACGGGAAGCACTGGGAGCTGTAAAGCTGGGGATAGTGCTGTAACTTTCCATGTTGTTACGGATTTGATTGTAGATACTGCGTGCGGTTGGATTGTCTTGTAAAAGATTGTCTGCAATCTGTGTTTCCCATGACGTACCATATTGACCGCCAGTAATGACCCAAACCATTGCTTGTGTTGCCATAGCGTTATCGAGCCATGAGCCACCGTATAAGTTGCCTGTATTCTCGTTATATCCAAACACTAAAGCACGCTGTAATAGCTTCTGTTGTGCTGGACTTATGTCTGGGTGTGTATCTTGGTGATTGTATCTATCGCCTGTATTACAGGGGATATGATACTGAATACAATACACAATCTTTTCTGTTCCACTGCCATTGACATTCATATGGAACGTCCACCAGTCCTTGTATGCGGTGGAGCTTGAAAACGGTGCAGGATAACTATTGTCAAACTGATAACCATATTGTGGGTGCTTTTCCAAACGGACAACGCTGTTTGAGGAAGCCTGCACCTGTGTAGCTGGTAAAGAAGTGAAAAGGGTTGCTAGTGTCATTGTGGCAGTGAGCAACCTTTTAAGTATTTTCTTCATATATAAAAGTTCCTTTCATTTTGGGTATTAAAATAGCCGTCCATTTCTGAACGGCTGGCAACAAAAAAAGAACACAATGTATTTTTCGTGTTCTTATATCTATTTATTCTATTCAATTTTTGTATAAAGAGTGTGATATGAAGTTGTTTGTTGCTGTTATGCCATATTTACTTGGTATCTCTGTGTGGCATTCCCATCTAAGAATGGATGAATTGTTTCAAACTGATAATGAATTAACGCAATCTTAATCAATGGATCGGTTTTGTCAATTTCATTGATATACTTTTCTAAATCTGACATTGCGTTTTTCATATCCTCTGGCGATGGTGGAATATACCTTGCGCTCTTTAATGTACTTCCTTGTGACCCTATCCAGTTTTGACTTCGGCGAAATTCACCAGGATTCTTTTCTCTTCCTCTCCCATCGCTCAAAAGTATCTCATGAGTTTCTAATAAAAGGCGACAACATAGGGGTAATGTTTTAAGTCTTTCTATCGCAAAATCCGTTGCCTTGATATAGTTTATTACTTCTGATATATTTTGATTGATATTTTTTTCTATATGTGGATCTAGTATATCATCAAGAGTTGCCTGTGTGCCTTCGATTTGAGAGGATAGAAGGGCTTCTTTTCGTACATACATAGACACAAACAAAGGAACACTTGGCAATCTAGAGCTAATTGCTTCCAGTTTTGCAATAGAAATATTCGCTTTTACCAACAACTCCAAAAGAGTTTCATCTAATAAAAGTGGCGGATTTGGTGGTAAAACGTTAGGTAAAAATGATGTATACATCATTTCACCGGATAGATTTGATTTATAAGTTCCTGAAAGATTCATGACTTCACCTCATTTTGAAATTATAAGTCTATTATATGCCTCTTATTTCAACTAATCAACGTTTTGTTGAAATAACATTTAAAAAATGCGCTCGTTATTTCAATTAATTCTTTTATTTTACCATGAATTTCCATCATTTTCTTTCCCCATAAAAAAAAGCACTCAAATAATTTATGAGCACTTAATTTTGATAAAGTTGTTTGACACTTTAAATTTTATTTATCCTACTTTTCTTTTAAAAATGCTAAACAGGCAGCTCCTAAAAGTCCACTATCTTCATCTAAATCCGTACGAACGATATGTACCAATTCTTTTACATTTGGATACACTTTATCAATCACTCGTTTTTTTACTTCTTCCACAAAACCATCAATTTTTAACGCAACACTTCCTCCTAAAATAACAATTTCAGGATCCATAAATGCATATATAATAGAAATTGTATTGGCTAGGTACTCCATTGCATCATCCATGATTTGCACTGCCATTTCATTTCCTTTACTCGCAAGATCATGTACTTCTCCCGCATGGCTTACTTGCAATCCTTTTTGGTTTGCCCTAGATGTAATCGCAGTTCCACTGCAGATTGCTTCTACCCCACCTGGATAAATACTTCCATGCGTTGGTCCATCTTTCCACAAAGGTATATTGGCTATTTCATGCGCAAACCCATGTGCCCCTTGATAAATTTGTTTATCGATTACAAAGCCTGATCCAACACCCGTTGAAATCGTCATAAACTGTACGTATCTATAATCTTTACCTTGTCCTAAAACAGCTTCTGCTAGACAGGCTAAATTGGCATCGTTTTCTAAGTATACAGGAACACCTAATGCTTTATGTAATTCTTCACTAACCGCAAAACCATGCCATTTCCCCGATAAATTAGGTGTGGTTAAAACTACCCCATTAATTAAATCTAATGGTCCAGGACAAGATAAGCCTACGCCTTGTATATCGACACCGAAAGAATCTATCGCTTCTTTTATTCTTTGAATAGTACTTATTGGATCTTGTGTATCTGTTGAAAACTGCACTCTATTTTCAATATGATATTCATCGTTAATAAGTGCGATTCGTGTATTTGTACCACCTACATCAATTCCTACTGTATATGTCATATAATTGCTCCTTGTCTATAGGATAAGCATACCATGTATTTGAACGCCTTGCCAAATACATTATGTAATTTCAAATTAAGAAAAAGTTCTCCTATGCGTACCATCGAACGATTCATAGGAGAACTCTTTTATAGGTTACTCGTAGTAATATTTAACTTTATCATTTGAATTGAATAAACGCATTTTTTCTTCAACGACCTTACCACAGGCTTCCATACACTCTGGATAAATTTCCAATGGTTCACGATAACCAGGATTTTTTTCTAAAATCTCACGACATTTTGTATAGAATGCAACTTTAATATCACTAGAGATATTAATTTTACAAATTCCGTTCTCTACAGCAGAAGCAATTTCTTCATCTTTATTGCTTGAACCGCCATGAAGTACCAAAGGCACTTTTATCTCTTTTGTGATATCTTTTAGAATATCGATACGTAATTTAGGCTTCATATCTTTAGGATAAATTCCATGCGCCGTTCCAATCGCAACTGCAAATGTGTCAATTCCAGTATCTTCGATAAAAGCTTTTGCTTCTTCTGGTTTTGTATAAATAATACCTTCAGTTCCCCCTTCGATAGAGTTTCCTGTAGTTCCAATCGTACCAAGTTCAGACTCTACTGAAACATTTGCGATATGAGCAGATTCAACTACTTTTTTAGTAATAGCAACGTTTTCTTCATATGGCAAACGAGAAGCATCGATCATAACAGAAGTCATTCCTGCTTGAATAGCACGTACTACTGTTTCATATGTATCACCATGATCTAAGTGGATACAAACTGGCACATCTGTATGTGCTGCCTCATAAATCATAGCTTGAATTTGTGCATTACCAACGAAATTAAATTCATCTGGACTCATTTCTAAAATAACTGGTGATTTACACTCTTTCACCTTTTTCATTACGGCCTTTAATAACTGATCAGATCCTATATTGAATGCTGGTACAGCAAAGTGATGCTTTTGTGCTACTTCTAGTAAATCCTTCATATTCATTAACATGTTCATGTTCTCCTTTTATTTATAACGATTTCCCTGCAGATTTTGATAGTTCAATATAACGTTTTATTTCTTCACGACTATCTATTTCCACTTGATGCATCATAACCCAATAGTTGATATCTGGATTATCCTTTAAATGTTTTTTTATACTTCTTACATTGGCATTCATAAAATCACAACCTATATTGATTTTATTGATGCCATATGCAACGCATTTTCGAATATTATCATCTCCAGAACCACTTCCACCATGTAATACCAATGGCATATTTGTGAGAGACTTTATTTCTTTCAACCGCTCGAAATCAAACTCTGGTACATATCCTTCAGGGTAATTTCCATGAGAGGAGCCGAAGGAAATCGCCAATGCGTCTATTCCTGTTTCTAATGCAAAACGTAATGCTTGTTGGGGATCACTTTTCATTTGCTCGTTTGTATAGTTGCCACCTTCGCTACCACCCATACACCCTATTTCTCCTTCTACAGATGCATCAAACTGCTTCGCAAATTCTACGATTTCCTTTGTCATTTTGATATTGCCTTCCAAATCAAAACGAGAGGCATCCACCATTACACTAGAATAACCATCATGTAACGCTTTCTTTAGTAAACCAATTTCTTCTCCATGATCAAAGTTCAACGCAACTTCCACACTAGCACGATTGGCCAACATCTTAACAATCGGTGCAATCAGTTCACTATCACAATGATTTACCATATGTTCTTGTACGATATTGACAATGATAGGAGCACGCAATTCTTGTGCTGCATCTATCACTGCCCTTGCTGTTTCCATATTGAAACAATTGATTGCTAGTACTGCATAATTTCCTTCATGACCCCTTGTTAGCATACCTTTCATTGATACATACATGTATTCAGTTCCTTCTTTCCCAATTTATATAATGATTATTTAAAACTTAAACCAGATAGGTCCATTTCTTCTTCTACTTCTTCCACAGGTTCATCATCTTTATCTGTTTTTCTTTTCTTAATCAAAACCAACATAACTGCAGTGACACATGTTCCTGCAAGTAAAGCAATTACAGCAGATAATGGAGCAGTCATAGCAGGGATTACGAAGACTCCACCACTTGGTACAGAGCTTCCTACATTCAACATAAAGCTTACAGCACCTGTAACTCCACACCCTGTAGCTGTACAAATAACCGTACGGATAAGGTCATTCATCGCAATTGGAATAACACCTTCTGAAATCATACATAATCCCATTGGGAATGCGACTTTGATATTTTCTACTTCCGTTTTTGTATAGATTTTCTTTTTCATAAACATAGATAGTACCAATGATAGTGTGATGCCTAGTGGAGGAACCATTGCGGCTAAAACTTTAATTGCTTCTGGCTCTAAAATCCCTTCTAATAACAATCCATCACAAATTAAGTTTGGCACCTTACTAATTGGTCCACCAAAATCTAGACACCCTAACGCTCCAATAATAAACCCATATAAACCTTTTGAAGAACTATCTAATCCAGTAATAAAGTTTGTAAGTCCATCTGTTAACCAAACAATTGGTGTACCTACTACAAAGAACATCAATAATCCTGCAACGATTGCGGACAATGTTGGAATAATCATCATAGGCATCAATGCTTCTGCCCAGTGAGGAACCTTTAATGTTTTTCTTAACCATAGAGCAATATAACCAACGATATAACCACCAATCATTCCTCCAAGGAAACCAGCACCTAAGAAGGAAGCAATCTGTCCCATCAAGAACCCTGGCGCAATACCTGGACGATCTGCGATAGAATATGAAATATATCCTGCGATAAAGGATGGTAACAATCCCATACCCATAACCCCTAATGAAGTTAATGCACTAGGAATTGTCATATTGTCTAATGAGGTAAGGTTTTCTCCACCCATTAGATTTCCAACTGCTATTAATAAGCCTGATGCCACTACCAATGGCAACATATAAGAAATTGCGGTTAATGCATGACGTTTTAATTCTGCCCCTATTTTCATCTTTTTCATAAACTTATTCTCCTATTTTTCAAGTTCACTTTCTATTTTTTGTAATAATTGTTTTGGTGCTTTTACACAAACATTTGTTGGTACCTGAATTATTTTTTTATCTTTGAATCGCTCTGTGCCAGTAATCGCAATATCGATCGCAAAAATCACGACATCTGCTTGTTTAATCTGTTCAGCACTCAATTCATCTTCTGTTCCGATGGTACCTTGTGTCTCCACATGGATGCTATGACCTAGAGCTTGTGCTGCACGAATTAGCTTTTCTTTCGCTATATACGTATGCGCAATTCCTGAGGTACACGCTGCTACTGCAACAATCTTCATACTATGTCTCCTTTCTCTTCATCTATCTATATTGTAGAGGAAGATCATTCCTTCTACGGATTAATAATGGGCTTTTTAAAACGGCACTTTTTAATTCCTACATTAATATAATGGGAAGATAAATATGGTATTTTTTAAATGAATACTTTTTTCAGTTCTTCTATCGTAGTAACCTTTAACAATTCTTCAACTGCTTCATCATTTCCTAAACGCCTTGCAATATCTGCTAACAACAACATATGATTTCTTGCGTACTCATGGTCATTTGATACGGCAAATAAGAACACTAGACGAACTCCTTTTTCATCCAAGGTTTCCCATTCTATTTCGTTCTCTAATTTTGCTATCGCAATTCCTACTTGTGTTACAGAATCACTTTTCCCATGCGGTATTGCGATATAATTACCAATACCAGTCAAGCCCTCGCTTTCTCTTTGATAAATATCTTTTTTAAACTCTTCGATATCACCAATGTATCCAGCCTCTTTTAATTTTGTTGCTAAATACGTCAATACTTCTTCTTTGTTTTTAGCCTGTGCATGTAAATCAATAATTCTTTCATCTAATACATCTATGACTTGCATATATTTTTCCTCCTGCTACTGTATCAAATAACGATACAGTTCAATGTTTGATGTTTTACTACGAATGATTTTTACTTTTTCATCTGTTTCAATTAACGCAATATACTGCTTATAAAATGTTTGAATACGTTTTATTTCTTCATGTGTTCCCATCTTAAATCCTAATAAGAAAACAACATCTACTTTTTCATCGTCATCCCATAAAATCGGTTCATTAAGTATCGCAATAGCGACATGGTTTTCATTTACTTCTCCCATTGCACCATGTGGTAAAGCAACTTGATTGCCAATACTTGTTGTTGTCGCTTTTTCTCGTTCCATAACGGAATCATAAAATCTTGCAGTTACATATCCTTTTGACTCCATACGCTCACACATGTATTGAAGCACTTCATCTTTAGATGCAAAAGATTGATGCATGAAAATAAGTTCAGGCGAGAATAATTGGAAACAAATCGGTGCGAATGGATTCTTATCTTCACTTTTTCCTAAGTTCAAATGATCCATGAAATTGCGTAGAGTTTGAATACCTCCTTCGCTTAATAAATTTGGAATTACAACGATTCGTTTATCTTTTTCAATAAGTGGTATAGATGTAATTATGATATCTGCCTCTATATGTTCATATAGTTTAAAATCATGATGGCTTATGACATCTAGCTTTTCAATCTCTGGAACCATTTTATGAATACGTTCACTCAATAGTTGAGCGTGTCCTAAATTCGATTCTGCTAATAATACGGCCTTATAATTGTGATCTCTTCTTTCGAGGGAAGATTGAATATAAAGTACGATATATCCTAATTCATCTTCTGTAATCTGTAAGCCAAAATATTTCTCAAACATGATGGATATCGACCATGCTGCACGGAATACATTTTTATATTCATTCTTAATAAAATTCACCAAAGAATTTGATTGTGGTGATCCATAACGAAGACGGAAGATCGTAGGTCTTAAATGAAAGATTAGACTTTCCCTTAACTTTCTATCTTTCGTTAGATCAACTTCAAGAATGTGTCCTAAATTCAAGAGCATTTCATCTATAAAATCTAATATCTTTTGATCATATTTTGAGATATTAGATATTACATCATCGCTGTTATCTACTCCTATAAATTTTGAACATAAAATTTGTGTCGCAAGAAACAAAACATCTTCATTTGAAAATATTACGTGTAACTTATCATGTAACTTCTTAAAAATAGCAATGGTAAATGGATATTCATTATATCGTTCTAGAATTTCCTGGTCTTCCTTATTGATTCGCGCTGGAATACTGAAATCCTTGCGTTGATACGCCAGACAACAATAAATCAATATCTCATAGAATGAGGTATCCGTAAAACGATAATTCCATTCATTCTCTGTTTCTATAATCGCTTTTTTAATAAGGTCTATATCGATATTGGAGAAAAAATACTGTGTATTTTTTCTTGTATCCTCCATATTCCCATTTGCCATCATATAATCCTTTAAGGCGATGCGATAATTTGTTTCTTCACACCCCAATGCATATCCACGATTGCGTTCATTGATAATTTGCACATGATAAGGCTTCAACCATTCTTCGCAATCTTTAATAACTTTCAAAACGGTGGGTGTACTTAAATAAAGATCATCTGCCATATTTTGTGTAGTAATGCTTTCTCTTGGCATTAACTTAAACATGATACGAAGAGCTTCTCTAGTTCTCTCTGTACTGTTATAGCCAATATTTACATGTTCACTTTGGTGAATGATATGTAGTATCTTTTCTTTTTGTTGTTCATCAACTTTCAGTTTAAGACCGATACGAGGTTTCTTTTCAATTGAACCCAAATCATTTTCTAGAAGATATTGTTGAATATGTTCGAGTTTATTACGAGTTGCTTTTTCAGATAATGATATCATTTGTGCAATCTCACTCGTCGCAACAATTTCTCGTTCAAGAAGAATTTTTAAAATAATCCTAATGTAATAATTTTCTTTTGTAGACTTCATTTAGTTCTCCTTACTCCCCACTCATATATTGTTTTTGATATTCATACATTCCTCCTTTTACAGTTCAAGTGTACCATATGATAAATCTTCCCTTGTTAAAATTAAGGGAAGATAAATAAGGTATTTTTTATACATATAATATTGTTAATTACTAAAATATTATAAAAATTAATATAGACATATAATTTATATCAATTATGGACAATATATAACAATATATATAAAATTATGCGAAACTGTATAAAAATTAGACAAATGTGCTATAATTACAATATAGAATACGAGGAGGTATTATAATGACATTAAAATCAGAGAATGTGTTTAAACCAGGTGCATATCCTGAGTATACATATGTATCTAGAAATTACCAAGATACTGGAATATCTTATGAATTACGCTTACAACAAGCGTTAAGAACCTCAGGTTGTTTGACTTCATTAATTGGTCCTTCTAAAATGGGAAAAACAATATTATGCGAAAAGGTCATTGGATTTGATAATATCGTTGAAGTATCAGGAGCCGATTTCAATGGAGAAACAGATTTTTGGTCAGTAGTTGCTGCTAAGGTTGGAATTCCTTATGCAGGTGAAATTACCAAAGAAAGAGAAACTCTACTAGAACAACATCAAGAAAAAGATAGTGTAAACGAAAAGTATATGCTTACAAAAGATAAAATTATTCAACATTATAAAGAAAAAGGGAAAGTTTTAGTTATCGATGATTTTCACTATGCTACTCATGATATGCAAATAAAGATAGCTCATCAATTGAAAGACGCAATACGTAGAGAAATGAAAGTGGTCGTGGTCTCCCTTCCTCATAGATCAGATGATGCAATACGGCAAAATGCAGATTTATCTGGAAGATTAAGTCTAATCAATATTGAAACATGGAAAAAAGAAGATTTAAAAGAAATTGCAATTATGGGCTTTGCGAAACTCAATTATAATATCACTGATGAAGTAGCAGAAAAATTAGCAGTCGAGTGTTTAACTTCTCCACAGTTAATGCAATATATATGTCTTAGCATTTGTACATTACTTGAAGCAAATTCAGAAAATTCTGTGCAATCTAAAATATTGGAAAAGGCATATAAATTTACAACTATAAATCTAAATTATCATGACGTTACAAATGTCATGTTAAAAGGACCCAATCCACGTGGTAAAAAAAGAAATTTATATAAAACAAGAGATGGAAGAGAGCTTGATTTATATGGGCTAATAGTAGGGGCAATTGCTAAAAATCCGCCGAATATGGAATTAGATTTCGAAATGGTTCTTGACAGAATCAATGGTCTTATTACAGAAAAAAAAGATATCCCTGATAAACAATCTGTTAAAAATCATTTAAATAATTTGCATGGTTTGATAAGTGGTAAAGAAGAAATATATAGAGCTATCGAATGGAAAGATGGCAAGTTATATATTGTAGACCCTCTATTTTTGTTTTTCTTGAGATGGGGTATGAAAAATGAATAATACAGTGGATAAATATATCAAAGAATTAGCAATGATTGATACTATTAGTGAATATGATGAATATGTTTTGAGCTTACCCGAATTTTTGATAAAAGATAATTTTGATTTATCACTAGTTCACGCTGTAAAGGAAAAAGGAAAATATATAAAAAATAAATTTTCTGATGAATCTACATTGGAAAATATGCGTAGTGCAAAAGAACGTATAATTGATCATTTAAAACTGTATAATACTAATCAATGCATATTTTTAGGAAACTCTCCCCAAGCTTTCTTAAAACAATATTTAAACGAGTTTCATTTATTCTTCAAATTATTGAAAGAAATTGAACCTGATAAAAGAGCATCTCTTACATCCTCTAAGTTGCAAGAATTAAAAATTAAAAACGAATATGATTTGCAGCATATCCTTTATGCTACTCTAAAGCCTATTTTTAAAGATGCAAGAAAGGAAGTGAGTGAAGACTCAGGTGTAGCTACCATTAGGAGTGATATTAAGTTGCCTGAAATGGATGGCATTATTGAAATGAAATGTACTCGAGAGAACATGTCCTATAAAAAACTTATTGAAGAAATAGAAGCTGATATCGTTCATTATAGGACGAGTTTTATATACTTTTACATCTATGATAAAGAGAGAAAAATAAAGGATTCCTATACCTTTTTAAAAAACTTTAATCGAGATTTTGATGGAAAGCATATATGTACCATTGTGTATCAACCATAAACCTATAAGAAAGAATATCTTCACTATGAAATTAATAAAAGCAATGAACATCGCGCACAAAATATGCTGAGTTCATTGCTTTTATAATGCATTCCTATTTTTCTAGCAATCGAAATACTTGTTCTGCTGTTTTGGATAAATTACGATATGCATTATCTGTGCACATAGCATCTTCCAATGTACATGGTCCACTTTGTATACAAAAGAAAGCATCAATTCCTTGCGTATTGCAAAGATCTGCATCACTGGATACATTTCCCGCAAATGCAATAACTGGTTTATGGAACATCTTAGCCAATTTCGCAATTCCTGTAGGAGCCTTTCCCATCACACTTTGTGCATCCAAACAACCCTCTCCAGTTACTACATAATCACTGTTTTTAATGGAATCTCGGATATGTTGCTTCTCCATAATCAATTGTATTCCAGATATCAAATCTGCCTTTAGGAAGGATAAAAAAGCAAACCCTAAACCTCCAGCAGCACCACTTCCTTGCGTTTTTGAATCTCCACCAACAATTGTCTGTGAAACGATATCACCATAAGATTTCATCCATGTATCCATTTCTATGACCATGTCTTTATCTGCACCTTTTTGTGGTCCAAAGATTGCACTGCATCCATTAATTCCTACCAAAGGATTTTTCACATCACATGCTATTTTAAACTCGCATTCTTTCAATCGGTCATCCGCTTTTTCTATTTGAATACGGTGTAATTGAGATAACCCAATCGCCCCCAATGGAATATCTTTCCCTTGCGCATCCAACAACTCATACCCTAGTGCTTGTAGCATGCCACTACCACCATCATTACTTCCACTTCCACCGATTCCAATTACAAAGCTTCGACATCCTTGATCTAACGCATCCAATATCATCTGTCCAAGACCATACGTCGTCGCATATAATACCTCTTTTTTTGCTTTATCGATACGATCAATACCGCACATACTCGCCATTTCCATGATCGCCATCTGTGGATTCTCTTGTAGCATATAAGATGTACTGATATCCCTATTCATCGCATCTTTTACTTCTACAAATCGCTTAACGCCTTCCCTATAAGACATATAGCTTTCTACAAAGCCTTCGCCACCATCAGATAATGGATAAATCACTACCTCTGCATTGGAACACTTCTCAATACCTTCTTTGATCGCATTTCCTGCCTGCATGGATGATAAGCTTCCTTTGAAGGAATCCACAGAAACAACAACTTTCATACCTCACCTCTTAGATACAATTGTATCTTCACTCTATCCTAATAAAATTATAAGGTATTGCCTTGTAGTAGCCTAGGTTACAGAAAACACATATCAACACATCTATTTGTGTTAGATAACATCATATAAAAGCACAACCTAACAGATTGCGCTCTTATATGATTATATTTTTGTTTCTAGAAACCGATAGAAATGAATCGCCATTACAAACAGAGGGATATCACTTAATGAACGTGGATCATATCCAGTTCGATCTTTTATTTTATTCAATCTATTCTGTAAGGTGTTCTTGTGTAGATACATCTCTTGACTCGCTTGTTGAATAGAACCATTCCATCGATAATAACATTCAAGTAACGGAATAATATCTGCTAGTTCACTTTTCTCATAGTCTCTAAATACCTTTTGAATAAATTCCTTCTTCGTAGTGGATGCGATTTCTTCCATGAAGATATCCATTGAAATATCTTTATAGAAATATATTGTTTTCTCTTGTGCAATGCCTGCTCGTAAAGCTCTTTTCGCTTGTTTATATTGTTCATATACAAGTTTTTGTTTGTTGTTTTTTTGATCAATTCCTACATAGATTTCACATCCTAATTTATCCTGTATTTCCATATGTAACATTTGAATCCATGCTTCTACTTCTTTATCGCTACATTCATGTACACCAATTAAATAGGAAGATGACATTCTTAAGAAAAAGGCATCATGATCACCATATAATTTCTGTTGTAGGATTTGTTCCAGTACTTGCATCTGTTCTTCAAAGAGTGGATGACTTGGTTTCATTTGTAAGAATCTACGTTTGCATCGTATGTTAATACCAATTAAGAGACCTCTTTCATAGAGTTCTTTTTCTTGTACAGAGGATTGTGAATGTATCCATTCATACAGATAGCTATTCATTTGATAGGTTTTACGCATTTGTTCACTTTTTAATAGATCATCCATAACGAGGATTTCTGTCATACGCTTGATAATCTGTGCATAGGGACGTATCTTTTCATATTCACCTGTTATCCCAATGACACCTACGATTTCATTGCGTACAACGATAGGAAGATTGGTCCCTGGTTTTCCTCCATCGTATTCGTTATCTTGTGTTACGGGTAGTTCTTCTAGGTGGTGTTCCACCAGATAACGCGCACCCGTATGAATCTCATGGATGCGCAATGTATCACTGCTTGCGATAATCAAACCATCATGGTTCATGATGTTGATTTTATAAGGAATTACCTTATTTATTTCTGAAATGATCTGTGCTGCCATCTGTTTTGAAATATTCATGGACATCTTCTCCTATATGATATAAATCTTAGAAACTATACATATAAAATCTTATTTTAAATATTTCCTTTTTTTTACTGTTATTATTTGTGAAAAGTTGTATAAAACACCATTTCCATATATAATGTATTTATATAATACTCTACTTTTATATACATAAACATCTAAAGAAAAGGGGGCTTACATAAAATGAGCTGCTTATTAAGAATTAGGGAAAGTTACACAACATTAAGCAAGAATGAGAAAAAAATAGCGGATTACATCTTCGAGAATAATCTTGATGTATATGATTTGGCTGTAAAGGATTTAGCAGAACTTTCTGGAACAACGCCATCTTGTATTATGCGATTCACCAAGAAAATAGGGTACGAAAGTTATACACAATTTCGTATTGATCTTGCAAAGGAATCTGAAACAGATTTTTTAGATTCTGATCAATTAATCGATGATATTAGTAAATATGATGCGCTACCAGATATGATATCTACTATGCGTAATTTTTATATCAATACTATCAATAAAACATTTGAATATTTAGATTTAAAGAAATTAGAAAAAGCAATTCAAATATTAACAAGTGCTAAAAAAATCTGTATTGTTGGAGAAGGAACTTCCTTGCTAGTTGGACAAGATTTATGTCATAAGTTTATCATTGTGGGACTGGACTCATGTTGTTATGACGATGCGCATACACAATTAACACAAGTGAACAACTTAACTCCAGAGGATTGTATTATTTCAATCACTTATTCTGGTTTGACTGAACTTGCTACATTGGCATTGAAAAGAGCAAATCAATTAAATGTTCCTTCCATTTCAATATCTCAAAATGCAAATTCATACCTTACAAAAAAATCAACGGTTCCTCTCTTTGTACCAGCGTTGGAAAACGAAAGAAAGATCGGCTCATTGGCATCCAGAACTTCCTGTACCATCATCACCGATCTACTTTATCTAGGTACTATTCAGGGTGACATTGAACAAATCAAAACCCGTGTAATACAAGCTAGAAAACTCTTAAAAGAATTGAAAAAGCAATAGTCTTAAATGCTGTAGGTTGATTGGTTTATTGTAAACCATAAGCTTGCAGCATTTTTATGATTTTTTCATCTTCTTTTCTGTCTAATTCTTTCACAGGTAGGCGCGCTGGTCCTACAGAGATGCCAAGCAATTCTACAGCTCTTTTCATAACAGATGGAACTGTTCCTAATGTAATTACATTACGGATATGTTCTATATCTGCCTGTTTTTCATCCGCTGCTTTATCATTACCGTTCATCAAGTCTTGATATAAACCAACAACATGATCCGTGATTACATTACTTGTTCCCGCAATTGCCCCAACTGCCCCTAAACGAATTGCTGGAGCAATCTTTGAATCTGAACCAACAAGTACAACGGTATCACTACCTTGTACTGCATCAACATAATCTTTTAAATTTTGCATGTCGCCAGAACTATCTTTGATCGCTTTTATATTCTCAATCTTAGCTAGTTTTGCAACTGTTTCTTTCGATAGGTTAATCTTAGTAGATTTTGGAATATTATACAAAACAATCGGTAATGATGTAGATTCTGCAATTTTTTTATAATGATCCACGAGTTCTTCTTGGGTAGGCGAGATAAAGAATGGTGTGATAACAGATAGTGCATCCGCGCCGGCCATTTCAACTTCTTTAGATAATCTTATGACCTCTTGCGTGCTATTTCCTCCTGTTCCAACATATACAGGAACACGATGATTAACAATTTCTACTGTCTTTTTTGTAAATTCAACTGTTTCTTCATGGCTTACAACATGAAATTCACCATTACTTCCAAGTATGAAGATACCATTGACCCCTTTTTCAATCAACTGATCAATTAAGGTTTTTAATGCTTCATAATTTATTGTTTGATCATCATCTCTATGAAATGGAGTGACAATCGGAGTTATAATTCCTTCTATTTTCATTTTAGTTTCCTCCTAATTTACTCTGTTTATAATGTTGTTATCTAAGAATGATTTAATATTTTCAAAAGTCATTTCCATAATTCTTGAACGAGCTTCTAAAGATCCCCAAGACATGTGTGGTGTGATAATACAGTTTCTAGCAGTTAATAAAGGATTATCCTTATGAATTGGCTCACTTGTTACAACATCTACTGCTGCAGCATAAATATCACCTTCATTTAATGCTTTAGCCAAATCTGATTCGTTGATAAGTGGCCCTCTGGCATTATTTATGATAATGGCATGTTTTTTCATCAATGAAATGGATTCTTTATTGATCATTTCTCTATTGCTTTCATTTAAAGAACAATGCAATACGACAACATCACTATGTTTGCATAGTTCATCAAAAGATACATATGCTACATCTTTTAAATCCAAATTGGGATATGCATCATATGCAACAACTCTCATACCTAATGCGCGAGCAATAGTTCCCGTAGTTTGTCCAATTCTTCCATACCCAATAATACCCATAGTTTTATTTTGCAATTCCATAAGTGGCTTTTCCCAGAAACACCAATCTGGACAATTCTCCCAAGCACCTTCATGGACTGCTTGATTATGATGTCCGATGTGATTACATACTTCTAGTAATAAAGATATTGCGAATTGTGCTACGGAATACGGCCCATATGCTGGTACATTACATACTGGTATTCCTCTTTTTTGGGCTTCTTTTATATCCACAACATCATATCCTGTTGCTAAAACACTAATACATTTTATATTCGTACACTCCTCAAAGACATTCTTGTCAATTGGAGTTTTATTGACGATGACGATTTCTGCATCTCCAATACGAGATACACGTTCCTTCAAAGGAGTACGATCGTATACCGTTAGTTCGCCTAATGATTTCAGTTTATCCCAGCTTAGATCACCAGGGTTTTCAGTATAACCATCCAATACAACGATTTTCATCTTATTTCTCCTGCATCATCTCACGAAGTTCTTTTCCTTCTTCGCTCCAATAAACTTTCTCAATACGTAATTCCGAACCTAAAGCAAAGTGCGTAACACCTAAATCTAAATAACGTTGTGCTTCTTTTGCGCTATTCAATTCGACACGTGGGCTAACTCCGTATTTTAATGCAGTTTTAATCACTTTCTCTTCTGCAGCTTTCACTTTCTCTTTTTCATCCTTTGAATTAAATCCTGAATTCATAGAGAAATCTGCTGGACCAAATTGAACAAAATCAACACCTTCAACTTGGCAAATATCCTCAATATTTTCAACTGCTGCTGCTTTTTCAATCATAAAACCCATAACACATTTTGATACATCGTCTGCATAAGAAAGTTGATTTGCGAATCCTTCGTTTTTATACCAACGTCTATTTACAAACCCTAGTTTACCACCATGACTTGGAGTTGCTGGTTTTACCATTTTTAATGTTTCTCTCACTTCATCTGCTGTTGTATGATCCGTAAACAAGATTCCTTGAAAACCTGATGCTAAAGCCTTTTGAGCAACATATTCACGATTTGCCCAATCTGTTTTGATAATACAAGACATGTCGTGCAACTCACATGCTCTTGCGATATTCTCAAGATCATATTGATTGTATGGAGCATATTCTCCTAAAAATTCAATATAGTCGTATTTATTTGTAGCACCAACAACTTCAGCCACCATAGGCCAGGCACTATTGATTCGTGTTGCCATTATTTCAGTTTTATTTTCTAAACATTCTCGTAGTCTATTTTTCATATGTAGATCCTCCCAAGTCTTTTAAAATATTATCCACAGACATCTGAATCGTATTTGCATCCGCTTCTTTCGTTTTACTAGCTGTGTGTGGTGTCAAAATAAAATTATCAAGTGTTAAAAGTATTTCACCCTTCTTTGGTGGTTCACTTGAGAATACATCAAACCCAGCAGCAGCAATAGTTTTGTTTTTTAATGCATCATATAAATCCTCTTCATTTACAATTCCGCCTCTTGCAGCATTTATTAATACAGCAGATTTCTTCATTTTTTCAAACACATCCTTATTGATTAAATCTTTCGTATCTTCTGTTAATGGAAGATGAACCGTGATTGCATCACTACTGCATATCAATTCCTCAAATGATGCAATCTGAATATTATGTTCTTTCGCATATGCTTCATCAATAGGAAATACATCATGTGCCATAATCTTCATATTCATTCCTTGTGCCATTTTCGCAATAAGTTTTCCAATGTTTCCAAACCCTATAATTCCTAAAGTTTTATTATTTAATTCAAATCCATAATTTTTGTTCCATTCACCATTTTTTACTTCGGCATTTGCAGCACAAACATTTTTTGCAATACTGAATAACAATCCCATTGCATGCTCAGCCACCGATACTGAATTAGAACCAATTGTTCTTGATACTTTAATACCATTCTTTTTTGCAACTTTCATATCAATATTGTCTACACCAACACCATATTTCGCAATTGCTTTTAAATTTTTGCAAGAGTTCAACATTTCCTTATCTGCAATATCAACTCCAATGATAATTCCATCTACATCTTTTGCAAGTTCCAAAAATTCTTCACGTGTATAAGATTTACCTGTTTCATTTACATGTACATCCCATCCACTCTTTCTTAAATTTTCTATTTGTTGCATTCCACTCTTTGCAAATGCCCTAGGTGTTACTAATATTTTACCTAACATAATATTCCTCCTCTTTAATCCTTAATAGACGCCCCTAATGCGCCTCCAGGATGCCAACACTTGTATTCTTTTAACGTAATATCTTCATCTACTTGTAACAGTATAGAGAGTCCTTGTAGCACAATCGTCTCTGCAAGATAAGATATTCTAGGTGCCTTATTTAAAGGACCACCTTCTTCGACTACTCCTGCATATAAGAATGCATCTGCATTCTTCACAAGCCAAGAATCCTTTCCCCCAGTTACAGCAATTATAAATGCCCCATTATTTTTTAGCGTTACAACTGTCTTCTTAAGTTCCTCGGTTTCCCCACTATTTGAAATAGCTATTACTACATCCCCCGCTTTTACTTGCCCACTTGAACCATGTATTGCTTCAGTTCCATGCAACACATATGCTGGAGTTCCCGTGGATGAGAATAAAGATGCTATATATCCTGCAACATAGGATGGTTTACCAATACCTGTGATGTGCAAACGATTTCCTTTTTCTTTTGCATCTTTTATGTATCCAAATGCTTTCTGATAAACATCGAGTGATAAATCATTAACAAATTCTTTCAATTCAATTTCAGTCAATGATTTAAACTGATTTAGTGACCCTTCTAGTTTTTTTCTATCCATTCTATCCTCCTGTAGAATTTTTATTCATCATCTTCTTGTGAGCTTAAAGTATCTAAAAGTTCTTTGATTCCATCTTTTCCAGTTACAAGTGTTTTACGATACAACTCATCAAGTTCATCAATAAATGTGCGCATACTTAAAGATTCAATTAACATAGCTAAATTCAATCCTGTAACAATACGAACTCTTCTGTCTTCTTCGATCAGTTCTGCAATATTTGCTGCAGCAAAATTACATGGAGAAGCACCAAACATATCAACGAATACAAGAATGCCATCACCACTATCAACTTTTAGCATTCCATCTTTGACCGTTGTAGCAAAAGATTCAAGATCTGAGTCAGGGAATAATCCGATACATTCTAGTTGCTCTTGATCACCCATAATCATACTTGCACTATCCACAAAACCCTCTGCCAATTTTCCATGTGTAACAATTAATACACCAATCATAAAAATCCTCCTTTCTTTTTTCATGATCGACGCAACGCTCCTTTTGGAAAGATTAATTCAAAGCGTTTACATCCACCCTCATCTTACTGCAAATGAAATTATTTTTCAATATAAATTTATATAAAATAGAATTTTATATCGTTTTTCAAGTAATTTTCCTTTATTTATACTCTATAAGATGATATAATTTGTCTATAAGGAGAGATTATTAATGGAAAAATATTTCAAAAATTGGATATTAGATTATGGGATCATTGCTAGACGTAGGTTTTATCGCAAAGAAAAGATACGTTTTATAAAAAATATCGAACAAGAATTTAAAACTATGGGATATGCAACTAAGATATTATCTCCGCGGGGATCAAAAGGAAAAGCAATAGACCTTTTAATCGGAGATGTAAAAACAGCAAAAAAAATCATCATTAGCTCTTACGATACTCCAGTTAAAAGTTTTTATTTGTACTCATATAAGCCTTTTGATTTGCGCAAGCGAAATATTTATTATCTCCTAACTACAGCCGTTCCTCTTCTTGTAGTATCTACTCTGTGTTTTGTTTTCTCTACCATGTATTTAAAAATCGAATGGATGAAAGGGATATTTCATTGGAGTGATATTGCCCTTATACTTGTTTATTTACTTGGTATCATCTTCATCGTTCGCTACGCTAGGGGAATTCCTAATGGTAGAAATCTGGATAGAAATTCCTCCGGAGTTTTAGCAGTATTGAATCTAGCAAAATCATTGGATGATGCGCAAAAGGAAAAAACTGCATTTGTCTTAACAGACTTTGGGTGTATAAATCATTTAGGTGATCAAATGCTTAAGGCGTATTTAAATACATATGACAAAAAGGAGTTTATCCTTCTTGAATGCATTGGTAATAATGAAGATATGGGAGTATGTTATAGTCCATCGTTAGAATCTACTGCTTGTAAGTTAGATAAACAAATTCACCGTTTCCCAATGAGTAATGAAAACAATATTGCTCATCTTTATCCAAATACAATCGTTTTTAGCAATGGACTAGTAAAAAATGAGTCACTTATAGTCCCACATGTAAATACACGCCAAGACATGAATATAGACCCAGATAGAATTCAATATATCAGCGATCAAATATGCAATATACTTTAAAAAAGAGTCTACACAAATGTGCAAACTCCTTCATGCCACTTCATAGTGGCTTTTTTAAAATATCATACTAACACGGAATGCACCAGGAATTGAAGCTTCTTCAAATGCATCCTTACAACGTTCAAAGTCGATTTTCTTCTCTACTAGTTTTGAAACATCAATTTTGCGTTCACTTAACAACATCGTAGCTTCTTCAAAATCTTGAAAGTTTGCAGTATAAGTCCCTACAATTGTCATTTTGCGGTAATGTATTTCGTTAGGTCCTATATTTATTTCTGGTTCAGGGAAACCAGCAGCAAAGAATAGCACTGTTCCTTCTTTTTCTTTTAATAATTCAAAGGCTTGCTTGTAGGCTGCACTAACACCAACCGCTACAATAACTACATCAAATCCATCAACACCACTTTCTCTCTTGATAGTTTCAACACTATTTCCTTTTGAGACGTCAATAACTTGAATACCTAGTTCTTTAGCTGTTTTTATTTTTTTCTCCATCATTTCACTTTGATATACACTACATCCATACACTTTGGCTACTAGTGCATTTAAAATCCCCATTGTTCCTGCTCCGATGACAAGGACTTTATCGCTCGGTTTTAATTGTAATTTATGTATACCAGAGACTACTGTTGCTAGAGGTTCTAAGAAAGCTGCCTCACTTGCATCAATCTTTGAAGACATATGAAAGGTAGAGACTTCTTTCTGTGTAACATACTGAGCACAAGCTCTAAAACGTCCATAAAAGCCGTCTGGATTCATTTTATCGAATGCATATAATCTCGGAGCACAACTACTATTTCCTAGTTGTGCCTCTAAGGAAGAAGCGTCATATTCATAACAACCTACAACAAAATCTCCTTTTTGAAAACGAGTAACTCTACTTCCTGTGTCTATCACTATACCAGACCACTCGTGTCCAAACATATAAGGGAAATCTGCTTTTCTAGCGCCCGTATAAATTCCATATTCTGATGTACACAGATTACATGCTTTAACCTGAACCAATACCTCATCATCACATATATCAGGTAATGGTTTGTTTTGTAATTCAACTTGTCCTTCTCCTGTTAAAACAACTGCGAGATTTGATTTTATCATATGTATCACCCTCCTATGAGCTTTTTTTATAAATTTCAATGATATCGTTTTTATTGATTGGGAAAAATACTCCATTCAAATATGGCAATGCTTTATTCGCCATTTCTTCGTAGTAAAGATCCTCATGAATACCAACTTCTCTTAACGTTGTTGGAAGTTGTAAATACCTAAAGAAATCTTTTATACACTGTATTCCTATTTTCGCTGCTTCTACATCTGAAGCTTCATTAACATCCCATACTTCTCTTGCAAATTGAGCAAACTTAGGAGCTGTCTTTTCATTCAAAACATGCTCCATCCAGTGAGGAGTCAAAATTGCTAGTCCTACACCATGTGTAATATCATATACGGCGCTAAGCTGATGTTCTATCGCATGAACTGACCATGTAACAGGTCTTCCCATCTTTAAGAAATCATTTATTGCCCAAGATGCGCACCACATCAAATTAGATCTAGCTTCATAATTCGTGCCATCAATATATGCTTGTTTTCCACAATGTATACAGGTTTTCATAAGCCCTTCACAAAGCTTCTCTTGCATATATCCTTCAACATTAGAGAAATAGGTTTCCATTAAGTGCGACAAGATATCGGCGATTCCTGCAGCAGTCTGATCCATGGAAACTGTAAATGTATATGTGGGATCTAAGATTGCTATTTGTGGTCGTAATTTGGGATGTTTTAATGGTCGTTTTTCACGCGTATTTAAATCTGAAATAACTGCAATCCCATCCATTTCACTTCCTGTTGCCGCTATCGTCAACACAGCAATGATGGGCAAGACTTTTGAAATCTTATTAAAATCGTCTAATAACTCCCATGCATCTACCTTTGAGGCAAAAGATGCAGCGATTGCTTTTGCACAATCTATCACACTACCTCCACCTACTGGTAACACCACATCAATATCGTTCTCTTCACAAAGTTTAACACCTTCACGTACTGTTTCTATTCTTGGATTTGCGTTGACACCCGAAAGTTCACAATATAATATATTTTCATTCTCAAGAATTTCACATACATCATTATAAATACCATTACGACGTATACTTTCTCCACCATAAATAAGTAAAACCCTTTTTCCGTAAGGATGAATCTCGTGACCCAAAGATTTTAATTGATCTTTCCCAAAGTATACTTTCGTAGGTATATCATAAATAAAATTTTCCATTCTTCCTCCTCTAAAGCATCCTATGCATTTTGAGTTGCGTTTGATTTGAAGAGCAACATTTTATTCTTTACAACTTCATATGCAGCTTTTCTTGCAGGCGCGAAAATAATTTGTGTTTTGCATTCTTTTGGATGACTTTCCATGTATTCTTTAAGACTACAAAAATATGCTTCCTTAACTTCGCTTGATATGTTAATCTTTGAAATTCCATGTGCTATGGCTTCCTTGATTTCTTCATCAGCATTTCCAGATCCACCATGTAAAACCAATGGAACAGATGTTAACTCTCGTATCTTGTCTAAAATATCTAACCTTAATTTAGGATATTGTCCATGTGCATACATCCCATGTGACGTGCCAATTGCAATTGCTAATGCATCAATACCTGTGAGTTCAACAAACTCTTTTGCTTTTACCGGATCTGTATAAATTATTTTTGTATCCGTTCCATCACAACAGCTAGAACTCTCTGTACTACCAATAGTCCCTAATTCTGCCTCTACATTTACTTGGTGTGCATAGGAATAGGAAACTACTTCTTTTGTATATGCAACATTTTCTTGAAAGGGTTTCGATGATGTATCGATCATTACTGAATTGAATCCAGCTGATATCGCTTCTTTGATGATATCCAAATCATTACCATGATCTAGGTGAAGAACAAAAGGAACATGGGAATCTTCTAAGCGTTTCTTAACATAGCTAAAAAACTCTTTTCCTAAATAACGATATTCTGGTACAGAACACTCTATAATTGTAGGGCAGACCTCATCTTCTGCCGCTTGAACAATAACTTCAAAAATATCTAGATTTCCTATATTGAACGCTCCTACTGCGATATGTTTACGTTGTGCTTCCTTTAGTATTTCACTTAATTGTACTAGCATATAGGCACCTAATCATACAGCCCATTCATAATTTTTATTAGTTCTTCTATATCGTCTGTATTTCTCATTAATTCTTGACGCTTCGCTTCAATCTCTTGTAATCCTGTTACCTTTGTAATAACTTCATCTAAATATTCTTCTGGAAATTTAACCGCTCCATTTTCATCCATGTGAATGATATCTCCAGGAGCGACTTGCATACCACAAACCTCAACAGGTGTATTTACAGTTTCAACTGCAAATTTACCATGACCTGCTGTAACTCCAGTTAACATATATTGCATTCCTAATGGACGAATTTCATCTACATCTCTTGAAGGACCATCAGAAATCACACCAACGACTCCAGCAGATTTTAAGGCCGTCATCATATTTCCACCCAGTAGTCCATTTATTTTCTTAATTTCATCAGGCATATTTTGTTTCAAAACTAATACCACTGGTTTTTTCATTTTGCTAACTGCCCTCAATACATCAGCAAATTTTAGATTTGGAAAGTTAGGATCAGGTAGTCCATATGTACATGTTACTGCATATCCAGCCACTCTTCCTAATTCTGGATACATACATTTTAGTGTTTCATCTGTATACCATTTTCCCTTCCATGGATGATATAAACCTAAGCAATAATCTTTATCTGGATAAGTAGCAACAACATTAGTAATGCTAGGTGTATCAAATTCTTTTAATTTTTCTAACTTTTTCATATCGTTCATATGTTTGGTCTCCTTTTATTTTTCAAGTACAACACTTGGTTTTTCATTGTGATAAACACGGATAATATCATCTACTATACTTTGACACATTTGATGATTACATTCGTAATTGTATGTCCCTAGATGTGGTGTGATTATCGCTTTCTTTTGTTCTAATAAAGGATGATTCATTTTGATAGGTTCATCTTCTATAACATCTGCACCATAGCCACCCAATTTTCCTTTTTCAAGGGCTTTTGCTACTGCCACTTCGTCTACAAGTTCACCTCTTGCAGTATTAATTAGATACGCTGTGCTTTTCATTTTAGTCAAACGTTCCTTTGATATCATATGATAATTTTCTTTGGTTAAATTGATATGCAATGAAACAACATCACTACAACTTAAAAGCTCATCTAACTCACATTTCTTTGCTCCTCGAGCTTTTATCTCATCTTCATTAAGATAAGGATCATACGCTAATACATCACATTCAAATCCATGTTTCATAATTCTCGCAAATGTTGATCCTATGTTTCCCATGCCACAGATACCTACTTTTTTTCCTTTTAACCTAGTCCCTAAAAATCTGCCTCGATCTGTATTCCATTCATCATTATGAACCGCCATATTACCATCAGGAGTATGTTTTGCTAAAGACATCAATAATCCAATTGCCTGTTCTGCAACATCTTCCTTTTCTAAATATCCAGGTATATTTGATGCTACAACTCCATATTTTTTTGCACCTAGAACATCGACATTGTTATACCCAATCCCAAAACGTGCAATATATTCAATACTAGGACACTCTTTAAAGAATTCTTCATTGAATATAGGTGTAGTCCCTACAACTAAATATGAATATCCTTGAAGTTCTTTCGCTAATTCTTTTGCCTGAATATGAATTCCTACAGTAAATCTTTTAACTTCCCCTACTTCGTTTTCCAGTTTTGTAATAAATTCTGGATAATAACGAGCAAAACTATTTGCATTTACAATCGCTATTTTTCTCATTCTATTTCCTCTCTAGTTAGTTATCTTAAAACAGGTATATGTCAGAGACATATACCTGTTTTTCTTTTATTATGTCTTTTTTTATCTCACATTCTGTTGCGTATTCTATACAACTCCCAAGAAGGAGAATAATAATGACAATCCTATAATTGCCCCAACAATACGAAGGTATTTTGGACCTCTCTTTTTAATGTAGAAATAAATCAGGAATACTACTCCTAGTGACAAGAGTTTAGGCATCATGCCATCTAATGTATTTTGAATTGCCCATTCACCACCATCTGTTGTAATAACTAGTTTCGTTGCTAATTTTACATAAGATGCACTTAGCGCCCCCATCATAAACAATCCCATAACGCCTGCTGAGTCTATCAATTTGCTGATTGCTCCAGTTTGTAAAACATTTGCTACTGAGTCACGTCCTAATGAATAGCCTTGTCGAACAAGGAAATACGCAAGAAATGACATATATGCTCCAAATAGAATTAATGGTCCAATTCCACCTAGAATATTTCCTGCTGCTGCAACTGGTACAAATAGTGATAAGATGATTGGACGTACAGTCCCCATATCGATTGAATCTCCGATACCAGCTAAAGGTCCCATCAAACCGATTTTGATATTTGTAACCATATCTGTGAATTCAGCTGTATCTTCTGGATCATAATCTGGTTTTGCTACTTCATTTGCATGTTCTTCCTCAAGTGCCATTGAAATCCCCAATATCAATGATCCCCATGTTCCCTCTGAATTATAAAATGAACAATGACGAGTATATGCCGCGCGAAGTTCTTCTTCATTATCTCCATATAATTTTTCCAAAATTGGAGACATCCCAAAACCAAATGCTAAAGCTGTTAATCGTTCGTAACTATTCCCTACTTCTGTTACTGTATAATAACGAGTCCACGCCTTAACAACTTCTTTTTTAGATAATTTACGAGCTGTATTTTCATTAGTCGTCATCATCGTCACCTCCGCTCATAGCCATCATCGGTGCAAAATTACTTTGTAATAATGCAATACATAAACCTAATGCTGCAATACCAATTGTACTAATTCCTGAATATGCCATAACAAGGAAACCTACCATGAAATAAGGTAATAAGTTTCTCTTACCAATAACTATCATCGTAACCGCAAATCCCAAGGCCGGAAGAAGCCCACCAGCAACGCTCAATCCATTCGTAACCCAAGTAGGTATTGCTGACATAAATGCCTGAACTGCATCTGCCCCGAAGTATGCTGCAACAAACGCAGGACCAATACGTAATGGAATTGCACAGATAAATGGATACCAGAAACATGCTCTTCGATAACCTTTTCGATCATTTGTTGATGCTGCTTTATCAGCTAATCGAACAAACGCTGATGCATATGTTCTACGAACTGTATCCAACAATACTCCTAGCAATCCAACTGGAACCGCTAAAGAAACTGCTACTTCTGCACTAATGCCTGTTTTAATTGCAATAGGGATTGCTACACATGATGCAAATGCTTCATCCGCTGGAATGTTTCCACCAGGTGCAATTGCCCCTAAGTAAATAAGCTGTAATGTTCCACCAATAATCATTGCTTTTGCAGGATCTCCCATGATAAGTCCTAGAGGAACTGCCATAACGATTGGCTGTCGTATAACGGTTGTCGTACCATACCAGAGACGATTCGTTCCGATCCAATAGACGATACCGATCAATAATGCTTGAACCAAATTGTCCATACTTAATTTTCTCCTTTTTTATTTTCTTTTTTCTAACACATTTATCCCAATTTAGACGCTGCTTTATCAATCCCTATGGCTGCCTCTTTTGGCACTGCCTGTAAATACACCTTCACTCCTTTCCCGCTGATATCTAGAAGCATGTCTGTGTCAGCTCTATTTAAATAAATCTGATTTGTAATTTGGACGCGATTCTCACCAGATCCTAAACCTCCGATTTGAAGTTCTTTCATAGGAAACCCTCGTTCAAATGCTTCCTTTGCATCCTTTACAGATTTAAATAAAACTACCAATTTTCTTGTTGCATACTTTTCACTTTGAATTCGTTCCATTGCTTTATCAAGATCCATAATATTAACCTTGACACCCTTTGGAGCTGCCATTTTGTAAACATTCCCCATAAATGGATCATTTGCAAGTTTTTTATTGATAATCATGATTGAATCTCCATCTACTTGATTCATCCAGTTAGCAATAACCTGCCCATGCATAAGTCTAAAATCGACACGAACGAGTTTAACATCTGCCATATATATTCCTCCTTACGAAGCACTAACAAAGCGCTTTCATTTACTAACTCAATCATATTGCAAGCGGAATAAAATGTCAATATATTTTTTATTATTTTAGAATATTTTTTCATTTAAATAATATATTTCTTTCTCTATAGCAGAAAAAAAGACGAAATTAATCGCCCTAAAATCATAATAAACCTTTATTTATTGCTTATTTTCCATTTCATTGCTTCATCAAGATTAAGATTTACACCGTGAAGTTTTAGGTTTTCATCTACGATAGTAATAGATAAATTATCCATTCTTACAAACTCATTTTCATAACTTTTATCCAATTCCTTCAATAATGCTGCAATTGCTCCTCCATGTGAAACGATTAAAATATCTTTTTTGTACTCCATTGCATAATCGCGTATAGCTTGAAACATACGTTTACGCACTTCCTTATAGGATTCTTCTCCCTCGGCATGACCAAAGGGGTATTCTCTATGGCGTTGTTCAATTATCATGCCTTCACAAATACCAAAATTTTTCTCAATAACCCTTGCATCTTCTCTGTAGAACATGACGGAGGCATGTTCACAAAGAATATCTGCAGTTTGTTTTGTTCTCTCTAATGGCGAAGTGATTACAGCTTCAAACTCAAAGCCATCAAAAAAACTTGAAACTGATTGAGCTTGCCTTATCCCATTTTCGTTTATTGGATTATTTGAAATTCCTTGTACACGTCCAGTACAATTCCATTCAGTCTCTCCATGACGTACAATATACATGTACATACTATCATCTCACTTTCTTTTTTCTAAAAACTCGATTGCTAGTCGATATCCCTCTTCCATAAATTTACATGGCATATTATATTCTCTAGCAATTCCTAATGGGAAACATATCCTTTCCTCTGGTAACAGCTTTTTTTCAATATTTTTAAGAAATCTATTAATATTTTCCTTATCTCCATAGAGTACACGCTGCCATAAAAGTTCAACAAATTCTTCATCGATTTCACCAATAAAATATTTCTCTAAGCAACGGAAGCATTCAACATAGGACATCCTTGCCCTATACAGAATATCATGATCCACAAAGCACTCTTCAAAGGTTGTATAACCTGCCTGATCTCCTAATAAAGCAAGATAGAGCTGGACACGATTGATTAAAGAAAGCTTGATTAGCAATCGATGCTCTGCATTCTTTATTGATCTAATTTCCTTCCAATTCGATATATTGCTATATGATGATTTTTCCATTTCTAGAAAAGAGTACTTCGAATTTAATTCAATATCATAAGGATTTGAACTATAGCGGCGAGCGCCTACAAAAACTAACATATGCAGTACTTCTACATGATTTTTCAGCCAATCATTATCTACTTTTTCTTGCAGTGCATACACTAAATTTTTTTTTGCATTCTTACTATTACTACAAATAATTATCGTTAACTTCTTCATACTTCCGCACGTATAACGTTTCAAAATCTCTTTTGCAATATGTTTTGTAATCTCTATGAATGCTTCCTCTTGTAGTGTTAAAACAATGATATCAACAGAATCTAATGAATCGATAAAAATAGAATTATTTATTTCACAATATATAAAGCCACTCATCTCTTTCCATGTTTCTTGTGAATATATACGATATGAGTTTGTTTCAGGATTTACAATGGTTCCTTTTGTACGATTAGCCAATACAATATTCATATCATGATTCTGAAACAAAGGTACAATTACACCTTTACCAATGGCACCTGCGCCAATTATCAATGTATTTTTCATATCATTATATTAGCATATTTTTCTGCTTTATCAATATATAATGTGGAATTTTATATCATTTTATTTTATTAATAATAAGAAAAGCACGATTTTATATCAATCGTGCTATCGTCACTTTTATATTTTTGTCTCTAGAAACCGATAGAAATGAATCGCCATTACAAACAGAGGGATATCACTTAATGAACGTGGATCATATCCAGTTCGATCTTTTATTTTATTCAATCTATTCTGTAAGGTGTTTTTGTGTAGATACATCTCTTGACTCGCTTGTTGAATAGAACCATTCCATCGATAATAACATTCAAGTAACGGAATAATATCTGCTAGTTCACTTTTCTCATAGTCTCTAAATACCTTTTGAATAAATTCCTTCTTCGTAGTGGATGCGATTTCTTCCATGAAGATATCCATTGAAATATCTTTATAGAAATATATTGTTTTCTCTTGTGCAATGCCTGCTCGTAAAGCTCTTTTCGCTTGTTTATATTGTTCATATACAAGTTTTTGTTTGTTGTTTTTTTGATCAATTCCTACATAGATTCCACATCCTAATTTATCCTGTATTTCCATATGTAACATTTGAATCCATGCTTCCACTCCTTTATCTGTACATTCATGTACACCAATTAAATAGGAAGATGACATTCTTAAGAAAAAGGCATCATGATCCCCATATAATTTCTGTTGTAGGATTTGTTCTAGTATTTGCATCTGTTCTTCAAAGAGTGAATGACTTGGTTTCATTTGCAAGAATCTACGTTTGCATCGTATGTTAATACCAATTAAGAGGCCTCTTTCATAGAGTTCTTTTTCTTGTACAGAGGATTGTGAATGTATCCATTCATACAGATAACTATTCATTTGATAGGTCTTGCGCATTTGTTCACTTTTTAACAGATCGTCCATAACGAGGATTTCTGTCATACGCTTGATAATCTGTGCGTAGGGACGTATCTTTTCATATTCACCTGTTATCCCAATGACACCTACGATTTCATTGCGTACAACGATGGGAAGATTGGTCCCTGGTTTTCCTCCATCGTATTCGTTATCTTGTGTTACGGGTAGTTCTTCTAGGTGGTGTTCCACCAGATAACGCGCACCCATATGAATCTCATGGATGCGCAATGTGTCACTGCTTGCGATAATCAAACCATCATGGTTCATGATGTTGATTTTATAAGGAATTACCTTATTTATTTCTGAAATGATCTGTGCTGCTGTCTTCGTAGATATTTGCATAGATAGTCCCTCGCACTATATGGTTCCTCATCAACCATATAGAATTATAATGTTCTTAATTGATCGATTGCTTCTTTATAGCTCACGTTTTCTTTAAAGAGTGCACTAGTTCCTAATACAAAACCATCGACTCCTAGTTTTGAATATGTTTGAATAATGTCTGGTGAACAAGCTCCATCTAACACGATCTTAAAGCCATATGTGTTTTTCATTTCAATGAGTCTTTTGATTTTATCATCTGTAAAGTCAATAAATTTTTGACCTGCAAAACCAGGGTTTACACTCATTACCAAAATATAATCACATACATGAAGTACTTCTTCAATCATGGTAATACTCGTATCTGGATTGATCGCAATTCCTGCAAGTCTTCCTTTTTCTCTGATATAAGACAAGGTTTTAATTGGGTATCGTTCTGCCTCTGGATGAATATAAATTAAATCTACACCGGCTTCTATAAACCAATCTATTTTGGTAGATGGTTGTTCAATCATCAAGTGCACATCCACCATCTTTTTTGTGTACTTACGAATGGTACTTATATCCATAATACCCATTGTCATATTGGGTACAAATGAACCATCCATAACATCACAATGAAAGATATCGCACCCGGCTTCATCTAACTCTATAATCTGTTGTTTCAATGCGCCATAATCTGCACACATCATGCTTGGACACAACAAACTCATAAAATCGCCGCCTTTCTCATATTATCTAAGTTCTCTTGAACAGTTTTTCCTTTTTGGAATAATCCTGATGTACCACCAGTTAAAATATCTGCACCTGCTTTTACCACAAGTGGTATCGTTTCAGAATTGATATTTCCATCTGCTTGTATTTTTGTAGTTAATCCATGTTGTTGTAGCTGTTGACGCATAACTTTGATATGTTGAATTGCCTGTGGTTGTATCTTCTGTCCTGCATATCCTGGATTTACGGTAAGCTTTAAAATCCACTCCACTTCTTTTGCTAGGGAAATAAAATTTTCAGGTACTTCGCTATCACAACGAAATGCTAATATTGGTTTTGCGCCAAGTTCACGTATCTTCGCGAATACTTCTTTATGATTGCATTTTGTCTCATAGTGTACGGCGATATAGTCAGCTCCTGCTTTGATAAATGGTTCGATATAAACTTCAACGTTTTCTACCGCCAAATGTACTTCGATTGGTTTATCGGTATGTGGACGTAGCTTCTCTAGAATCAAATCACCAAATACAAAGCAATTGTTAAAGCGTCCATCGACAACATCATAATGTAGAAAAGATAGTTCACTTTCATTGATTTCTTGTATCGCTTTTTCTATGTTCATTACATTGATACAAGATAAAGAACCGCTTACTAAAATGGGGTGATCATAGTTTACACTATGCATGTTTTTTCCCAAACACAATATCTATGATATTGATGTTATCACGATGTTTTTTGATTTCGTATAAGTATTCTTTTACATGTTTTACGACATCTTCATCACCACTTAAATCATTGATTTCACAGAAGGTTGTGATTAAGTCTTTTTCTAGTTTAGGTTCGCTCTTTCCTTGTAATTCTTCCCAATATACGAGTGCTGCTGCCGCAACAAATTCTAGGATACGTGGATCTTTATCGTGATCTAATAGAATTTGCATTGGTGACATGATGCGTTCCGTTGGACCTAATTTACGCATTGGTGCACGTCCATTTTTTATATTGTAGTCTAGGATACTCTTATCTCTGAATTTTGCTAAAGCACGCTCTGTAAATGCTTCTTGGTCTTCCTTAGTGATTTGGAAATAGTCTTGTAGTGCTGGATTTAATTCTTCCATCAAACGCATCATGGTTTCATCTACATCTGAATCACATGCTGCATCTCCATACACTTCATATCCTTTGATGTATCCACAATAAGAAATAAGACCTGCTAAACAGTTATAAGTATAAATTTTACGTTTAAAGAATTTTTCAAAGTTATGAACTGGTAATGCACCTTCAAAATCTAATTCATCCAATTCATCCGCATCATATGGGAAATAAGATTCATTCATGGATAGCGTATCTAAGCGTGTATCATGAATACTTACAGTAGAGGTAAAGACAGCTGTTTGCGTTACTGTGTATTCGCTATCTATACCAGCATCTATCAAATGGTTACGAAGGACGCGTGCAGGATTGATACCATTTTCTGCAGTAAGGAATACTGTTTTTTTCGTTTTCCCTTTCATCGCATCTTTCACTTGATTTGCCACATCACCTAGGTTTTGTTCTCCTGTAGAAGTAAAGATGAAATCTGCTTCTTTGATTGCTTGTGTTGCCTCGCTTGAATATGTAGTATATGCTTTGAAATCATGGATATAGATAGGGGTACGATCTCTTTTGTAAAAGTGAATACAGAATGCTTTATCTTCATCCAACATACGTACAAGTTCTTCATTTTTATCAATAAAGGTAATCTCATAATCTCTTTGGAAAAGGAAGCGTGCTACATATCCTCTCCCTGTTTGACCTGCACCTATAACAACTGCTTTTTTCATGTATTCTCCTCCTATTCTTTGATCCAGCCCTTGGCTTTTAATTCTTTAATGGCTTCCTTAATCAAAAGCGCAACGTCTCCATTTGGATCAATTTTGGATATGTTTTCTAATACATAATCTACGCCTTTACTTTCACGCATAAGTTTCAACTTCTTCGCATCTTCATCTTCTGGGTTATCAAAATATAATGCGGCAGCTGCACCTAGTGCAATTGCTTTAGGTGTTACACCTGCTTGTAAAGCAATGCTCATTGGTCCAATGAAGCGATCTTCTGGTCCGAGTTTACGAATTGGATCACGAGCGATACGATCCACTAAGTCTACAATCGCACGATCCGTATATTTTGCTTTTGCTGTTTTAGAGAATTTCAATTGACTTGCTTCATCAATTCCCATCCCTTTGATCAATGCACCATTTATTTCTTCATATACTTGATCTAAAATTGGTTCAATTTCAGGATCATTAGAAGAATCCGCAACATATGTTAATCCTTTTAATTTACCAAGGTAGGATACTGTCGCAACACTGGTATTGTTTGTATAGATTTTTTGTTTTAATAGATCACCAAAGTCACGTACAAATTCAATATATTGCCAATTTGGTACCTCTCCTTTCATGCGGTCAAAATCAATTGGTAAATAGCGAAGATTTTGTACCCATGTATCCATCTCATTCGTTACTTTGCTAGGATCAGGTGCGCCTGTTCCTGTACACATAATAACGGATTCACTTACTCCGATATACTTCTCAAATAGCTCTACTTCTTCTGGAGTTAAATTTTTTACGATATTGTCTTTTAAATCTTTCGCTGGATCAATCCAGTTTTCACAAGTAACAATATTTGCTGTATGTACGGAATTGTTTTTCACCATTACTTTAAATGCTTTAGCTAAAGTTTCTCCAACATTAGCCATGTTTTTACCACCACAAGCAGTAAAGATAAAATCACTCTTTGCCCAACAATCAGCTAACATTTCTCCATCATAGAAGAAGTTTGCTTTTACATTGTGCATCTCTACATTCATGTCTTCATTACCTAGGACATGAATCATATATTCTTTCTTTTCATTCAGTTTATCTGCCATTGCCTGACTTGCGTCAAAGAATGTGATATCTTCTCCATTCAATGTCATCAACTCCGCAATAAATCCGCGTCCTATACGTCCTGCCCCTAAAATCATTACATTCATAATATACCTACTTTCTGTCATATCTTCATGACGATATATTGCGCATCGTCTTCCTTCATGTACAAAACAGATGGGCAGTGTAGAACACTGCTTCATCTGTAGTGTGCTAGCGATACGATTGTATGGTCAATCGTATCTTGGAGATCATCACGCTAGTCCTCTAATAATTGAATCATTTGTTCTGTCGCAATATTGACTGTATTTGCTTCTGCCTCTACACTTCTAGAAGCGATGTGTGAAGTTAAGATGAAGTTATCCATATGTATCAATTCATTCACCCATTCCTCTTCCATTATTGGAGGTTCACTTGTAAATACATCCGATGCTGCCGCAAATATTTCTTTGTTCTTTAGTGCTTCATAAAGCGCTTTTTCATTTACAATTCCACCACGCGCAGCATTCACTAGGATTGCGGTAGGCTTCATCATTTTAAATTGTTCAGTATGGATCATATCTTTTGTTTCTTCTGTAAGTGGCGTATGTAAAGATATGAAATCAGCGGTCTTTAGAATTTCATCTACGCTGGTTTGTTTAGCGCCATATTCATCTAATACTTTGGCATCTATATCAAACACATCAAATGCAAGTACTTGCATTCCAATCCCACGTGCAATACGTGCAACATGTTTCCCAATATTTCCAAATCCAATAATACCAATCGTTTTTCCATACAATTCATATCCAGTTGGTTTTCCCCAACCACCTTGACGTATATCCACATTGGTTGAAACAATCCATTTCGCAGCCGCAAACATCATCCCAATCGTTAATTCCGCAACTGCATTGGAATTAGAACCAACACAACGTCCTACTTTAATATTGCACTCTTTTGCGACATCTAAATCGATGTTATCAGTTCCTACACCAAATTTAACAACTGCTTTTAATCGTTTACATTCTCTAAGTAAATCACCATCTAGTTCATCCACTCCTACAATGATTCCTGTAGACTCTTTCGCCATACGTACAAAATCTTCTCTTGAGACTGGTTTTCCCGTACGATTTACATTCATTTCATATCCTAATGCAACGAGACGTTTTTCTGCTTCTTCTCCGTATTTCGCATATCCTCTAGGCGTTACTAAAATACTACCTTTGCTCATATTAGTATCCTCTTGTCTTTACAGCGATTTCACGCAACTTTTTCGCATTTTTAGCGATATCTTCACTGCTTCCTTTTGTTAGTAACCCACCAATTCCAACACTATCCACTCCATTTTCATACCATTGGTGAAGGTTATCAAAAGTAGCTCCTCCACTTGCTAAAATCGGCATAAATGGAACAGGTACTTTAAATGTTTTAGCCAAATCTGGTCCATAATAATTTGATATTGGGAATGCTTTAATGAAAGAGGCTCCAGCTTTTAAAGCATCCATCATTTCTGAATAAGAAGTACACCCTGGTGCATAAGGAATCTGATATAAATTCGACATTTCTTGTACTGCTTTATCGAATGTAGGCGCAATGATAAATTCTGCACCATCCATGATTGCTAATCGTGCTGTTGTAGGATCTAAAACAGTTCCTGCGCCAACCAATAATTTATCTCCAAATTCTTTCTTCAATGCGCGAATAACCTCTCCTGCATTGTTGTTGGTGTAACTAATTTCCAATACATCAACACCACCTTCAATGCATCCTTTTGCAATTTCAATCCCACGTTCAATCGTTTCTACACGAACAATTCCCATGATTCCTGTGTTTTTAATTCTACAGATTGTTTCTGCTTTGAACATTTGTATATCCTCCTAATGTCAATCGACATTCTATTTTCCTATTCTGTTGTTATGCTTTTACTGTTCTTGTACTGAAATATTTTCGTACTTGCATTGCCCCCATAACAAAGGCAAAGATTGAGAATCCTATGACCATGTACATTTCAAAATCATTTTGTACTTGGTCAAGGAAAATACATAGAACAAGACCAATCGCTATTACGAAAAATCCTATTCCAAAGAATAATGTACTTTTAGAAGATGATGATTTCTCCAATTTCTTTTCTATTTTTTTGTTCTTAACGGTGGATAGCTTTGGTAACACTTTTGCATTAAAGAACCATAAATACGCTCCATATATGACTGCCATAATCACGATCCACCATACTGGATGCAGTTTCAAAAAATATCCAGCAATTGCTGCTATAGATACTGCATTGATCTCGTTGTTTTTTAGTAGCGTAACAAACTTCTCATCTTTCTCATTCAACTGATAATATATATCTTGTTTCTTAAGATGTAAAAGTCGTCTATTTCGTTTATCATGAAAAGCTTCTACGTTCCATCCGTTTACCATAATGTGTACTTCCTTTTCTTTTTATAAATCTAGAGCAAGTCTTAAATCTACGATTGTATCTTTCGCAATCGAAGTTAAGTGTTTTGTCAATTCTTCCATCTTCATACTTTGGCAGCTAGATAATGCCTCCATTAAAAATGGCATATTCACTCCTGTAAAACATTGTATTTTATGTGCACCTTTTAATTCATCAATTGCCAACGCTGTCATATTGAATGGAGATCCTGCAAAGATATCCACGAAAATCATGACACCATCTCCATCATCCAAACTTTCTACTTTTTCACAGATTTTTTCTTTTAATTCTTCTGGATTTTCCGTTGGATATAGTCCAATTGTTTCTACATCGTTTGACATACTTCCAAAAAACATGGCAGAGCTTTCCTTCAAGGCATCTGCTAATGGCCCATGTGTTACTATCATTAACTTGATCATATAAATATCTCCTTTTTTTAAATATGGAGAAACCTTTACTTTAGGTTTCTCCATTGATGTTTACTAACCTAACAGTCCAATTGCTCCACCGATAAATCCGATGATAAATAATGCAATTAATACAGTTGTTATTTTTTTACCTTTTACTTGCAACCAATATGCAAATAATGTAACTGACAATGGTACTAAACAAGGGAAGATTTTGTTCATAATTTCTCCGAGTTTCAAGGTACCTGTTTTCATTGTTATTTCTAACACGGCATTGATGCTAACGTATTTTACAATCATTGCGCCAAGACAGAATAGACCGACAATACCGAGGAACGTTGTAATTTTCTTAACGAATCCACTTTCTAAGAACTTATCGATAGAATCCATACCTAATTGGTAACCGCGCATAAACATAAAGTATGTAACTGCAAAATCTAATAAGGTAACTCCGATACCATATACCCATGCACCCCATACATATCCTTGCATTGCCCAACCAAGGGTAACACTTAGAATGATAGGTTTTACAAGTCCTGCCCAAACCGTATCACCGATTCCTGCCAAAGGACCCATTAACGCTGTTTTAATTTCTGTGATGATAAAAGCATCCATATCGCCACTTTCATCATTTGCAAGACCTTCTTCCAATGCTACTACGATACCCGGAAGTACTGCTCCCCAACGTGGTTCTGTGTTGAAGTACAACATATGACGTTGTAAACCTTCAATCATTTTTTCTTGATTATTTGGATATAATTTTTCAAATAACGGACCCATGATAGATGCAAGTGATCCTGCCTGTAAACGCTGGTAGTTATACGTCATATGTGATGTCATGTGCCAGAAGAAGGCTGTTTTCTGGACATCTCTTTTAGTTAGTGCTCTTTTATTTTCTGCCATACTATTCAGCTCCTTCACTTTCTTCTGTTTCTTTATTGAATCCTAATTTGATTAAGATGAATGCCAAACATACACCGATCAATGCATATAGCAATAAGTCCGTCATTCCAGAGTAAGCTGCTATACCAAATCCAAGTACAAAGAATGGTAATAATGATTTCTTGTACATAAACTTCATAAGCATTGACATACCTAATGCAGGTAATAATTTACCAACAGCCCCTAATCCACTCATTGCCCATGTAGGGATAGAGTTGATCAATGTTTGAATATATTCACTACCATATAATGCAATTAAGAATACTGGAATAGCACGTAAGCATAGTACGATTGCTGGACCACCTAAGAACTGAATTCTACGGATTCCTCTCCAGTTACCTTTGGCAGCCAGAGCATCCATTCGTACTGGCCAAATAGAAGCCACTGTCATGTACGCAACATGTACGTAGTTACCTAATAATCCAATTGGAACAGCAAATGCTACGGAAGTCTCTATGGACATACCTGCTTTGATTGCTACGAATGTTCCTAATAGACCAGCCCAATATAAGTCAGAAGCATTTGCTCCACCAGCTGAAATCCATCCTAAGTATGAAACGTTGATTGTTGCCCCAATAATTGTCCCCTGAACAGGATCTCCATAGATTAAACCTACCCAGAAACCTGCCATAACTGGTTCTCTAAAGAAATACCAGTGGTAAGGTCCTTGAATACCGTTTACAAATGCAAGCAGACCCATTAATAGTGCTTGTACCATATTTTATTTTCCTCCTTATATGTACAAATCTTTGTTTAAATCATTCTTTTTCCCTTTACATTTTGTTCTTTCTACACCACTCACTTTCTTATTTATATGTGTAGCTTCTAGAATTTTGAAACTACATCTTTAAACGGATATGGGTTGTCTTCTGGAATAGGTTGCATGAAGACTTCAACACCGCCATCGTTCATAACCTTTAGTTCTTCCATTTCCGCTTTTGACATAACTACATTTTTATAAATGTTTTTCTTGTCGCCACTTCCTTCGATTCCACCTACTTGTAAAGCAGGGAATTTGATTCCTGCATTCCATGCAGTAAGTGCTTGCGTCGTGTTCTTAAATAGGATAAGAAGATTACGTTTTGGTAATTTCCCATCTGCCCATTTAGCCGCAGCCTCTTCAATAGAGTCTACTTCTACTTTTACACCTGCAGGTGCTGCCCCTAATAAGATTTTCTTTAAGATCGGACTTTTTGAAGAACGATCATCGATAACAACGATGTCTTCAATGTTGTACTTTGCTACCCAACGAGTCATTACTTGACCGTGAATGAGACGAAAGTCAATTCTTGTAAGCTTTAAATTTTCCATATTATGATCTCCTTTTTCGCTTTGCATCAGCGAGTGTATGTTACACGTCTATCTGCGTGTACTTACTTATATGATTTAGCAATGTCTACAAAGCGTTGTGCTCTTCTTGTCAACTCTTCATAGTTCCCTGCATCTCGACATTTTTTATCTACTAATTGTGAACTAATACCAGCTCCACTGAATCCTAAGTCTAAATATTCCTTAAAGGTTTCTTCACTTACACCTACCGTTGCGATATATTTCACATGATGGATGGGAGCGTATACGTCTTTACAGTATTTAATACCAAGGGTTCCTGCAGGAAACAATTTGATGAAGTCCGCTCCCGCTTTATCTGCTGCACATATTTCTGAAGGTGTGATACATCCTGGCATGGATACCAATCCAAGTGCTTTTGTCTCTGCCACAATTTCTGGATCAAAGTTTGGAGATACGATGAATTTCGCACCAGCATCTTTCGCATTTTGAACCTGTTCTTTTGTAAGTACAGTTCCTACACCCAACATCAAATCGCCTTTGAACTCGGCATCTAATGCTTGAATGTTTTCTTTTACGCTTTCACAAGTATTTGGATCTGCAGGATCATACGTTATTTCAAAACAACGAATGCCTCCTTTATATAATGCTTTTGCCAACTTCATTAAATCTTCTCCTAGGATACCTCTAGTGATAACTACAATTTTTTCGTTTTCAATTGTCTGAATTACTTGTTCTTTCTTCATATGTGTTTTCCCTACGCTTTCTATTCATTCTATAATCCATTGATAATTTCATTTGGTCGCTTCCCACTTGCAACCAAGTACACATCTTCCATGACTTTACGATTCATATGAGACATGCAAGTACGATTGTAAATTGCCGAATGTGGTGTGATGGTAACATTTGCCATCTTTAGCAGTCTTGAATTTACATCCATTGGTTCATACCCTGCAACATCTGCGCCATATCCTGCTAACTGTCCTTGTTCTAATACGTCCGCAAGTGCTTCTTCATCTATCAAACCACCTCGCCCTGTATTGATCAAAATGGCATGTTTGGAAACATGTTGTAATGTTTCCGCATTGATAAGATGTCTACTATTTTCATTTAGATTTGCATGTAGACTTATAAAGTCGGAAGTCTGTAATAACGTTATGAGGTCACAAAGTTCAACACCCAGAAGATCTGCATCTTCCTTACTCAAATAAGGATCATATGCAAGTATTCTATTATGGAATCCATATTTCATAATTTGTGCCATACGTTTTCCTATGTGTCCACAACCTATAATTCCTGTTACACCATCCCGCAACTGATATCCCATGATTTCTTGGCGGTTGATGTTCCACTGCCCAATGTGCACTTTTTGATCCGCACGTACAATATTCTTAGATACTGCCATTAATAATGCCGCTGCTTGTTCTGCGACTGCATCTTCTTCTACTACATGTGGAATCACTGTTACAAATACACCATGACGCTTTGCACTTTCCAAATCAATGTTGTTGTAACCAATTCCATGTCTTGCGATGAGTTTTACATCTTTTTGTAATGAGAAGAATGTTTCGTCAAGTTGAGGATAGTTGCCTAATAATATATAGGAGTAACCATCCAACCTTTCAGCGAGTGTAGCCCCATCCATATCCGCTGGAAGTAAGAATTTATCAACCTTACCAACTTTTGATTCGAGTTCTTCTATATACTCTGGGAACTCTCGGCCAAAGCTCGTAATATTGATGACTGCTATTTTCTCCATTTCATCCCTCCAAAATAAGTGACTCGTGTAAACATATGTAAGCCCTATCACTCGTTACACTTATCATCTTAATGAAAACGCTTTCTATGTCAAACTGACACAAATACCTCTTGTGTGTCACACTGCAAAATAATAGAAAGCCCTTGTTTTAAGGGTTTTATTCATCTTCTATAAATTTTTTGCTTCTTTGTAATTTCTAATAAGATTTAAAAATATGGATGTGTGTTATAAAAAAAACACATTTCACAACGATTCGTGTCATCAATGTGTTATGTATTTAAATTTTTTGACACTATAATATTTGATATTTTCTACATATTTCTAATTTCTTTGAGTATAGCATGTATTTTCATAATTTTAACTTGGTAAATATTGGTAAGTTATTACCCTTGAATTTGTTCTTTTCTTATGTTTTCTATTCTATAACAAAAAAAAGGAGAACATTTGCGTTTTCCTTTTTAGTCTATTTATTAAATGTTGTTCATTGTCTTATGTTCACCACATAAGGTCTCAAAATCTTTTGTGAATGCTTCCACTGCCGCAGTAACAGCATCCATGCGAATCAAACCATCGATAACATCTGGCGCAATGGTGCAAGCTCCTGCACCATAAGTAGCAAGTTCTAATACTTGTTGAGAGTTCTTAAAGCTCGCTGCCAACAAATCACATTTCAAACCTGACTTTGTCAATACATCATGAATATCTTTTGCGACTTTGACACCATCATACCCCATATTATCGATACGATTTACATATGGTGCCACATAATGTGCACCTGCTTTCGCTGCCAGGAACCCTTGCATTTGATTATATATCGCAGTACCTGTAATATTCGCGCCTTCTTTAGATAATATTTTCATAGCCTTCAAGCCCTGAGGTATTACAGGAATTTTAATATATGTATTCTTTCCTAATACTTCTTGAATATGATGTGCTTCTTCTACCATATCCTCTGCTTTACTTGAAATAACTTGTACATGAAGCTGAGCATCATCCCCTATAAACTCACGTATTTCCTTTAGTACATCATAGGGAGGTTTACCTCCTGCTTTTAAAATCGTTGGATTACAAGTTACTCCATCAATTGGGTATATATCATACAAACGTTTAATTTCATTTATATCTGCATGATCAATTAAAATTTTCATATTCTATTTCCTTCCTAACTTATTTACTTATAAGATGCTTCATAGATTGCTTTGCAATCTTCATCGGATAATGCTACACGATCATTCGCAAATAATCTACTCATCGCAGATTTTGCATTTTTCACGAAGGTATCAAATTCTTCGCGTTTAATACCATAATCCGACATTTTCAAATCGTCTACATAACATGCTTTTTGTAATTGATCCAATACCTCTATGAAATCCATAGGATCACTAGCATCACTTTTCCCCATAGCTTGTGCCATTTTAATAAATCGTTCATCACACACATGTTGTTGAATGAAATGGGTAAAGTATGCCTTGCTTATCATAATCAAACCAGCTCCATGTGGCAACTCTTGGTGATATGCGGACAATGCATGCTCTAAAGAGTGTTCACTGGTAGTGGATCCCACAACCATAACGATACCCGACAATGTGTTCGCAAAAGCAATATTCTCTCTTGCTTCCATATTCTTTCCTTCATGGACTGCAGCTGGTAAGTATTTTGCTACCTTTTCAATTGCAGTAAGTGCATACATATCACTTAATAGATTTGCTTTGTTGGAAATGTATCCTTCCAAACTATGAAACAAAGCATCAAATCCTTGAAATGCAGTAAACTTTGGTGGAACGCTACACATTAGGGAGGGATCAACGATAGATAACACAGGAAAGTTTAATGGGTGGATGAATCCAGCTTTTTCATAGGTTTCTTCATTGGTAATTACTGCACCCATATCAATTTCAGAGCCTGTTCCTGCAGTTGTAGAAATTGCAATTAGTGGAAGCGGATTATGTTGTAGTGGCATTCCTTTGCCGGTGCCATTCCCTATATAATCCCAAAGATCACCTTCATTTGTTGCCATCGCGCAGATTGCTTTACCTGCATCCATAACGCTTCCTCCACCTAGTGCCACAACAAATTCGCTACGATGTTCTCTTGCGAAGGCTGCACCTTCCATAACGGTTGACTTTAATGGGTTAGCCTGTATTTTATCGAAGATATCATATGTAACTTCTGCTTTATCTAATTCCATCGAAAGACGATCTAGATAACCGTTAACTCTAGTGGATTTCCCATTCGTGATAAGGATTAATGCATGTTTTCCTGGCATCTTCTGTTCATGAAGTTGTGACAAAGTACCCTCACCAAATAACAAATTTGTTGGTATATGCATTTTAAAACTCATGTTTCTACCTCCTATTTACCTTTCTATTATAATACGAAAGCGCAAGGATTACCTTACGCAGTTTCATTAAACGATACGATTTACAGATTCATTATTTAAAAATGCTTGTAAATTGTCTTGTGCACAATTCATAATACGACTTCTTGCTTCTTTCGTAGCCCAAGAAATATGTGGTGTGATAATGCAATTATCACAAGACAATAATGGATTATCAAAAGCCACTGGTTCAGTGTACATTACATCAAGTGCTGCCGCATAAATAACGCCATCACGCAATGCCTGTGCCAAATCTTCTTCATGGATTAATCGACCTCTCGCATTATTGATTAAGATAGCATTTTTCTTCATGAGTGCAAATGTATTCTTATTCATCATTTGTTCATTATCCTTTGTAAGCGGACAATGAAGCGCAACTACATCACTACTTGCGAGTAATTCTTCAAGCGATAATGAAGTGTATCCTGGAACACATTCTGGTTTTACGTACGCATCATAATACACAACGTTCATTCCTAATGCACGAGCAATATTTCCAGTTGCCTGACCAATTCTACCAAAACCAACAATACCCATTGTTTTTCCTGCCAACTCAATTAGTGGGTAATCCCAAAAACACCAGTCCTCACTATTTGACCAACGTTGTTTTTTTACTTCATCATTGTGATGACCAACGCGATTACACACTTCCAACAACATTGCGATTGCATACTGTGAAACGGTATCTGTTCCATACCCTGGCACATTGGTACATGCGATTCCTTTGGCTTTTGCTGCCTCTACATCAACAACATCATACCCCGTCGCAAGAACACCAATGTATCTTAACGCAGGACAAGCTTCCATTACTTCCTTTGTAATTCTAGTCTTATTGATAATGATGCATTGTGCATTTCCTATACGATCAATAACATCTTCATCCTTTGTACGATCATAATAGGTCACTTTTCCAATCTTTTCAAATCCTTCCCAAGTAAGATCTCCTGGGTTTTCGCAATACCCATCTAATATAACGATTTCCATAACAACCTCCTAGTCGTAAATTCCACTCATGATACGAATGATTTCCTCAACATCATCACTCTCGCGCATAAGACGTTGTCTCTTCTCTTCAAACTCAGCTAAATGATTACATTTTTCAATTACATCATCAATATGCTTCGCAGGAAATTTCACTGCACCATTTTCATCCATATGAATAATTTCTCCAGGTGTAACCTGCATTCCAAATACTTCAACACCTGTATTTACAGATTGCACTGCCCATTTTCCATGACCTGCAGTTACTCCACTCAACATATATTGCATTCCTAAAGGACGAATCTCATCGACATCACGAGATGGTCCATCGCTAATAACCCCCACCACACCAACAGAACGTAAAGCTGTCATCATATTTCCCCCTAACAAACCATTGCGACATTTCACTTCTTCTGGAAAATCCTGTTTTAACACAAGAACAACGGGTTTATCCATTTCCGCAACTGCACGCAATACATCTGCAAATTTTAAACATTCAAAGTTAGGGTCTGGCATTCCATAGGTACATGTTACTGCATATCCTACGGTTCTGCCAAGCTCTGGATACATAACTTTTGCTTTTTCATCGGTATACCATTGCCCAAGCCAAGGGTGATATAATCCTAAACAGTAATCCTTTTCAGGATAGGTTGCCACTACATTGGTAATGGATGGTGTATCAAATTTCTTAAGTTCCTCTAATCGTTCATCTTTTTTCATTTTTTTCTCCTCCTATAGTCCGTTCACAATTTCCAAAGGACGTTGTCCATCTTCTACTAGATAGATATCATCCATAACTTTTAAATCCATATTTCTAAGACAAATTTCATTATATACTCCAACATGTGGTGTAAATACTGCATATTCACATTCCAACAATGGGTGATCATCCAGCATTGGTTCTTCTACCATAACATCAGCACCAAATCCAGCTAAATGACGTTTACGTAGTGCACATGCCAAAGCATTCTCATCAATGAATTTCCCACGTGCTGTGTTGATTAAGATAGCTTCTGGTTTCATGAGTTTTAAGGTTTGTTCATTGATTAAATTATGTGCCTCTTCTGTATAATTTGCATGGATAGATATAAAATCAGATTCTTTTAGAAGTTCTTCCAAAGATACTTTTTCGATATTATAAGAATCTGCTTGTTCCTGTGTTAAGAAAGGATCATAGGCAAGGATGCGATTACGGAAACCAAACTTCATAATCTCTGCAAAGCGACTTCCAATATTTCCATACCCGATAATACCTGTCGTCTTATTGGACATTTGATATCCCATAACACGTTCTCTTCGTATAGACCATTCTTTGTTATGTACCATCCAATTTCCTTGATCAATGCGTTTCGCAACTGTCCCTAATAAACACACAGCTTGTTCCGCAACGGCATCACGTTCGATGATGCCAAGTTCTTTACAAACAAACACATTATGATTTCGTGCTGCCTCTAAATCGATGTGATTATATCCAATTCCATGACGTGTAATCAAGCGTACATCTTTTTGGTGCTCAAAGAATTCTTCTGTAATCGGAGGAGTTGTTCCCAAGATAATGTATTGGTATCCTTGTAGCATATTTGCTAACTCAATACTATCAATGTGTTCATCCACTTTAAAACGATCTACTTTTCCTATTTTCATTTCTAATTCTGTAACATGCTCTGGATAGCGTTTCGCAAAACTGTTTACATTTACAACGGCAATTTTACTCATACTTTTTATTCCTTCCCTTCAAAGTAATCAACTATGTTTTGTGCTGCAATTCTTGACATATTATTTATAGAATCAATAGAAGAAGCAGCGATATGTGGAGTAACAACTACATTTTCACTCTGCATTAACTTTTCATCGATGTTAGGTTCTTGGTAATGTACATCACTACCAAATCCATAAATCTGATTCTTTTCAATCGCTTCATATAAGGCTTCTTGATCAATAAGTTTTGCTCTTGCAGTATTGATTAATACTGCATCATCCTTCATCTTAGCAAAGGTCTCTTTTGTGATAAGTGGTGTAAATTCTGGTAATGCAGGCATATGTAAGGTAATGAAATCTGCTTGTTCGAATATTTCATCAATACTTGCCTTTTGAATTCCATATTCCTCTACAAAAGCATCATCGTAAAATTTATCGAATGCTAATATTTTACAATCAAAGCCATGTAATCTTCGAGCTACACTCTTACCAATAGCACCAAGTCCAAGAATCCCAACCGTACTTTGATACAAATCTTTTCCCATTGGTTTCTTCCATTCACCATTATGAATATATCGATCACAACGTGTAATATTATGACAAACAGATAACATCAAACCTACTGCATGATCCGCAACAGAATTGGTATTTGCATTTGCCGCAATCTTCAACTCTATCCCTTTTTCTTTCAGATATTCACAATCTACTTTATCCAAGCCAACACCATAACGAGATACAATCTTTAATTTATCTGCACAATCAATAACCTTTTGACTAAATACATCTGTGCCTAAAATGACTGCGTCAACTCCTTGGATATATTCCATCATTTCTTCTTCTGTTAATAATCTACCTTTGGGATTGGGAATAATTTCAAACCCTTTATCTTTTAAGATATGAAGCGCTTCATCACTACATGAAGCAAAAGATTTTGATGTTACTAGCACCTTCATATTATTTACCTCCTGTACATGCGTCTAAAAGTTCTTCCCCTTCTTTTTTATAGAAGTCTTTTAAGATACGCAAGTCAGTTCCTAAAGCAAAGTGTTTTACACCCATTGCTAAATAATAATCAGCTTCTTTTGCAGTCTTTATTTCTACACGAACACTTACACCATGTTTAATTGCAGTTTCAATCACTTTCTTTTCTACTTCTTTTACATATGCTTCTTGATTTTTACGATCTACACCACAGTTCATTGAGAAATCTGCTCCTCCAAACTGGATAAAATCTACACCAGGTACGGAACAAATTGCATCAATATTTTCTACAGCCTCGACTTTTTCAATCATAAAACCTTTGACTGTTTTGTTTACATCCGCAGCATATTCCATTTGAGAAGATAAATCTGCATTGCGAATCCAACGACGATTTACAAATCCCATCTTCCCACCTAATTGAGGAGTTGCAGGAGTAATAGAGCGAATCGTTTCTTCTACTTCCTCTGCAGTGGTATGGTCAGTAAATAAAATCCCTTGAAAACCTGCTGCCATAGCCTTTTGAGAAACATACGTGCGATTGTAATAATCAGCTTTGATAATCATTCCAATATTATGCAACTCTGCAGCTCGGCACATATTTTCCATATCGTACTGATCAAAAGGAGCATACTCCCCTAAAAACTCAACATAATCATAAGCACCAGCACAACCTACCACTTCTTCGATTAGTGGCCAAGTTGCATTCACTCGTGTTGCGATTACAAATTCTTTGTTGTCTAAAGCTTCTCTAATTGTGTTTTTCATTTCATTTATCCTCTTTCTTTCGTATCAAGATTCCAACAAGATGACAGGATATGTGCAACACCATCTTCATTATTGGTGTATTCACTGATCATATCTGCATACTGTTTTACCTGTTCATCTGCATTTTTCATTGCGACTCCAATGCCACAATGTTGAAGCATTTCGATATCATTATAGGAATCTCCTATAACCAAGACTTGATCTAGTGTATCTTGGAAAGATTCTACATACTCTTGTATTCCTACAACCTTAGAGACACGTTCATCCACATACTCATAAATATCAGGTTCACTTTGTATACCACGCACTCCATCAATATGAACCTTCTCAATCAGCGTATTGATTTTTTCCCTATTCGCTGGATCAAAGAGCAACATGACTCTTGGAGTTTGTGTATAATCGTTACAATAGTTTGGATGAAATACTACATCGATTTGATTGATCTTTAAAATATTGGATACCCGCTTTGTTACTTTTTGAGCATAGAATAGACCTGGATTATGAAAGCAAACATTCACATCTTCTTCTCCTTCAAAAGCTTTTAGGACCTTTTCTATCACCGTCTTATCCAACATATACTTTCTTTCTAGCTTTTGTTGTGCTGGAATATAAAGATCTACACCGTTATTTGCAACGATAACATCTATGTAATCTAATAAACCCTTTGCCTTAAGAAGTGGTAACAAGGAACTTAACGCACGACCTGTCGCAATACCAAATGGGATATGATACATCGTACGAAATCTTTTGATCGTTTCGATCACTGTAGGAGGGAGTTTTTTATCATCTTGTAATAAAGTTCCATCCAAATCAACGAAGACGTATTTTATTTGCTTAATGTCCATTATTTTTTCCCCGCACAACCTATCAGTGCTATATAATGCATGATTTTATCTTTAAAACCCTCAGCCAATAATGGATACATATCATATACAGCATTTCCACTTAAATCGCGATTTGTTAAATTCTCAATTGCAGCGCGTTTTAAATCGTTCGACAAGTTAATCTTGTTGATACCTTCTCGTGCACAACGTGCTAAGTTTTCATCTCCTGTACCACTTCCTCCATGTAACACCAATGGAATATTTAATGCATCACGGAGTTCATGTAGTAAATCAAAACGAATATTTGGAGTTCCTTTGTATACTCCATGTGCTGTTCCAATCGCAACTGCAAGTGCATCTACACCTGTTCTTTCTACAAATTCTTTTGCTTCTTTTACTTGTGTAAGTGCTTGTGAACCATCAATTACATATTGTTCACCAAAACCAACATGACCTAATTCTGCCTCTACATTTACACCAAGTGCATGAGCGATACGTACCATTTCTTTGACCTGAGCAATATTGTCTTCATATTCACAAAGTGATCGATCAATCATAATACTCGTACATCCTGCACGTAATCCTAACATGCATTCTTCAAACGTCTTTCCATGATCTAAGTTCCACACAACTGGAACACTTGCATTACTAGCCATGGCTATCACACTTTGTCCAAATGCTACAATATCTGGATTGGCAATAGGCGTTGTGTTTAAAATGAGAGGAGATTTCATCTCCTCTGCTGCCTCTATGGCAGCGCGAAGATTATGTTCATTGTCGATATTCGTAGCTGGTACTGCATAACCTTCTTTCTTTGCATTTGTTAAAACATCTTGAAGTGTAACTAACATTTTCTTTTCCCTAAGCGATTCTTCATCGTCCTTTCTGATTTAGTCGTAACGAATCATGACACGATATGTATTAGGCTCACATGCTTTTTCAAATGCCTTCATACCGTCTTCAAATGTATAAGTTTCATCAATTACTTCATCCATATTAATCATTTGATAACGTATCAAACGTGTTGCTCGTTCATTATCATCAATATTTGGATTTAATGTTCCAATCAATTCAATTTCCTTACTATGGATAAGACCAAAATCTACTCCAATCTTATCTTTGCTATCTTGTGAACTATAGGCAATCAATCGCCCATAAGGTGCTAACATATCAATGGCATCTCCCCAAACAGATGCTGTAGGAATTGTATTAATGACTACCTCGGCCCCTAAACCATTGGTTAGCTCTTTCACACGTTCTACAACATTTTCTTTTGATGGATCTAAAACATAAGCAGCTCCATGTCCAATTGCTTTTCTTTTCCGCGCTTCATCCATTTCAGACACAATCACTCTTGCGCCTTTCATTTGAGCAAGCTTCAATTGAAAATAACCCATAATTCCCATACCTATAATCACAACCGTATCTCCTAATTCAATTCTGGCCTTTTCAATACTGTGAATACAACATGCAAGGGGTTCTGTTAATGCAGCATGTGCCATATTAACATCCTCAGGAAGTTTGATCACTTGCCATGCCGGTATTGCTAGATATTCACTCAAACCTCCACCTAATATATTTCCATCTACATTCGCACGTTTAGGCATTTGCTTTTTGTTTTTACACTGTGTTCCTCTTCCACTTCGGTCGAGTTCACATTGGTTACAATATCCAGATGTGAAAATCACATGATCCCCAGGGTTTATTTCTACGACACCTTTTCCAACTGCTTCTACTACACCACTACATTCATGTCCTCCTAGAAATGGATATCCATAATTCCTTGTCCCTTTGTAAGTTCTTCGATCCACTGTGCACAATGAACAATACTTTGTTTTAAACAATACCTCGTAGTCATTTAGTACTGGCATCTGTAAATCTACAAACTCCAATTCATCTTTGTTTTTAATCAGTAGCGTCTTTGCTTTTTTCATTCCGTTTTCCTCCTCTCATTTCACAAACGCTATATCCCTATGAAACGGTTCTTACCGTTGAGATACTAATTCATATTTTTCCAGTTGTAATTCGTGTTCTGTTCATTTATAATCATATAGAAAACGGTTTCATAGTCAAATTGACAAAAACTGTTCCTGTGTGTCACACACGTGTTCGCGATGTAAGAGGGTTTTTACAAGATTTTTATAGAATTTTATATTTTTACTTCATTGTGTAACATAGAGTGTACATTTATTCTAATTGTGATAGAATAAATCTGCATAGTGTGTCATAAAAAACACGTGATTTGACACCAAAATGTATATAATTTCTAAGAAGGGGCGAAGGAAATGGAAAAAACGAGGAGAGATTTAATTTTAGAATCTGTTCGCAAGTATACCAGCGAAGGCATTCTAAACAACACGTTCAACTTTGATCAGTGTAATGCGTTTGACATTGCCTTAGATCACAAGCTTGATCGATCAAATGTATCCAGAATACTGAATCAGCTTTTTAACGAATTTTTGCTTATTAAAGTAGAAGGTAGACCTACGCTTTACTTATCGAAGGAAATTATAAGTGGACAGTTTCACTTCAATAATATCCCTCAGATAATCACAAATCGCGAAAGTCTGAAAAATCTATTTGTTTTCAACACGCCTAGTGAGGAACCCGTGTTGCGTAATGATCTTGATATCATTGGAAATGGATTTGAGGAATCTTTATCCTCCCTCATCGGGAAACTTTCACCAGCGATTTATTTTCATCAAAGCAATCCTTTATTGATTGCGATACAAGGGGAAAAGGGTGTTGGTAAAAAATACTTTTGTTCAAGACTATTTGATTTAGGAATCAAAACAAAACGATTCCCAAAAAAAAATAAAATTTATACCATAGATTATCGTAGTGTTTGTGAAAACTTAGAGGGTTTTAAAGAACAAATTAGTCTACGAAGTATATCTATTATTGTGATTGAAATCTTCACAAAGTTCTCAGAGAATGATATCTACCGATTAAGGAATGATATCTTTCATATGTTTAGAAATGAAAACCGGCAGATGCCGATTCTTATGTTTCTTGTCGATAAGAGTGTCGATAATTTTGCGTACTTCTCGCAATTGACGCCTTACTTTGTACAATACCCAAACATACGCGAACGTACTGCCAAGGAAATGATTGAACTTGTCTTGACCTTTATTCAAGAAGAAGCAGATAACATCAACTTCCAAATAAAAGTTACAAGCAATGCGATTGCATCCTTTATATGTGCAGAATATACATACAATTTATTTCAATTAAGGAATGAGATTATTTACTCCATCTCTAATAACTTATATTCAGCATCTTTAAGTGGTCATGATCCTATTATTTTAACGCATGAAAATGTATCAAAAAACATCATGAAAAATAATAGTTCGTCGGATGTTTCTTTCTATGAACAAGTACAGACATCCTTATCACAACTCATTCCAGAAATCATTGATTTTTATCCAGGAAAAGAATGTGAACCATTGAAAACACTACGAAATACACAGTTAGCAAGCACGATGTTTATTACTCCTAAGCTTTCTACCATCACTGAAAAAGCAAGTGAAGACGTTGAAAATGCACGTACAAAATTATTGGATTCTTCCAGTATTGAAATGCATTCAAGACTGTACCAGGTATTGACTCCTGTATTTGCAAAAACTAAGATGAAATATGACAAGCAATTGATGAGTTTGTTGTATAAAAAAATCCAGAACATGCTGGACAATACTTTCGCTTATAATTTTTCATTGGACGATTTAAGCTATAAAGAAAGCACCCAATCCATGGAGGTCTCCAATAATATCATCGCAATTATTGAGAATAAATTTCAAATACACATGCTAGATGTATATGCGAGCTATATCAGAAATTATATTTACTATGCATTGAAATCGATTCGCTATGATAGTATTACAACACTGATTATTGCGCATGGAGAACGACTTGCGGAGAACTATGCCCAACATTTAAATAGGGTGATTCAAAATCGTTCTTTCTTCTCCTTTGATTATAATCTCTACTATCAACAGCACGATATAAAAGAATTCAATGAAAAAATTTATAAGCTGATGAACTATATTGATTTAGGAAAAGGTGTATTATTGATTGGTGACTATGATCCTCTTACTACCTTGGATAAATCCATTGTGGCAGAAACAAATATTCCTGCGTTCTCTTTATACCCACTCTCTTTACCACTCTTATATGATACAAGTGAATTGGTGAACTTAAAAACGATGCATCTTGGTATTCTGCTTACAAAAGTCATTAACAATAAACGAGAACATAAACAATTTCTAAAAGAATCAACGTATATGAGTAAATCAGAGCGTTCTAATAGTCCAATTTTAGCTAAGTTTATAAAATCATTTCCACATATCAATACCGCGAAATCAAATGAATCGTTGTATCAAGTTCTGGTAGATGTTTGTGGAACTTTAAATATTTCTGTAACGAATGATTTAATCATCTCTTTCTTATTTCATGGAAACTGTATGTTAGAGCGATGCACTACAAAACAAAAAATTCATTTTCACCTTTTAGATCAATATCTAGAAACCTATGACTATTTATTTACATGTATTAAAAATCGATTACATCAAGTACGAGACTTCTTGACCCTCTCCATAGCGGATGAAGAAATCGCAGTACTATCACAAATCTTTTATAACTACTTAGAATTCCAAACAATTGAAGAAGCGAAACACACTAACTAACACACTATTAAGAGTGTAATTTGTGTGTATGCTTGCATAAAAATTATTATCCATGTATCATATAAAAAGATTTAAAATGTACCTATGTACGGAAAGGAAATAACAAATGGTAAAGCATGTTTTATTTGTGAAAATGAAAGACAACAGTCCTGAAGCTTGTGAAAAGGTAAAAGCATTATTTCTAACAATGAAGGAACGTATTGATTTTGTTAGGGATTTACAAGTAGGAATCGATTACTTACATTCCGATCGTTCTTATGATATCGTATTGGAACTTACAGTAGATAGCCCAGCTGATCTAGAACGTTACCAAAGCAACCCATATCACGCAGATGTAGTGAAACCATACATCCATGAAGTTAGAAGCGGTTCCGCAACTGTAGATTACGAATTTTAATATACAAAAAGCATGCTCTCTCTAAGAACATGCTTTTATATTACTATTTTTTAATAATGCTTGCGTTCCAATTTTCATTAGGCGCAACTTCTAATAAATCAGCTACTGTAGCAGCCACATTAGATAGTCCTAAATCAGCTTCTTGTTTTAATGTTACATCTGCACCATAAACAATAAATGGAACTTTATTTAATGTATGAGAAGTTTTTGCTCTAATAGGTGAATCTTCTTTTTTCTGTTTTTCATACATTTCATCTGCGTTACCATGGTCTGCAGTAACAATCATAATACCATTTACTGCATCAACAGCTTTCTTAACGCGAGCCAATTGTAAGTCTACAGATTCTACACCGATGATTGTTGCTTCATAGTTCCCAGTGTGTCCAACCATATCTCCATTTGGATAGTTTGTACGAATGAAGTCATAGTTTCCTGATTCGATCGCAGCCATTAATACATCTGTAATTTCTGCAGATTTCATCCAAGGACGTTGTTCGAATGGAATTACATCAGACTTGATTTCTACATAGTCTTCTAATTTGTCATCAAATTTTTCAGAACGGTTTCCATTCCAGAAATATGTCACGTGACCAAATTTTTGAGTTTCACTAATTGCATACTCACGAATTCCATATTTACACAATTCTTCAGTTAATGTGTGTTTGATTTTTGGTGGATAAGTTAAGAAGTTGTTTGGAATATTTAAGTCTGCATCATATTGAAGCATACCTGCATACATAACCTTTGGTGTACGAACACGATCAAACTTATCAAAGTCCGCATGATCAAATGCCAAAGAAATTTCCTGTGCACGGTCCCCTCTAAAGTTGAATAGCACAACGCTATCTCCATCTTCAATTGTTCCCACTGCTTTTCCATCTTTTTCAATAACGAAACCTGGAAGATCTTGATCTACAACTCCAGTTTCATTACGGTAAGTTTCGATAGCTTCTTTTGCACTAGCAAACATTCTACCTTCACCTAGTACATGGATGTGCCATCCTTTTTCAACCATAGACCAGTTTGCTTCATAACGGTCCATCGTAATATTCATACGACCACCACCACTTGCGATACATGCGTGGAAGTTATCATCGTTTAATTCTGCCATGTAGTTTTCAATATCTTCTACATAAATCAATGCGCTTGTTTCTGGTACATCACGACCATCTAATAAGATATGAAGACGAACTTCTTTTACTCCATCTTCTTTTGCATTTTTTACCAATGCTTTTAAATGGTTAATATGAGAGTGAACATTTCCATCAGATAACAATCCCATGAAATGCATTTTTCCACCTTCACAATTTTTTACTAAACCTTTCCAAGTATCGTTTTTAAACAATTCTCCAGATTCAATATTTTCATTTACTAACATAGCTCCTTGTGAGTAAATTTGTCCACAACCTAATGCGTTGTGTCCTACTTCACTATTCCCCATGTCTTCATCACTAGGAAGCCCTACAGCCAATCCATGTGCTTTGATTTCTGTGTGTGGATGATTGTTCCACAAGTTGTCTAATGTAGGTGTATATGCAGCTTTCACAGCGTTTCCAAACTGTGAATCGCTAAGTCCAACTCCATCCATTACTACTAATACTACTGGTCTTTTACTCATAAAGGTTACCTCCTGATTTTACCTTATAAATATAACACTAATTAAGATTTTTAGAAACTGTTTTGTTCAAAATACGCGATAAAACAGTATTTCAAAAGAAAAAAGAGATTTTATCATCCCTTTTCTACTATTCTACATTTTCATAGATGTGATCATCTTTGATTCTTGTGTCTTTTGTTACATCTTTTGTGCCTTCTTCATTTAATGTATGCCATGCTTGTGTTTTTTTCTTTCGCCAAGGAATTAACATCTTCAATCCTTTGAAAAAAGTGTCAACTATCCACACCCATAAATGTACACCTATGAAGCTAATTATAATACCTCCTATGAAGTATAAAACGATATCCATATTTATCCCTTCATATAAACTGGCCAAAATTCATCAAATTTTGCGGCTTCCTCAGTTTGTTCAACATACGCAAAATAATCTTCATCGTAATTGTTCGCAACACAAAATTGTGTGTAACCAGCCATAATGCCACCTTGATTGTACAATGTGAATTGTCCTTGTACAATTTTTACTTTTTTCAAATCATTTCTTTTATAAATCCTTGGTTCACCACATCCATCTAATTCTGGAGATGTATCAACCAATACTATACTCATATCGCTCGAACGATAACCTAAGATCAAGCTACCATATAAATACGTAGTCTTTCGCGCAATTACATAATTCGATGTTTTCACATCAGATGTATATGCATATAAAATTTCATATGTATCCGCGTCTTCTACGACTTGATGAAACAAGGTATGCATTCTTTTTTTGTTCTCATTACTTTTTTCTAAATCCCATTCCTTCTTTTTTCCTATACCAAATAATCCCATAGTGTACATCCTTTCTCTTTTGTTATATAATAATTACTTTTCACACAACAAAAGTAATTATTTCAAATATATAGTATCATAACTCATAATTTACTTCAACAAAAAAAGCAATCACAACGTTCGTGATTACCCTTTCAATGTATTCAAATATGTAAGTAAGCTTTCAATTTGTAAGTCTGCAGTTTCATCAAGCACATCTAAATATATAAATGGCAACGATTTTTTAGCGGAATTATGTATTAATATTGTCGTGATAATCATATTTCCAAATGCTTTTACATTTATTTTTTCTTGAGCTACTTCACACATTACTAATAATTTCTCAAAGAAATTAATTTGCGATTCCATAAATGTTATATACTCTTCATCACGAATACGTTCTCGAACCCAAACCTCTTCTTCTTGTGTCATAACCAAGAGTCCATGATCTTTATAATTCAATACCTGATAAAGCAACTTTCTCATTTTTTCCTCTGGAGTATATCCTTTTGAATTTATTAATGTTTCCACAATTGCATCAATTTTCCTCCATTGAAAATCGATCACTTGAATTACAAAATCTTGTACACTATCGTAAAATGTATAGAAAAAAGGCTTTGATATCCCCACTGTTTTTAAAATATCCATCAAGCGTACATTTTTAATTCCATGTTTAGAATACAAACTTAAAGCATTCTCTAACAATTGAATTTTTAACTCTTCCCGTTGTTCTTTTGAGTAAGATTTTAATGGCATAACACACACTTCCTTTTTCCAATTTAGCTTTTCACATTATATCACGCTTCTTCTTTTTGTTGTGCATATATTAGTACCTTTTATCATTTTACTTGCATAAGCATCTAGAAAGGCGTAAGATTGAATTGAAAATGATAATCATTATCATACGGAGGAAATTAAATGAAAGATAACAAAAAGCTAACGAATGAAGTTGGAGCCCCAGTTGGCGACAACATGAACTCACAAACAGCTGGTAAACGTGGCCCTATGATGTTACAAGATCATTGGTTCATGGAAAAACTAGCGCACTTTGATCGTGAAGTAATTCCAGAAAGAAGAATGCATGCTAAAGGTAGTGGTGCATTTGGAGATTTTACAGTAACAAACACAGAAATCACAAAATATACAAGAGCAAAACTATTCCAAGAAGTAGGCAAGAAAACTCCTGTCTTTGTTCGTTTCTCTACGGTTGCTGGAGAACGTGGAGCTGCAGATGCAGAACGTGATATTCGTGGTTTCGCAATGAAGTTTTATACAGAAGAAGGAAATTGGGATTTAGTTGGTAATAATACACCAGTATTCTTTTTACGAGATCCTAAGAACTTCCCAGACTTAAACCATGCCGTAAAACGTGATCCAAAAACAAATATGCGTAGTGCTAAAAATAATTGGGATTTTTGGACATGCTTACCAGAAGCATTTCATCAAATCACCATCACTATGAGTGATCGTGGTATTCCAGCGAGCTATCGTCATATGCATGGATTTGGAAGTCATGCGTATAGCTTCCTAGATCAAGATAATAAACGTATTTGGTGTAAATTTCACTTTAAAACTCAACAAGGAATTAAGAACCTTACAGATATGGAAGCAGAAGAATTGGTTGGAAAAGATCGTGAAAGTCATCAACGTGATTTATTTGATGCGATTGAACGCAAAGATTTTCCAAAATGGACAATGGCTGTACAATTAATGAGTGAAGAAACTGCTGAGAAAATGCCTTTCAACCCATTTGATTTAACAAAGACATGGTCACAAAAAGACTTCCCATTGATTGAAGTTGGTGTATTAGAATTAAATCGTAATCCAGAAAACTATTTTGCAGATGTTGAACAAGCCGCATTCTCACCATCTCATTTAGTTCCAGGTATTTCATTGTCACCAGATCGTATGTTACAAGGAAGATTGTTTGCTTATGGAGATGCTCAACGCTATCGTTTAGGAGTTAATCATAACTCTATACCTGTAAACGCTCCTAAGTGCCCTGTTCACTCATTCCATCGTGATGGTGCTATGCGTGTTGATGGAAACTATGGCGCAACAACTGGATATTCACCAAACTCTTATGGAGAATGGGAAGATGATCACAATGTAAAAGAACCAGCATTTGAGGTTGTTGGACATGCGTATGAATATGATTTCGCTGAAGATGATAGTGATTACTTCTCACAAGCAGCAGCTTTATTCCATATTATGAAAGATGATCAAAAAGAAGTATTATTTGGCAATACTGGACGTGCAATGGGAGATGCCCCACTACATATTAAACTTCGCCATGTAATGCATTGCTACAAGTGTGATGAAGCCTATGGAGAGGGTGTTCGTAATGCCCTTGGAATTTCTATGGACGATTACAAATCTTATTTAGAAAATGAAGGCAAAGATTTAGTCTAAGCCAAAAACTAAGTAAAAACATGTGCATTTCCTCTCTTTGTAGAATTGATTCAAATCATGAAATATGATACGATTACAACTAATAAAGAGAGGAATGTACAACTATGACAAAACGTGGACAACTCATTTACGAATATTTTATAAACCATCCAAATGCGCATCCTACAGCAGAAGAAATCTATACTTATCTAAAAACATTAGATGATAAGGTTGGTATCGCAACTGTATATCGCAATTTAAAAAGCTTGGTGAAAATGAATCATCTTCGTGAAATCAGTGTTGAAAAACAAGGTGTACGTTATGATTTAATTGATTATGAACACTATCATTTTATATGCGAAACCTGTGAAACTATTCAAAACTTTTCTTTAGACACACTAAAAAATATAAATAAAGAAGTGGAAGAAACAACCCATGGTGTCATCCTTAGTAAGGATATGATTTTTCGCGGAATATGCAAAGAGTGCAAATCAAAAATATAGAGCAGGTTAGTCAATAACCTGCTCTTTTCTATTCTCTCATCAATCGATTGATATGAATGATTAGAAATGACATTTCTTCATCCGTTATCAACATCTGATATTTATCATATAAGAAGTTTTTAATTTTATTCGCAACTTCTGCTTCTTTATGGTATACATTCTTTTGATTCATATAGAAGTTATGTTCTGTATCTTCTAACATTTTATCCGTAAAGAAACGTTCTACGAAGAAGCGTATATGTGTTACAAAACGCAAATAATGAATACTATCTTTATGAAAGTCTTTATTCAAAGAATAGCGTACAAGACTTACAATATCGCCAATCAATTTTGAATAGCGTGCACTATCGTACTCTGGATTGTTCGTAGCTTGTGCATTTACAAGATGAAAGGCAATATTCACAGCCTCATCTTCTGATAAACTGATCTTTAATCTTTCATTTATATAATTCAAACATTCTAAGGCGACTTGATATTCTTTCGGATAAAAGTTTTGTATTTCCCAACTTAATCGATTTGTAATCACCATATTCTTTTGAAAACGCTCGATTGCAAAGTTCAAGTGGTCCGCCATCAAAAAGTATAAGTTATCATTGAAACTAGTTGATAATTCTTTCTTTGCTAGCTGAATTACTTCACTTGTAACTTCTAACACTTCCTCCGTAATAGAACCTAGCATTTCCGCAATCTGTAAAGACTTTGTATTGCTAACAGGAATGAACTGTTGATATTGTGCATGATCCTCTTTTATTTCTTCACCTTGTTTGCGATTATAACCAATCCCTTTTCCCAAAAGGATAAATTCTTTGTTATTTGCATCTTCCGCTAAGACAACGCTAGAATTTAATACCTTTTTAATTTTAATCATGCACTCACCTCCGTTCATTCAAAATTTAGATGATTATTCTCAATTACTTTCTTATACCAATAGAAGGAATCCTTACGATAACGATCATAACTTCCATTTCCATTATCGTCGATATCTACATAAACAAACCCATAACGTTTTGAAATCTGTTTTGTGGACTCACTAATCAAATCGATACAAGCCCAAGAAGTATATCCCATTAACTCTACACCGTCTTCTACGATACCATCAAGCATGCTTTTGAAATGTTGGCGATAGTAATCAATACGATATTCATCATGTACTTTTCCATCCATCAATTCATCTTTTGCACCTAACCCATTTTCTACTATGAACAATGGTTTACGATAACGATCATATAGTTCTACCATAGAGATACGAAGTCCAATTGGATCTATTTGCCATCCCCAATCACTGGATTTCAAATATGGATTTTTTAATCCCATAACGGTATTCCCTGCTGTTGTTTCCATACCCGTTTCATCATCTGCCACACAACTAGACATATAGTAACTAAAGGAAACGAAATCAACAGGATACTCTCTCATAATTTTATCATCATTTTCTTCTTTATGAATATGAATATCATGATTTTTATAATAACTTAATAGATAAGATGGATATTCTCCAAATACTTGTGTATCAGAGTATGCGTAAATATTACGCATTTTTTGTTGTGCCTTCAAAATATCTTCAGGTTTACAAGTCATAGGATAGTAAGATAATTTTGTAATCATACAGCCTACCTTAGAATCAGGAATAATTTCATGACATATTTTCGTAGCTAATGCACTTGCGACAAATTGATGATGCATTGCTTGATAACATACTTCCTCGAAGTTTTTATTTGGGAAACGATCTTCAATCAAACCTCCTGTTGTATAAGGATGACGAATGATACTATCAATTTCATTAAATGTTAACCAGTACTTTACTTTGTTCTTATATCGCTCACAAATAACCTTAACATATCGTTCAAAAAACGATACTACTTCTCTAGAATACCATCCATCATAGTTTAAAACTAAGTTTAATGGTGGTTCATAGTGAGACATGGTTACTAAAGGTTCAATTCCATACTTATGCAGTTCATCAAATACATCATCATAAAACTGCAGTCCTGCTTCATTAGGTTCTTGATCATCACCATTTGGAAAGATTCTACTCCACGCGATTGACATACGGAACACTTTAAATCCCATCTCTGCCATCAAAGCAATATCTTCTTTATAACGGTGATAAAAATTACTCCCATGACGTTTTGGATAGTTTGTAATATCTTCTGGATGTGCCAATGCTTCTTCAATATCACTTGTATGTATTTCATTATGCTTATCGTAGTTTTGTACACTTACATCAAACTTCGCTCTGGCACAATCTGATACACTCCATCCTTTTCCACCTTCATTCCAACCACCTTCAAACTGGTTTGCTGCTGTAGCACCACCCCATAAAAATCCATCTGGAAATTTCTTCATATTAAGCTATTTTCCTTTCTGATTTCATCAAGACACTTTGTTCATTTAAAACTCCAACTTCTCCATGAACTACTTCATAATCTGTTGTATTTGTTACAATCACAGGAGTTGTCACATCATAACCTAGTTTTTTTATTTCTTCTATATCAAATGATAATAATAAATCACCGCGTTTTACATGATCTCCAGAAGTCACGTGAGCTTCAAAACATTTTCCATTTAATTCTACTGTATCAATACCTACATGGAATAATAATTCTGTACCATTTGTTGTTTCCATTCCTATCGCATGTTTTGTTTCGAATACCATTTTTATTACACCATCTGCTGGTGCTCTTAGTTCACCAATTTCAGGAATGATGGCTACACCATCACCTAAAGCTTTATTTGAAAACATTTCATCTTTAACTTCACCTAAAGAAATTGCAACTCCCTTTAAAGGACTCATAATTACAGATTCTTCTTGATCATTCATAACACTCGTTTGTTCTGTTGATTCTTCTTTCCAAAGAATCAATGTACATACAAAGGAAAGTACAAGTGCAATACCAAACCCCGCAATACCATAGATCAAATTCATACTGTTATCTGGGTCGATAAACATTGTAATATTTGCTAAACCAGGTCCAGCAATAACAAAACTCTTTAATGCCATCAAGCCTACAAATCCACCAGTGATAAAACTACTAATTACTACACTATATAAGACTTTTTTATTTAGAAGTGTAACACCATATAATGAAGGTTCTGTAATCCCCATAAGAGCAGATATACCAGCAGATGCTGCTACAGATTTTGTTTGTTTGTCTTTTGCTTTAATCGCTACTGCAAAACAAGCACCTGATTCAGAGATATTGTGTGCCAAAGATGCAGGTAAATACATCATTTCATATCCTAGTTTTCCATATGTAGAGACTGCATATGGAACCATTGCCTTGTGCATTCCAGTCGCAATCATAAATGGAAGGATACCAGATAGAAGAGCAATTCCTAAGAACCCTAATTTATCGTATAAGAATAAAATCGCTGTTGTTAAGTATTCACCAAGTGTATAACCAAGTGGGCCTAACAATAAGAACGCAACTGGAATTGTAATTGCTAATGCAACCATAGGTACAAAGAATACACGAATTGCTTTAGGGGAAACTTTGTTTAAGCCTTTTTCCATAAAACTTAAGAATAATACAACAAGAATTGCAGGAAATACTTGTGAGTTGTAGGCTACATTTTTAACGGTAATCCCAAGTATTGTGAAGTTCTCTTGTAATAGTGCTACATTGGCAGGGAGTAGTAACACGCCCACTGCAACAAGCGCAACCAATTTATTCGCATTCATTTTTGATGCAGTTGTTACTGCCACCATTAATGGCAAGAAATAGAATGTCGCATCACTAATAGAAGCTAATATTACATATAATCCGTCCGTTGCAGATACAATTCCAAATGTTGATAATAAAATCAATAAAGATTTTAATACCCCAGCGCCCGCAATTGCAGGAACAAGAGGTTGGAAAATGCCAACGACGAATTCAAGTACTAGCATCCCTATTTTCTTCTTTTCTGATGTTGCACTACTTACTCCTTTTGGATTACAAATTTTTATTAATTCATCATACATTTCAATAACTGAATTTCCAATTACAATCTGTACCTGAGCATTCATAATTACACCCATTACTCCAGGTATCTTTTTTAATTCTGCTTCATTTACTTTTTCTTTATCTACCAAACTAAAGCGAAGTCTTGTTGAACAATGTTCCAAGTTGACGATGTTTGCTTCTCCTCCTATACAATTTAGTATTTCAGAAGCACTTTTTTTAAAATCCATAACGATTCTCCTCTCTTACACGTTTCGGTATCACTGATTGGCCAATATCACAAAAAAGGCAGGACATTACAAAATCCAAAATAAGGTATAAACCTTCGTTTGAATATATTGTAAGATCCTGCCTGCATTACCAGTTACATGTCTTTTAACAATTCCTATAATACACAAGTGTAAGCGCTTTGTCAACACACAAAATAAAATAAATTTTCTTACAAACAAAAACCAAGACGATATCGTATAACATCATATTACAACATATCTTATACTTCGTTTAGGTTATAAACATTCACCTTATCCCTTATAAAATCCTGCTAAAACCTAGGAAAATAAACAAAATCCCACTCACCCAAGAGAAGTCATAATCTGCTTTAGAAATAAAATGCTCTCCACATAAAGAACCTCCAAGTACCGCTAAAACTCCTACACAAAAACTTATGATTAAAACTGATATTGGATTATGAATACTAACCCCTAAGGCAAACCCACTCCCTAAGGAATCAATGGATAAAGCGATTGCTAAATAGATAGCCTCTTTCAAAGACAAGTATTTACTATGATCGACATCGGCCTTTGTTTCATCCAAATAAACATCAATTACAAAAGAGATTCCACTATATGCAAATGTGAGTTGTTTTTGTTTTGATTTCCTTAAAAACCGTTTGATTGTTCCTTGAAATATAGAACCCATTCCAACTATAAAAAAGATCGTAAAAGATATCCATTTACACACGTCTTTTGGAATAAACAATTGAATAAATGTAGCTGTATATAAAGAAATTCCTAAAAATAATACACCGATACTCGCAATTAAAATAGCGGAACGTAAAGGGATACGTATGTTTTCTGTACCATAGGCTAATGATGCTAAAAAGCTATCAATACTTAAAGCAATTACCAACAACAAAGACTGAAACATTCTACCAACTCCCCTTTATCAGTGTATTCGCACATACACGAAAGGTTCATTGTCTAGTTGAAATCCTTTTTCGATAAAAAAAGAATAACACCTATTTCTACATTGGTATCATCCTTTTTCATCTTTTTATAATTCTACAATATTACCCTTTTTATCAGCTAATATTACACTCATATTCAAACTGCTTTTCACAGCTTCTGGGATCTCATTCCATTGTCTACGATATGCTAAAGAATCATTGAACGCAAGACTATAGTGTGTCTTTGTATCATCGATATGTTTAATGACTTCACTTAACTTCACCGGTAGTGTTTGCTTTCTTCCTCTTCTTATTCCTTGTACATTGATTACCCATCTTTGATTTTCATTATGAGCATCAATGACTTCTTTATTTTCAATATATTCCCAACCATGTTCTGCCAACCAAGATTTGATAAGATTTGATAAATCTTCTGTATTGCGCTTCATCTTAGCTCTTCTTGCGGCTAATTTTTCTTCTTCACTCTTTGCAGGTCTACCTCTTTTTTTATTTGGGAACATTCTTTCTCTGCCTTCCATTTGCTCTATGTAAAAACGAACAGTTAAATGAGAACCAAACCCTGTATTCCCTTTAGGTTTACGTAATATTTCATCTCCATCCAACATCAATTTGTAAATTGCTTGGCAACATGTTGGCATCGTTGCATGATTTGGAGATACACTGGCATGTAACTCCTTTGAGTTTACCTCAACAAATGCTTTACCATCTTTCTTTGCATCTTTTTTTAACGTCTCAATTACTTGTAAGTAATCTTTAATTCCTGGTCCTTTCATTTTACACTCTCCTTTTATTGCCTACATTGTAAATGTTTTGTTTTGTCGAATGCACGCAGAATTTGACTGATTCAATAAAAAATCAAAAATTCGTGTATAATAAAAGTATAGAAAGTGGTGAAGGCATGAGAAAGTTACAATTCAAGAAAATTCTTTCCATATTAGATGCGATTGAAATACAGGGAATCGCCTATAAGGATGCGGCTGTTAAAGTATATGATGCACTAGCAAATGAGTACTTCTCTATGAAGATGGAGGAGATAAAACAAATATTAGATTTTCTCAAACAGAAAAAACTACTTAAAGATTCTAGTAATGGAATTGATTTATCCCCAGCTGCGACTGTATATGCTAAGAGTAATCAAAATTCTGGATTAGAGGCATTGTCGATCTTTGAATCCTTTATTCATGATGAACAAATTTTCTCATTTTATCAAATACAAGCAAAAGAGAATAAGTTCATAAATCGAGATGAAGTTCTTCGTTATATTGATCATGAAAGCTTTCAATTTATGACACAGACTTCCCTTTTTGAATATGAACAAGATCAAATTCGCTTCCATCCAAAACTAATGAGAGGCATACAAGATATAGTAGAAGAGTACCGTAATGAAGAACCACCTCTTGTCTCTGTAACACTTACCGCACTTTATACATCGACTATCGTAGCACATGAAGATTTACGTATTGATTATAAAAACACAAATGCAAAGATGATTGATTATGAGGCAAAGCATGTTATCTTAAGTATTATTCCTAGAAAGGGAATTCCTCATGATCGTGATGAAACAAAAGCACTACAATCTTTCTATAAAGATACCCTTTTCCATGAGTTTGATCATGCGTGTCCTATATGCAATATATCCATTGCTCATATGTTAATCGCTTCGCATATAAAACCTTTTAGAGATTGTGCCCACATCTTTGAAGCTATCGACCATAACAATGGTTTATTGTTATGTCGTAATCATGATTACTTATTTGACCAAGGCTATATTTCTTTTGATGATCGTGGGTACATTATTATCAGTGAAGAACTACTTAATATGAACAATCTAGAAACATCCTTTGTCATACATAAGAATTATCGATTGAACGAAATCTATCTTACAAAGAATAGGCGTTTATTCTTACAATACCACAGAGAACACATCCTAAAGAAGAGCATGTAAAAAGCAGCCAAATGGCTGCTTATTCTTCACCGTCTTTATCATTTTTTGATGGTAAAATAAATACTTGTTCACCTGGTTTACTAACTAAATATCTACCTCTAACAAATCGTTTTACATAATCCGGATTTTCTAGATTCGCTTTTTCTTTTGTCAAAGAAGCCTTTTGGCTTTCTAATTCGTCTACCATTTCTTGTGATGCAGAAATTTCTTTTCTTAACTTGATAGTCATTAATACATCTTGTGCTGCTGTATAAATTAGGAAGCAAGCAATAAATATTACAAATACACTAAACGCTGTTTTCAATGGACGTTTCTTGCGTCTTTTTTTTGTGGTCGTGCGTTTCAAGTTTTCGTTTTCTGACATTTGCTCTCCTCCTTTGCATTTTCTTCTTTGGTACTCTTATTATAGCAAGTATTTTCTGTTTTACAACCCTGAGTTTCTTAAGAAATGGACGCAAAAATTTTTTTATACTTGAGAATAAGCCTATAAAGACATGCAAATAGAAAGCATAATATATAAGTACTCCAATCATAAAGATAACGACTAAATAAAGATTAGTGATACCACCGTTGATGTTATACAAGCCATAAAACATAAGGAATGTGAAAAGAACATGATAAAGGATTTCTAAGAATCCTTTGATGAGTGGAAAGCGCAGATACTTAATGAACGTAACAAGAAAACTAAATCCCAATCCATACATCCATCCCATCATAAAGTGGTATAAGATAGATTGTATCTGTACTGGCAACAACATTATTTAAAGATTTTAGACATCATGGATTCCTTTCCATTCCCCTTTTTATTTGATACATAAGACAAGGCTTCAATAACGCCATTGATGACAACATCTCCTCGATCAGTATCCAACTTACCAAGTTTTAAGTCTTTCCCTTGAATCAACATCCATCCTTGTGCTGTCTCTAATAAAAATTCATTCGCATCAAAACTATCGATTTGTTTTACGCCTGTTAATTCCATCACCTTACGATCTTTTATCACTACATTATGGTACGGATTCGTTTCGAATCGAAGTGGATTCACTGTATTTTCTTCCATATAAATACCTCCTTTTTTACACTATACTTTATGATTCGACAAGACTCATTAGAACGTATTTCCATGCAATTGTACTAGATAAAGAATCCTTTTCATAAGTGAGCGAAAAAAAGAGAGAACTTTGAAATTCTCTCTTTCTACTCATGGTGTATAGGAAGATGAATGGTAATGCTTAGTACATCCTCTTTATAGGAGGCTTCACAGCTTCCATTCATCCGTTGTGTCAGCTCAGATACAATGGCTAACCCCAATCCACTTCCCTTCTGTGTTCTTGCTTGGTTGCCCTTATAGAAGCGATCAAACATGTGTTGTGTATCTATCTCTTCTCCACGTCCACATGTATTATTGAAAACAAGTTCAATTTCATTCTCTTTTCTTTTAAGTTCTATTCGATAAGGAGCTTTCCCATAACGAATCGTGTTAATAATTAAATTCATACAAATTCTTTGTAAAGATTCCTCATGTACAAGTGTACAAATACTTTCATCTTCACAAATAACTTCTGGTTCTAATTCATTCGCCTTCAATAGATCGATATAATTCAATAATGATTTACAAAGAATAGGATAGATTGCTTTTTCTTCCATAATCAAATCTTCATGCATATTAATCAATTTGGTATACACGAAGAATTCATCCAACATGGTTTCTAAATCATGTAAACGATTGGTAACAATTTGATAGTATCGTTCTCTTTCTGTAGCGTCATTGCTAGTTTGCATCATTTCTACATAGCCTTGAATAGATGTTAAAGGTGTCCTAATATCATGTGATATATTCGCAATCATCTCTTCACTCTTACGTTCACTATCTAAAAAACCACACTTATTCTTTTGATTTTCTTCACGTATGATATTTACTTCTTCAACAATCTCTTTCATATAACGATCCGAAGAGGTGGTGAAGAAATGAAACGAACTTTTTTCATCTCTTGTATAGCGTAATTGTTTTGCGACTTCTTTTACTTCCTTACGAAGTTGTAAATATAGAAATAAGGAGATAAATAATAGCACAGTTAAAATTATCACAAGATATGCCATACATTTACCTCCTTCCTTTTTAGATGTCTTGTTTTTTAAGTATTAAATAACTGATTCCATTATACAACAATGTATTCCCGATCAACACAAGAATTGCGCCTCGATAGGCTTCCATTTGGAAAGTATAAGGTAATTTTGAGGATAATACATACATCATCCATTCTGAGGCACTTATATCGTGAAACATAAATCCCAACATCATACAGACTGTCATATAAATTATCATACCATATCCAATGGAATATAAGATTACAAGCACTTTACTCTTTGTGATATTTGACAACAACATCGAGAAAGAGGATGCCGCAGCCATCGTCAACACTTGCACTATCGCAAATGGAAGATAATCTAAGAGATTGAAACTACCCACAGAAATAGGGATAATTATTTGTAATAAACAAGTTCCTACAAGGATCGCTATTAGAAATATCGTACATATGATGACACAATAGAAATAACGAGCTATCGCTAATGTGGATTTATGAGATTGTAATGGATACGTATTTTTTACATACCCACAGTTATACTCATCAGTAGAGAAAATTCCTACAAAAATCAATACTAGTAAAGAATACATCATTGATTTTGGTGTGTAATATAGAAACTGTACAAAGGTATCTTTTCCCCTATGAAAAGTTGCAAATGGAGTATTGCTTTGTAATCCAAATTCTCCTAATATCATCATAAACGCAGCTACCGCTAATATCAACGTTACATAGAATGCTTTCATATGAAAGGTTCTATACAAATCACTCTTTAGATTATTCCACATGAGATTCACCCCCTGTAATACTTAGGAAGTAAGCTTCTAAATTTTGCTTATGCATCATAATTTCTGACACACGAACTCCATGTTTTACTAATATTTCATTTACTTCACTTGTATCTACTTGTTCATATATATGGATACAATTTTGATCGATTGTTTTGAATTCTTTAATGTGGCATGTTTCTTCTAAGACAACAGCTGCCTTTTTCACATCATGAACTTGTAGTAAACAATAATCTTTACAGCTTTGATCCAATTCTTCACGACTCATTTGTTGAATCAAGACACCGTCTTTTATGATGCCATAAGATGTCGCAATTTTACTAAGTTCTTCTAAAATGTGAGAACTTAATAGTATTGTTACATTGCGTTCTTGATTGACGCGTAAGATTGCATTACGAATATCTGTAATCCCTTGTGGATCTAATCCATTCACTGGTTCATCAAGTATTAAGAGTTCTGGGTCTCCAATCATAGATAACGCAAGTCCTAAACGTTGTTTCATTCCTAATGAATAAGATTTAACTTTCTTTTTTAACTTTGCGTCCAATCCACAAATTTGCATTAATGCACTTAATTCTTCTTCATTGTCGCATCCCATTGCTAATGCCTTGATATGCATGTTTTGAATTCCTGTCATATTTCCATATAAACCAGGTTGTTCAATTAAGGTTCCGATTCTTCGATAAATATATGGATCCTCTATAGGGTCTTTTCCAAATAATTTAAAGGTTCCCTCACTTGGATGAATCAAACCAGCTAATAATTTCATCATTGTAGACTTACCTGCACCATTTTGTCCAATAAGTCCGAATATTTCCCCCTTCGTAATATTTAAGTTTAAAGAATCCAAAGCTCTTTGTTTCTTATAAACTTTACTAAGTTGGTTACATTCAATAATATTTTCTACCATACTCTCATTCCTTTCTTACAACCATAGTTTACCTCTTAAGCTTTTAGAAACAGCAAAGAAAAGGTAAAGAAAGTTTAAAGATTATGATTTTAACTTAAATCCGATACCCCATATTGTTTCGATGATATCTTCTTTGCATTTGTTGCGTATATTACTAATATGCACGTGAATGGTTTTATCATCTGCCGCATAAAAATCCTCCCATGCATATTCATAGATTTCTTTTTTTGTAAATCCTTGATGTGGATGGGACATTAATAATTCCATTATTCGATATTCATGTTTTGTAAGAATAATATCTGTATCGTTTACTTTAAGTGTTCTTTGATCGTTCATTAACTTGATGTGCTTATAGGTAAGTTCATTGGAAGGACGTGTGGTTGTTTTTCGTAATTGTACTTGTATACGAGCATATAGTTCTTCTAATGCAAAGGGTTTGCATACATAGTCATCCGCACCTTTGTTTAATAGTTCTACTTTATCACTTAAATTGCTTTTCGCAGAAACAATAATAACAGGTAAGTTGGAATACTGCTCTTTTATCTTAACAATTAAATCTTCCCCATTCATTCCTGGTAACATCAAATCTAAAATAACTACATCTGGTGTATGTAGTTGTAATTGTAATAAAGCTTCTGTACCAGAAAAAGCACTCAAACATTCTTCTCTTTGTTTTTCTAAATATTCTTTCATCATTTGATGAATACTCATATCATCTTCTACAAGTAAAATTAAAGCCATACTATCCCCTCATTTCATATACTATAGTATCACAATTTATTTGAAATAAAAATGGTGCTTTCCTACAGCATAGAAAAAGGAGCTATCATCGCTCCTAGGATATTGTCTTAATTCTAAATATAAAATAGTAATATTTAAAAACCATAAGTACAAATAGAAATATTCTTAAATGTATAGAATCCATAAAATACATGGCTAATAAAATCATCGTACTAGCAAATGACAATAATCGTACTTTTGTTTTCTTTGTCATTTCTCGATGATTCACAAAAGACTCTAAATGGTTTCGATATAATGAAGTATGGATAAACCATTGATGGAATCTTTCTGAGCTTTTCGCAAAACAATATGCGGATACGAGAAGAAAAGGTGTAGTAGGTAATACGGGTAGAATGACTCCAATCATTCCTAATAACATAAAGATACACGCAATTATAAAATATAAAAGTCTCATTTTCTCTCCTTTCTTTCATAGTAGACATGGCGTAATGCCATGATTGGTTTATGAAATAACATTCTTGGTCCTGAGAAACGCATTACATTACGTATTTGTATACGCCTTTCCTTTTGATAACAGTGTACACTACAATTGGAACAAAATGTTTTACTTTCCATAAAAGGACAATAATCAATGCGTTGTTTAGCATATTCTAGTAAAGTATTGCATTCTTCACAGAGGGTTTTTTGTTTATGCTTTTTATGACAATAGTAGGCAATCATATACTCAATGGTTTCTTTTTCTTGTGCACGCTTCTGTTGTACTTTAACAGGCACGTCCATTCTCCAAAGATAAAATTCTGTTTGCAATTTTTAAAGTACCTGGTCGATGAGATACTAATACAATGGTTTTATCTTTTTGTTGTTGAAGACTTCTTAAAATCATAGCCTCATTTAATGCATCTAAGTTACTTGTTGGTTCATCTAGTAAGATACAGTTTGCGTTGTGTAAGAACGCACGAGCCAATGCAATTCTTTGTTTTTCTCCTCCGGATAAGGAATCTCCTAATTCCGATACTGGAGTAGCGTAGTCTTTGGGTAAAGACATAATGAAATCATGGATATTTGCTTGTTTACATGCCTTTTCAACATCGATTATTGAAGCCTGTAAGTTTGCGATATGTACGTTATTGAATATGGTATCTTGAAATAACACGGTATCTTGTGTTACATAACTTTGCATATCACGTAGGTTGGTTGTGTTTATTTGTTGGAGGGATTTATCCCCAATTTTAATCGTACCTTCATCGTTGTGGAAGAAACGCATCATCAATTTCAAAAGAGTACTTTTCCCACTACCACTCTTTCCTAATATCCCTGTGATTTCACCTTTTTTGAATTCATAGTTGATATCTTGTAGAATCTTTTCATCTTCATATGCAAAGTGGACACCATCCACACAAAGGTCTTCAAAAACTGTTTCTTCTTTCCCATGAAGATCTTCTACGCTTTCTTTTTCACTTAACAGTCCCAATACTCTTCTAGCGCTTGCCATAGTAAGTAGTAAGTGATTTGATAAAGAAGATAGAGCTAATACTGGACCAAAACTTGATAACATCAATACCGTAGACATACATACGGTTGTAAAGGATACACTTCCTTGGATGTACAGTATACTTCCACTCACAAACATAACAAGAGAGAATATCATTACCGCAAAGGTTCCTAGTGAAGAACTTGTTCCCTCGTGTTCCTTTAGTTTTTTCTGGTGTTCATTGACACGTGCACTTTTTTGTTGCATTTGGGATAGGCGTATATCTCCGTTTTTGTATTGTAAAATATCTTGTAGATTACGAAGAGATTCTAATGTATAACTGCTCATATCTCCAAAGGATTCTTTTGCTATTTTTCCATCTTCTTTTCCTATTCTAGTTATTACATAAGGAATACAGACCCCTGTAAATATATAAGCGACAAGAGCAATGATAAGAAATATTGGATGCATACTATAGAATTGAAATAATAGAATGATGGAGGTTATAATCGCAATCAATATTGGAGAAATGGTATGTGCATAAAATACTTCTAATGCCTCAATATCACTTGTGATAAGATAGATTAAATCTCCTGCATCTCTTCCTTCTAATTTTGCTGGAGCTAAACGTCTTAATGTTTTAAATACTTTATCTCGTATAAGGGCTAATAATTTAAAGGCGATATAATGATTACATGCCTGTTCTCCATAGTGTAGAACTCCTCTTAAAACAGCAAGTACTACCAACATCACAAAGAATACTTGGATGGGGAAATTATTCGCACGAATGGCAATATGACTAATTAACAAGGCACAAAAATATGGTATAAATATAGCGCATAGAAACCCAACGACGCCTAGTACCACTGCCACGAGCATAGGAAAGGCAAGTGGTTTTACAAGGTAAGACATCTTCAACATAATCCTTAGATTACTATCTTTACGCATATGCAACATCTCCTTCCATTTGTTCTAATTGCGATTGTGTGGTATACATTTCATAATATTTATGATGATGTTTCATCAACTCTATATGAGTACCATGTTCTACACAATGTCCTTGATCAAGTACATAGATTTGATCACTTTGTTCGATATTATGTAAACGATGGGTAATCATAAGAATCGTTTTGGTTTTTGCTAGTTGTAAAATAACTTGTAAGATTGCTTCTTCACTCTCTACATCAATGTTACTAGTGGCTTCATCAAAAATATAAATTTCTCGATCTGCCAAAAGTGCACGTGCTATAGATAAGCGTTGTTTTTGTCCTCCAGAAAGATTAGAACCATTCTCTAATAGTTTCATATGTAATCCACCTTGTTCAAGAATAAATTCCTTTAAACAGGTTTTCTTAAGAACTTCCCAACATTCATCATCGCTTGCGTTTTCTTTTGCGATACACAAGTTCTCTTTTACACTTCCTTTAAAAATCATTGGTTTGTGTGTTACATATAGCACTCGATCATAAAAGCTTTTATCATTCATATGTTTACGTTCGATACCCTGCATAGTGATAGAGCCTTCATAGGTACTAGTAAAACCAGCTAATATCTTCGCAATGGTACTCTTGCCTGAACCACTTTCTCCAACAATTCCTATAAACTGTTTTGGTTGCACGTTCAGCGTAATATCATGTAAAATTTGGCGTTTTGAATCGTATGAGAAGTTTAAGTTTTGAAAAGATATATCAATTTCTTGTTCGTTAAACCATTCTTTACCTTCTTCTTCAATTGGCATATCTAAAATTTTAAATATTTTAGAGCTTGCCGCAATACCGTTCATTGCGATATGGAAGAAGGATCCTAAAAGTCGCAACGGGATAAAAAATTCTGAAGATAACAAAATAATACAAAGTACAGCAAATAAACTTACTCTGCCATTGGTAAAACCAAGGATTGCAACAATGCTTCCAATCGCTGCACCTCCATATGCAATGAGGTCCATAACACTAACAGAATTGAGTTGCATCGTTAAGACTTTCATTGTTATCTTGCGGAAATTTTCTGCTTCTTCATTCATTTTCACATTTTTATATTCGTCTGCTTGATAGATTTTTAATGTGGTCAAACCTTGTAAATTCTCCAAAAAACTATTTCCAAGAGTTGTATAACTTTTCCAGTACTTCGATAATAGTTTTTTCGCAAATTTTTGAACAGCGATAATAGAAAGAGGAATAAGTGGAACACATATCAATAATACAAGAGAGCTTTGTACATCCATCCATACCAAAACTAAAAACAAAGTAATTGGTGCTAGCATACTATAGAAAAATTGAGGGAGATATCGCCCAAAATAAGTTTCTAGTTGTTCAACACCTTCTACATTTAACTGCACAAGTTCACTTGTTGAAATATAGTCTTGGTAAGCATTTTTCATAGAAAGTAATTTCTCATATAAACGTTTCCGAAGATGATCTTTTACTTGCGATGAGGCAAGATGTGCATAGTCACTTGCTTTCTTCGTACAATACATGCGAATCGTTAACAATACGATAGATCCACCTACCATAAACCATAATTGTTGAATCTGTATTGCATTATCAAATAGACAAACAAGTACCCATGCAATGAGCATGACAAATCCAATGTTACACAATAGGGAAATCCATTGCATAGCAACCTGTCTTACTACGTATTTTTTTGCTTCTGACATTTCTTTTAGTAATCTTTTATCAATCATAATAGCTCCTTAGTTAGTTTAGTCTAACTTAACACACGAGAAGTTTACCATAGTTAACTTATTGCGTCAAGCATATTCCTGACGATTTTATACAAGTCTTTTGAGTACTTTTGTAGTAAAATAATACTCAAAAGGAGTGCCTATATGAAAACTGAAAGCCGTGAATTTTATTATGATGAGGATTTGCAATTAGAAGCCTATCAATTTAAAGGTATCATGCAACCTTTTCCGAACCATTTCCATGAATACTATGTGATTGGTTTTATCGAGCATGGACAACGTCGTCTCCTTTGTAAAAATGTAGAATATCATCTGGTGGCACAGGATATTATTATCTTCAATCCAGGAGAAAATCATGACTGCGCACCTTTGGATAATGAATTACTAGATTATCGAGCATTAAATATACCAAAAGAAACCATGCGTTCTATCGCAAAAGATATCAGTGGCGTAGATCGTCTTCCTCAATTCCATAAAAATGTACTAAAAGATGAAGAAATCGCTACGTACCTACATAATGTACATCGCATGATTGTAGAAAACAGCAAAGAATTTGAAAAAGAAGAAACCTTGTTGTTCCTAATTACAGAATTACTTGATAAGAACAGCTCCCCTTATACCTATCATGAAGAAAATCATAGTCAAGAACTCGCAGTTGTATGTGACTATATGCAACTTCATTATCGTGAACAGATTCGCTTAAAACAACTATGTGATCTTAGTTCTATGAGTTCTTCTACCTTATTACGTGCATTTACAAAAGAAAAAGGGATTACACCCTATCGATATTTAGAAGTTATCCGTGTAAATAAGGCAAAAGAGCTTTTAGAAAAGGGTGCTAGTGTCTTAGAGGCATCTAGTGCATCTGGCTTTTTTGATCAAAGTCATTTTACAAATTTCTTTCGCACATTTCTTGGTATATCTCCTGGAGCCTATCGTAACATCTTCCACCAAGACAAGGAGAACGATTTATGAAACAATCAACAACAGGCCATATTGCGGCCTTTTTCACCATTGTGCTATGGGGTACAACCTTTATTTCAACAAAAGTATTACTAAGCGATTTCACTCCTGTTGAAATCTTGTTTATTCGTTTTGTCATTGGGTTTATTTCCCTATGGATTGCTTATCCACGCCTTCTACATGTCAAAGATAAGAAACAAGAACTTTTATTTTTCTTGGCAGGACTTTGTGGTATTTGTTTGTATTTTTTAATGGAAAACATTGCCCTTACCTATACTCTCGCATCGAATATTGGAGTCATTATTTCCATCGCACCATTCTTCACCGCAATTCTATCTAGAATCTTTTTCCCTACGGATAAATCCTTACATGCGAATTTTTTTATAGGGTTTCTTTGTGCCATGGCTGGTATTTGTATTATTAGTTTCAATGGTTCTAGTTTGCATTTTGATATAACGGGTGATTTACTTGCATTGGGTGCTTCCTTTGTATGGGCATGTTACTCCTTACTCACAAAGAAGTTAAGCACGTATGAATATGCTACCATACCAATGACTAGAAGAATCTTTACGTATGGACTTATCTGTATTATTCCTGCATTGTTCTTCTTGGATTTTTCACCAAATATAGATGCCTTTTTTAATATCACGAATACTTTTAATTTTATCTATCTTGGATTAGGTGCCTCTGCGACATGCTTTGTCACTTGGAATTTCGCTGTGAAAACATTAGGCGCTTTAAAAACTAGCATTTATATTTATTTAGTACCAGTGGTTACCATTGTTACATCATTTCTAATTTTAAGAGAGAATGTGACCTATATCACTTGGATAGGAGCAGGTTTAACAATTTTAGGTCTATTTCTATCAGAGAGTACTTGTTTTAGAAAAAAATAAAACACAATCTATCAATACAAAAAAGAAGATACCATTTCCTTATAGGATAGCCGTATCTTCTTTTTTTATCAATTTTTCTTCTATCACTTCAAACATCAAAGCCGCATCATTTTTATTCACTTGCTTTGACAACATCAATACACGAACCGTAAGTTCTCGATACCCAAATATTACTTTAATGATATCTCCTATCTTTACATCGGTAGATGGTTTTGCGATTTTATCATTCACGTAAACTCGTTCATTATCCGCGAGTTCTTTTGATACTGTTCTTCTTTTCAGTATACGTGCTGTTTTTAAATATTTATCTAAACGCATGATGTTCACCTCTACCAATAAGTTTACCATTTATTGTTGTTGTTGGCGAGATAAAAGTTGTACAAACGCTTCTAATGCATAGAGTTCTTCTTTTTCTAAATCCTTTTTATCATAAACTACCACAAAAGCACCATACCAGTCTCCATATGCAGTAATTGGATATATAATCCCTTTTGATGCATCCTCACTATCTTGAAATACAACTTCTTTTTCAAACATTCTCATTCTATGAATATGTGTTAACTCTATAAATTCTTCACGTATTTTACGATCATATCGCTCTAACCACTCTTCTTGAATGAAAAGCACTGTGTTTTGATAGATTGCGGTTAATGTCTCACACATGATATTAATTTCTTCCATATGTCGTGACATCATATCAAATTTCTGTATTACAATCTTATCGTTATCTATAAAGAATTCAATAGAGTCTCCCTCTTTTAAACGGTATTGTTTTCGAATTTCCTTGGGAATTACCAACCTTCCCAAATCATCAAGTCTTCGTACGATTCCTGTTGCTTTCATATAGACACTCCTTTACTAATGATAGTATTGTCAACAGGCATTGGATTATACATGATTAACTAATAATAAACATAAAAAATCCTGCAAATTTCACAGGATTATAAATATTTTTTCAATCTTTCTGCTGGTTCTAGACTTTCCCATTTTACATTCAAATCATCTCTACCAAAATGGCCATAAGATGCTAATTGACGATAAATTGGTTTACGTAAATCCAATTCTTTGATAATTGCTGTTGGTCTTAAGTCAAACTCTTTACGAACGATTTCCGCGATTGCGTCATCTTCCAGTTTTCCTGTACCAAATGTATCCACCAGTAAGCTTACTGGTTGCGCAACTCCAATCGCATACGCAAGTTGTACTTCACATTTTTTCGCAAGTCCTGCCGCAACAATATTTTTTGCTACATAACGAGCTGCATACGCTGCACTACGATCAACTTTCGTTGGGTCTTTTCCAGAGAAAGCTCCTCCTCCATGACGCGACATTCCACCATACGTATCTACAATGATTTTACGTCCTGTTAGTCCACTATCTCCTTGAGGTCCACCAATTACAAAGCGACCTGTTGGATTGATAAAGATTTTTGTATCTTCATCCATTAAGTTCACATCTACAATTACATCGATAACATGTTTCTTTAGATCTTCACGAATGGTATCTAACTCTACTGTTTCCGAATGTTGTGTAGAAATAACGATAGCATCTACTCGTTTTGGTTCTCCATTTTCATATTCAATCGTAACCTGTGTTTTTCCATCTGGACGTAAATACTCTAACGTACCATCTTTACGCACTTTTGTTAATTGTTTTGATAAACGATGCGCTAAAGAAATTGGTAATGGCATATATTCTGGAGTCTCATCACTTGCATATCCAAACATCATTCCTTGATCCCCTGCACCATGGTTGTCTTCTCCACCTGCTTTCGATTCAAATGAATGGTCAACACCTAATGCGATATCTTTGGATTGTTCATCGATGGATGTTAATACAGAACAAGTTGTTCCATCAAATCCATATTTTGCACGATCGTATCCTATATCAAGTACTACATTTCTTGCGATACTTGCTATATCCACATAACAATTTGTTGAGATTTCTCCCATAATCATAACCATACCTGTTGTACAACAAGTTTCACACGCTACACGTGCTGTTGGATCTTGTGCCAGTATCGCATCTAATACTGCATCACTGATCTGATCACAAATTTTATCTGGATGTCCTTCCGTAACTGATTCGGAAGTAAAAAATTGTTTATGTAACATCATCTTATACCTCACTTTTTGATATGTTTATTTTAGCGTGTTTTACTACAATTTACAACTAAAACAAATGCGGGTGTTAGACATCATCAAAATAAGATATGTTTTTCCTTTCTTATTTTACATATGGATAGATATCTTCCGTAAATTTATGAAAGTCAAGACCATTTACTTTTTCTATTAATTGAATATAATCTTCTGGAAATTCCGGATTCATTCCTCCACAAATACTACAGCTTATCGCACCTATTGTATCTGTGTCCCAACCTATTTCAGCACTCAATTGTGCAGCTTTTAATGGATTTTTATCTGCGAGTTCAACAATTGCGAAAACACAAGGAATTGTTTCAATGGACTCCATACCTGAACCTATTTCTTGATATAACCGCTTTAAGATGACTTTTTCATCTTTTTCTTCTGCAATTATGTTCTGTGTTTGTTTCATCCGATATGCTAAGGAAGCACTAGGGAAATCATATCCATATGGAGCCGATGCTTCAATTGCTTTATATGCCAAATTCCAAATTTCTTCAATAGAAGAACCTCCATGTATCACATAACTGATTGCCGCGGCTACTGCGCTAGCTCCTGCGATGGCAATTTTTGTATTGTGGGTAGGCATACAAATTTGATGCACATTTCTTACAAGTTCATCCATCTTCATGTAATTACTAACCAATCCTATGGGACCTATTTTCATTGCAGCGCCATTGGTTGTTCCACTTATTCCTGTCTCTTCTATTGGTACGCCATTTTCTATTTTCTCCAATGCCTTTAAAGTCGATGGACCAGAAACATAAGCGGAAACACCTGAATTTGTGTTCCAATCTCTTAATTTATCAACATACTCTTGAACTTTTACGACACCTTTATTATTTATAATCATATCTAGGATCATCAATGTATTAATAGTATCATCAGTGATTGATCCAGCTTCTAATCTTCTAGCAAACACATCCTGATCATTTGATGGATATAGTTTGGTGACACCATCTGGAAAATTCTGTCTTATAGTCTCTTGTGTACAACATTCTGTTGGCATTCCCATCGCATCTCCCAATGCCCCTCCAACAAGGACTCCCCATATGTTATCTCTCATACAATTCTTCCTCCAAAAATACCTCTTGATTCTTGGTATTTCTAAATGGCATTACAGTTAGTATTTTTTCACCAACATTGATATGATCCTTTTGTTCAGGAATAATATCTAAATAGTTTTTTGTATTTGTAATCACTACTATCGTCTCTGTAGAATATCCTGCTTTTTCAATGGACTTCAAATCTACGCTAGCTAAAATGTCTCCTTGTTTTACTTTTTGACCCTTTTCTACATGTAATTGAAACCCTTTGCCTTGTAATTCTACTGTATCAACTCCAATATGTACTAACACTTCGATACCTGAATCACTAATAATACCAATCGCATGACCAGTAGGAAAAACTGTTTCTACAATTCCTGTTATAGGAGAATATACTTCATCTTCATCGGGATGTATTACAATACCCATTCCTACTTTCCCGGAAGCAAATGTTTTGTCATTACATTGTTCTATCGCTAATAAGGTTCCCTTCATAGGAGAAACGATATCTTCCGTTATGATTAATTTGCTTTTCTCTTGATCTTCTATATCATCTTCTTTTTTGAATGTTAGATAAGTAAGTAAGAATGCTACCACACTTGTAGCAATTGTGGCAATAATTGCCACAAATAGGCCACTCATACTTCCTGTTTTTGGATCAATAAAAGATACAAACCCTAGTACACCAAAGGAGAATGTATACATTCTCGCGGAAAAAATTGCGATAATAATAGAACCGACTGCACCACCTATCATAGAAAATGCAAACCTCTTTTTGATTGGCAAGCTAAATCCGTATATTGCTGGTTCAATAATACAGAAAATTCCTGAAACCATTGCTGGAATTGCTAACGCTTTTTGTTGCTTAGACTTTGTTCTTAAAAATATCGCAAGTACAACAGCTGTTTGTGCAAAGTTTGCTGTAAAAGACATTGGAAAGATATAATCAGAACCATGCATTGCTAGATTACTAATACCAATCGCTGATATTGGCCAATGCAACCCAAAAATTACTAATGGTTGGTATAACAGTGCGACAACCACCGATGTAATCATAGGAGAGATTGTATATAAACCAGAAACAGTAGCGCCAATAATGGCACTTAACACATTGGTAATAGGCCCAATCGCAAGAATAGATAAGGGCACAGTAATAAGAATTGTAAGAAACGCGTTTAGATTATGCGCAAGTAAATCTGGTATGATATGCTTTAATAAACGATCTACTTTTGATCCTACATATGTGATAAGGATAATCGGAATAACTGTATATTGATATCCATTCGCTGGAAATAGCATTGGAATTCCAAAGAAGGTCTTATATACTGGAGTTTCAAAAATTGTCCCTTGAAATAGTGTGTAAAGCGCTTCTTCTGTTGTTAAATTACTAAGTAGTTCTGGAATAATTAAAGAAGCTCCTAACATCATTCCAACAAAAGGGTTTAATTTGAACGCTTTTGCACTTGTATATCCCAATACAACAGGTAAGAAATAAAATGCTGTTTGACCCATCGCATGCAATACAATGTAGGCACCATCATTTGTATTCAACACATTTGTAACCGTTAATATTGCTAAAATACCTTGCAATAAACCTGATGCTGTTAAGATGCCTAGTATAGGTGTAATTACTTTTGTGATGATTTCTATAAGACCATTAATACCTTTTTTCTTTTCTTCGAATAGTTCATTTTGATTTCCTATAAAGTCTTGGAGTTCTTGAAAAACATCTGCTACATGTGTCCCTACAACTACTTGAAATCGACCTCCAGCATATTGCGCGGTCATAATTTCTGATGAAGTAAGGAGTTCTTTTTCATTTACTTTTTTATCCTCTTTTAATGTAAAACGAAGTCTTGTCATACAATGTGTAACGCTTAGAATATTTTCTTTATCTCCAACATTTTGTACGATAAATTCGACGAGTTTTTGATATTTCTTCATGTATATCTTCCTTTCCTGCTTTGTGTATGAAGTCAGTGGTTTTTAAAACAAAAAAGCAGACACATCCAAAATAAGAGAACAAAGCTTCTCCTACTTGGGTGTTGCCTGCTTACCAGTTACAATCCCTTTTATTTAATTAATCGTTGCACATGCAATATCAAGTACATTTTTTCTTCAGGATATATTTGACAATGCATTGTTTCCTGTAAATACTCAATAATGGTATTTACACATGATGTTGCTTTAGGATACGATTGAATAATTAAATCATACATCTCTGGAAATTCATCGTCACGATCTGTTTCATTTGAAATTCTTTTCATAAAGAATCTTAAATGCGTTATAAACCGTTGGTAATTCAATGAGTTTTCATTCAACTCCAACATCAAATTATCCTCCAATAAAAGAATAATTTTTTGTAATGTCTCGGTTATTTTCATTGTATAATCTATATCCCCATTTTGTTCCCCATTTACAAAGTGCAATGCAATAAACCCTGCTTCATCCTCCATAAGTTCTACAGATTCATAATAAGCAATTGTTTCTAGAGCTTTCATTGCTGCTTTGAACTGTGATGGATAAAGTCTTTTAATCTCATGTAGTAAAGCGTTTTGAATTTTATAGCCTTTTTTATACCTACTTAATGCGTAATTAATATGGTCTGCCAACCCAATATAAGTTATTTGATCAAACTTATACCTTAATTCTTTTTCCGCATCATTTACAATTTTTGTTACCAACTCCAAATGATTTATAGGCACTTCATTAGCCAATTGAACGAATCGCTCTGTAATTTCACTAGATTCCACAATATATGTTTTCTCTATTTTATCTAAGTCTACATATTCCCCAGCGTTTTTTTTAAAAGCAATGCCTCTTCCAATAAGAATTCTTTCAAGATTTTTAGAATCATTCACTAATACTACATTGTTATTAAATACCTTTTTTATTTGAAACAAGTTAACCACCTAACTTCAATTGTGTTACCCCTTACATTCTAAACTATAAATATCAAAAGTCAAGGTTAATTTAATATGACACATTGCTGTCATATTAACTATGCTATGATTTCTATGAAAGAAGGGACATTATGGAAAAGTTAGATTACAAAAAAGCATACAAGGATTTATATCTTCCCAAGACCTCACCGATGATCATTGAAGTACCTAGAATGTTTTATGTGACAGTGAAAGGGAAAGGCAATCCAAATGAAGAAGGTGGTGAATATCAACGCGCAATGCAAATTCTTTATGGGATAAGTTTTACCATTAAGATGAGTAAATTATCAAAACAATCCCTTGATGGATACTTTGATTATGTAGTACCTCCTCTGGAAGGTTTTTGGTGGATGGATGGTTATGAAATGCCTGATTTTTTACATAAGGATACATTTTCTTGGATATCCATGATTCGTCTTCCTGAATTTGTAAACAAAGAGGTATTTGATTGGGCATGTACATCCTATCATGAAAAACATCCAGAAATGGATGTATCCAGCACTACCTATATGGAAGTAGAGGAAGGTTTTTGTGTACAAATCATGCATAAGGGTTCTTATGATGATGAACCAGCAAGTGTAGAGAAAATGCATTCCTATATAAAAGAACAAGGATACGTTTTGGATTTTCATTCCAAGATGATAACTGGGCAAAATCGTATGCATCATGAAATATACCTATGTGATCCTCGTAAATGCAAACCTGAGAACCTAAAAACAGTCATTCGTCATCCTATTAAGAAACAGTAAAAGAAAGATGAAAGGGAGCTAATCAGAATCTCTATTCCTTTCATCTTTTTATATGTATTTGAGTACTCTTAAATAGTGAAAACACCTTCTTGATAATGTATTAAATCAAAATATGTATCCCATATTTCCTCTGTATTCTTTTGATACCATAATTCATCCGCTCTTACAACTCCAACAGATACAGTATGTGCAAATAACGTATTCTTATGATATAGCTCCATAAGATCTTCATTTGTTAAGACTTTATGTTCATTAGTATCATACAAGGTAATAATATCTGGTACTGTAGCTACTATCTGTTTCTTTCCCTCTACAGATTTAAATAATGCTAGATTCTCATTCGTGAATGCTACAAAATAAACCTCTTTATCATTACTCAACTCAATAGTACCAATATCCCATCCACCAGACTGTTCAGAATGAAAATCTTTTATTTGAAATTTATTCGCAATGCACCTTGATTTTATCCCCATTTGTATTTGTAATACTTGAAAAATATCTTCTTCTTTTTCCATTATGATCCTGCCGATACGCAAACATAGTGAAATTGTTTTTTTTGGGATGTTTCCTTGCATATCTTTCTTGGTGTACATCCATCCTGCAATACCTGCATTTTGATGAAATTGTTCAACAATTGGTAGAGCTAGTTGTTCCAACTTTTTTGCATCATGGTTGTCTTGTATATCTAATATAACTGTATTATTATCTGTATCAGCCATAACAATAGGACCTGTTGTACAACCATTAATATACGCAATCGTTGTATCTAGACCTGGTACCGCTCTACCACAACAGTCCGCATCTATCATTGGGATTTTCTCTATCAGTGAAATTAGGATTGGTACAAATGTATTGAACCCTCCTAATTCTAGAGGTAAAGTATAAGAAATTGTAACCTCTTTTTCATAGGATTTTAATTTCTCAAACGCATTTACAATACATGGAGTAATATCTAAGCTTGTACCTCCTGTCGGGGCACCCATTACTGCAATTCCCGCTGTTTTCTTTTCATCTTCCATTTCTTCTATAGAAATCAAATCTATTTCAATAGGTTCCTTTGGGTATTTCTCCTTAAATGCTTCTAGAAGAATATGTGCATCTTTACAAGCTCCCCCACCTCCTCCAGCAAGAAAAGAAGCTCCTTCTAGTATGGCTAAGATATCCTTTTCTTTTAACTTCATCTTCTACAAACCAAAGATCCAACAGAATGCAATACAGAACACAACCGTTCCTATGAGGATATAGGTTGTTTTTACCTTCTTTCCTAACAACCAATACATAAATCCAAATAAACTTAATTGTACAAGACAAGGCATTACCATATCTAGATAGTTTGTAATAGATTCTGCAAATTTTCCTGAACCAATTGTAATGAAAGATAAATCAAAATAAACAAAGCTTGCAATCATACCTCCGATTGCCATAAGACCGATAATTCCTGCAGCATATGTGACTTTCTCCATGAAGCCATTTTTCTCTGCGTTTGTAATAAAGCTTGCGCCATATTTATATCCGAATTTTAATGAAAAATAACGAATCAAGAATCCTGGTACATTATAAATCAATAGGAATAAAATAGGACCAAGGATATTCCCTTTTGATGCAAAGCTAATCGCGATTCCTGTTGCGATAATACGTAAAGTACCAGCAATCAAAGAATCTCCAATTCCTGCTAAGGGTCCCATAAGAGATGTTTTTACAGCAGCAATTGTGGTATCATCAAAATCAGGATTGTTTGCGTTCTCTTCTTCCATTGCAGCATTGATTCCCATCAATAATGTTGATAATTGAGGTGTTATTGCCATAAAATCTAATCCACGTTGAAGCGCTCTTTTTTCCTTTTCAGGATCGTCATGAAGCAATTTACGAACAACTGGTGTCATTGCATAAGAGTATCCAAGATTTTGTTGTCTTTCATAGTTCCATGATACATCAAGTTGACATGATCTCCAGAAAACTTGTCGTAGTTCTTTGTTTGTTAACTTTTTTGTATTAGAATTCGTTGTCATCTTCAAGAACCTCCTTATTCATTGTGACACCTTGATTTACATTAAGTAGAAGGATTGCCACAAGTACAATTGCAATACAAGTTACGCCGACAATACTTAATTGGAAATACGCTACCAATAAGAATCCTAAGAATAAGAAACAAGCCAATTTCTTGTTTACAATCATACGTACTAACATTGCAAAACCAATTGCTGGAATAATACCCATTGCATAATTCAAACCACTTGTAATAAATGTTGGAATGCTATTTACGAAAGATTCCATGACTGCAGAACCTACATAGAAGCCAATTGCCGTTAACACAGATAAAATACTAACTTGTATTCCAATTGCTAAATAATGCATTGCATCAACTTTTTTAGGTTGATTATTTAGTGCATAATGATCAGCTTTCGCAGCAAGTACTGGAACAATTACCATCATCATAAAGTTCCAAAGAGTTTGCATAAGCATAGATACAGGAACAGCAAGTGCTACTGAGTTTGAAATATTAGAACCAGTAACAATTACATAAGCAGTACCAATGATAGAGCCTGATATCATATCTGGTGGATTGCTAGCACCTATTGCCATCGCTCCCAGCCATACAAGTTCTAATGTAGCACCTACTTTAACACCTGTTTCAATATCCCCAAGAACAACCCCAACAAGCATTCCCATAACCATAGGACGACAGATCATAGAACTTGCTAAGAAACTATTTAAATATCCAATAATCGCAACCAAAAATATCAATAATGTTTGTAGCATCATATGCTATCCCTCCTAAATTAAATCTATGGCATTTTGTGCTGGTTCATCTGGTACCATTTGCACTGTAACTTTTATACCATGATCATTCATTTCTTTTATTCTTTCGCAGTCTGTTTCAGAGACAAAAACGGCTTTTGAAATTTGTTTTCGCTCTTCTGTTGATTTTGTACCACCTAGATTAACTTCTTTGATACTTGCAAATCCTTTTGTAAGACGATATACATCTTCGATCGTTTCAACAATGATAAATAAGTTGTATTTATCAGTTACTCCGCTATTCAAAGCAAGTATAGAATCCTCGATGTTTTTCATTACTAATTTTACGCTATCTGGTTTCGCCATGCGCAGTGCAGACATTCTCAATTGATCTTTAGAAACAGCGTCATTTGCAATTAAAATACAGTCTGTTTGTAATACTTTTGTCCAAGCAAATGCTACTTGTCCATGAAGTAATCGATGATCCACACGAACTGCTTTTATCATTTTTCTTCACCTCTGATTTTTCGTACTGCGTTCATAATATTTTCTACATGCTCTTTACTTACTTCACCATCATCCTTATAACTATCTTTGAAATAACTTCCAACGATTGCTCCATCAGCAATCTTAAATTGTTCTTCAATGTTTTCTGGTGTTATGCCAGCACCAACGATAAGTGGAAAATCACAAAGTGTATCTTTAAACTGTTTTATTTTTTCTAAGGATGTCTCTTGTCCAGTAGCATCTTGTGTTACACAAATTGCATCACATCTTGTTTCTGCGATTTTCAGATCTTCTTCTACACTGTTTTCCGACAATACAGGTTGATATTTAAACCTCACTCCTCCTAGAATGCATCCATCATATCGTTCACGATACATTTTAAAGAATGCTTCCAAGGTTTGTTCATCACGTGGACGTACGTGTCCTACAACAGAATCCAATTGTACAAAAGAAGCTTGATATCGTATTGCTAATTCAAATCCCATAGTATCTACATTTAAACAGTTTACACCATAAGGAATAGAAAGTTGTAAGCTTTTCACATAGGCCAGAGCTTTCTCTAATTGATCATACTTTCCAAAATAATTCTCTACAATAATTGCATCAACTCCCCCTTGTACATAGGTTTCAACTTCTTTTTTTAAACGATTCATAATGTCTTCATCATTTTCTCCCTTAAGATGAAGCATCGCTAGAATAGGTTTCTTATGCGCGAATAAATCTAAAAATTTTCGTTCCAATATAATTCCTCCTTTAGAAATCCTCTTCGATTTCTTTTTCATGTTTTAAATAACGAATTCCATTACAAGTATCTTTAACAATTTTATCCGCATCGCTACTTGATAACTTGTTTGGATAATCAACGCAAATCAGTAACAACATACCTACATTTACGCCTGAGAATAACCATACATTCTCAAACACCACCAATGAATACATAGAAGAACATACACTTGCGCCATAAAGATCTGTTAAGATTACATATTCCGTGTTTTTATTTTGTTCAATCTCTGTTTTGATAGTTTCTACAAAATCTCTCGTATTCTCCCCTGGCTTCAAAGTGAATGTTTCAATTTGAACTTTTATTTCTCCCAATATCATACGAACTGAATCTGTGATACCATTTGCCGCATCTCCATGAGTTGCCACAATGATTTTTCTTTCCATTCCTCTCTCCTTTCGTGTTGTATTAACTTGTATTAACTAAATACATAGTAACACAACATGAAAGCGTTGTCAAACTATGGTTGCCAATAAGGATTATTTTACCTATAATAACAGTAGTAGTATTTGGGAAAGGAAGAAATTTTATGGAAACCTTTAAACAGTTAAGTGCTGTTACCTTACAGGAACAGTTATATCAAGAACTATATAAACAAATTAAATCAGGAAAGTATAAACCTGGAGATCGTATCCCACCAGAATTACAATTAAGTGAAATCTACCACATTAGTCGAGTAACTGTACGACATGCCATTCAACAACTTGTAGATGAGCACATCCTAATTAAAAAACATGGGAAAGGCACGTTTGTAAAAACACCAATTCATACAGAAGAGATATTCTCTGGCGGTAGTTTTACAGATACCTGCCTTCGTATGCATGCGAAACCTTCTACAAAAATCGTTGAATGTCGATTATGTAAGGGTGATAGTGAACTCATAAAAAAACTTCAGACAGACAGTGAAATGCTTATCGAAATTACACGCGTTCGCCTAGTGGATGAAGTTCCTTGTATCGTTGAAGTTGATTATTTCCCTGCAAGTTTCACTTTTTTGATGCAGGAAAACTTAGAACATAAATCTTTATTAAAATTGGTTCAACAAGAAGCCAATTTAATACCTTCGAAATTTGAAGATCATTTTCAAATAAGTTTTGCGGACAAACAATATGCTAAATTATTAAATACTCCAACCAGTACACCACTTCTTGAAGTAACGCAAAGTGTTATGTGCGAAGATGATACTGTGATTTATATTAACAAGCAGTACATCCTTACAACGAAATACGTTTATGCAGTAAGATCTGCCAAATAAAAATAGTGAAAGAGAATATTTCTCCATCACTATTTTTTTAAAACTTCTCTGTTCTTTCTAATACTTCTAGAATGATATATAACCAATCTTTAATTTTTGATAATCGCATCGTAATGCGATTGTTTTTATAACGTATTACGATGTCTTTAGAAATTGTGGTCATCATTTCAAATAATTTTACACCATCAATAGAATTTGACCATGTATCACTAAATGTAATTTCAACCTCATTTTGTAATTCTTTAAAGGATTCCACATGTGGTTCATTAATGAAGATATCCAATCTCTTTTTCTCAAATAAGAGTTGTACTGCTTTAGGAAGTTTACCATAATTATCTTTGATTTCTTCCATCATCGCTAACAGTTCTTTCTTTGTAGTGATGGCATCCATTCTTTGATACAACGTGATTTTCTCATAGTCCTCTGTCGCAAATTTACTTGGAATATACGCATCTACTTTTATATTTGCCTTTGCAAGTTCTATTTTTTCTTCAACTTTGATACCCTTTTTCTCCATAATTGCGGAATTCAACATTTCAATGTACATATCAATACCAACGGTATCGATGAATCCAGCTTGTTGGGGTCCTAGCATATCTCCTGCACCACGGATTGTTAAATCACGCATTGCGATTTTATATCCACTTCCAAGTTGTGTAAACTCTTTGATAGATTTAAGTCGTTTCATTGCGATTTCACTTAATTGTCGATTTGGAGAATACATCAAATATGCATAGGCTAATCGATCACTTCGACCTACACGTCCCTTAATCTGATAGAGTTGAGATAAACCAAAATGATTTGCACCATCAATTAGGATGGTATTGGCATTAGGTATATCTATCCCTGTTTCAATGATGGTCGTACAAACTAAAACTTGATATGTATTTTGTGTAAACTGCATCATAACATCTTCGATATCATCTCTAGCCATCTGCCCATGAGCTACCCCAATTTCAATATCTGGAAGAGCTTCTCTTAATTTCCTAGCAACATTGTATATTTCTTTTACGTTGTTGTAGAGATAAAATACTTGTCCATTACGTCCAAGTTCTCGCTGGATTATTTCCTTTACCATAGAGAAGTTTTTTTCGATGACATAGGTTTGTACTGGCATACGATTCATAGGAGGCGTATTTAATTGTGATAAAGAGCGAATTCCAATCAAAGACATCTGTAACGTTCTTGGAATAGGTGTTGCACTTAAAGATAATACATCCACACTATTTTTTAACTCTTTAATTTTTTCTTTATGTTCCACTCCGAAGCGTTGTTCCTCATCAATTACTAGAAATCCAAGGTCTTTGAATACGACATCTTTTGATAATAAACGATGGGTACCAATCAAGATATCTATGTTTCCATCCTTTAAATCTTGAAGGATTCTTTTTTGATCTGCCGGTGTTATAAAACGATTAACAACCTCTACACGTACTGGAAAGTTACGAAACCTCTTTATAAAGGTTTTATGGTGTTGTAAAGATAAGATGGTCGTTGGACATAAGAAAGCAACTTGTTTTGAATCTATTACTGCTTTAAAAGCAGCACGTGCCGCAACTTCAGTTTTACCAAAACCTACATCTCCACATAATAAACGATCCATTGGTTTCGCTTTTTCCATATCCTGCTTAATTTCTTTTACTGCCTGTGCTTGATCTAGCGTAAGTTCATAGTCAAAGTCATTTTCAAATTGCTGTTGCATTTCACTATCTTTTTGATAAGCAAATCCTATGTTTTCATCTCTATTTGCGTATAGGTGTATCAAACGATCTGCCAATTCCGCAATTTTTTCACTGACTTTACGTTTTGTTTTTTCCCATTCACCACTACCTAATTTACTTAACTTAGGAGAAGCTCCCTCTTTCGATACGAATTTGCGGATCAATCGGAATTGTTCCAGAGGAACCAATAGGATATCATCACCTTTATATGCTATATGTAAGAAATCTTTATGTACTCCATCAATTACTTTATTAACAATTCCTAGATATTTTCCTATCCCATGTTGATTATGCACAACATAATCTCCAATATGCAGTTCCTGATAATCATGAAGCACTTCTGCTTCTTTAAATTTATTACTATAACGAACTGCTTGTTGGCGTGTATGGAATAGTTCTTTACTTGTATAAACACTGATGTTTTCTTTTACACAAGTAAAACCTTCCACTAGTTTATGATGTGTAAATTGTATTCCTACTTCTAGAGTATCCTCTTCCTGTATGGTACGAAAATGTATATTCTCATTATTTAATAATTCTTTTACTTGTTTACATTCACTCTCTTCAAGACATAATAAAACTTTACGTTTTCGTGCCTCCTCAATAATTTCATGAATGGTTCTTTCTAGGTTGATATCTCCTAGAGACATCGTTAAAATCTGTGATGATATAGGTTTCTTATAATCAACAAACATTCCAAATTCCACGACTTCTTGTTTTCCAAGAGTATGCGAAATATCAGCGAATACAGCGAACTTACATAATCCTAATCCTTCTTGGAATAATTCTTGAATATAAGAGATTGTTTCTTCTTGGATATGTTTTTGTGCATCGTTTACTTCTTCTTTACTGGAGACAAATACAATTGCATCATCTACATAATCTAAGATTGTATGATGTTGGTGTAAGAGTGCATGATAGCGATAAAATTTGCTTTCCATACGACGATTAGAAATCGCATCCAACTCTTCATTGATAGTTTCTTCTAATCTCTCCTTGGCTTGTTTTGATAACGCACTAGTATGTCCTAATTCCTCATTTGCTTTCTCTACAATCGTTTTAATTTCTTCATTTGTAAATAACAAATCTGTAGCTGGAATGATGGTGGCTTCGTTTACTATTTGTATTGTACGTTGTGTTGATATATCAAAGAAACGTATACTATCAATTTCATTATCAAAGAATTCAATTCTCAAAGGATATTCATAATTCATAGAATAAACATCGATGATTCCACCACGTGCTGCATAACATAATGGTTGGTCTACTCGATTTACATGTGAATATCCAGCCTCAAACAGTCGTGTCTTTAAGGATTCATAATGAACTTCTTGATCCTGTTGAATGTGTATACAATATTCTTTAAAGATTTCTGGTTTTGGAAGTAAGCGCATAGCTGCAGCTGTGTTTAAGATACATATACATGGCTTATGTTCTTGTAATTTCGCCATTACTTCCATTTGGGTTGCCTTTATTTCAGGAGATGAAGCGATAGCTTCTACTCGTAATGATTCTTCCACGTTAAAAAGCAACACATCATCCTCTACAAAAGAATATACTCTTTCATATAGTTTTTGTGCTGAATAGGAAGTGTTTTTTATTACAAGCATGCTACGCGGGGATTGTTGAAATGCGCTTGCTAATAATAAAGCTTCTTCTGTTAATGATAGATTACCTAGAACACTTTGTTTTTTTAGTATGCTTTGTAATGCTTCATTTTCTTTTAACTCATTTAGTATTAGCTTCATGGATTCTCCTATTTTTTATTAAAATGACTCATGGTATCCGTAAAACTATGGGAACAACTGTAAATAGCCGCATCTCTTGCGTCTTGTATTGCTTTCTCATAGTTTTCTACATCTTCTTTTCTAATTTTACCAAGTACCCAATCTACAACTGGAACTCTAGGATTTTTATCAATACCAACTCGTATACGTGGAAATTCTTGTGTGTGTAGGTGTTGAATAATGTTTTTCATACCATTTTGTCCACCAGCACTTCCCTTTTCTCTTAATCTTATTTTACCCACAGGTAAATCTAAATCATCATAAATCACAAGAATATCTTTAGTTTCTATGTTATAAAAGTTCACCGCTTGAATAAGCGCTTCACCTGACAAATTCATGTATGTCTGTGGCTTCATTAATAATACACTTTCATTTCCAATTCTAGTTTGTGCAATCAAAGATTTAAACTTATTCTGTGTAATATCTACATTGTTATCCTTCGCAATGGCATCTAAAACTTTAAAACCAGAATTATGTCTGGTATTTTCATATTGTTTTCCTGGATTTCCTAATCCTACTATTAATTTCATACAATCACTCTCACTTACGTTTACTATTATACCAAATTTTAGAATAAAATAACGGAATGCTTATTTATTAGAAAGGAAAGACAGGAATTTCTTCCTGTCTTACTTGTTAGTCTGCTTTGTAACAAATTTTGAGTCTTCTCTGATTTCCTTCACCTTCACTAACTGTTACGACATTTTTCATATCTGTTAAACAGTTGTGGATAGCTTTACGCTCATCTGCTGGCATTGGATCAAGAGTTGCGTCTGTTTTTGTACGTTGTACGGTTTTCGCAACACGTTTCGCCAATAAACAAACTTTCTGATATTTCTCTTCTTTATAACCATTAATATCAATTAAGACACCAACTCTTTTCTTAAATTCACTAGATGCTGCTGATTTCAATACCATATTCATAGATTGTAATGTTTGACCATTTTTACCAATCAAAATAGCATTGTTATCTGCATCGATATTTACGTGAAAGAATCCTGCATCTTCAACTACTTCTACAGTTGCCTGCATATCAATATTTGCAAAATATGCATCCATATAAGATTTCATGAAATCCTCGATATCCTTTGTACAATAAGCAGTTAAGGTTACTTTACTACCTAGTCCTAGGAATCCTGAAATTTCTTCTGTTACTGTATATGTTAGATTCTCAACATTTACATTTTTATCTTCAGCTGCTACTTTTAAAGCTTCCTCTAAATTTTTTCCTGTATATGTCTTCATAGTCATTTCTCCTAGTCTTTAATAAAGAACTTGTGAATAACAATATTTTGTATTACACGGAAAACTGAGTTTACTAACCAATAGAAAGACATAGCTAGAGGCCAGTTGATTGCGAAGATCGTAATCATTGCTGTACTCATATACATCATCATATTCATAGAACCCATCATACCACTTGCTTTTTTCGTAGGTTCTGCATATTTCTTTTCTTTAACGTTATCTTTTTTCTTCTTGTGTGCTTGTAACCATTGTGGCATCTTGAATGATAGAAGTTGGAACACAACCATCAATAAGAATACAACAACATGCCAAACGCTTCCTTCATTAAATCCTTCCAAAGGTGTTAATGTTAGTTTTACTCCAAAGAATGTACCACTTACAACAGCGAATGCTCTCATCGTTGCATAGTACATACCGAAGATAACTGGGAATTGGATAAATGTTGTTAACAATGTCCCAAATGGATTAATTTTATATTTCTTATAGATTGCTTGCATTTCTTGTGCTTGCATCATTTTTGAACGATCATCGCTCTTACCTGCATATTTTGCCTGAATTTTATTGATTTCTGGTTGAATCGATTGCATTCTCTGGCTAGCCACCTGAGACTTAATAGAAAATAAGAAAATCAATAACTGGATAAGGAACGTAGTAATAATGATACCCATACCTGCATCCGTCCATGAAGATGTAATATTGATCAACTGTGCAATTGGCCATACAATTAAACCATTGAACCATCCTTCATCTAGTGCTTCAGAAAAAGATGTCTTTTTAATGGAGATTGTATCATCGTCCTTTAGACCTTTATATTTTTCCTGAATTTTTTTGTCATTAGGAATATCTACTTCTTTACGCTTAACAGTTTCATCCTTAACAGCAATAATAGAATTTACATATGTCTTACCGTTTTCACCACGTGGGTTACTACAACCAGTTAAGACAAATACCATAACCATGATTACCGCAAGAAATTTCTTTTTACTTCTTAAAAAATTTTTCATCTTGCACTTCTCTCCTCGCTAAATTTTGTTTACCTTTATATTCTAACGTTTTTAACCAATCTTTCCAAGAGTTTTTTGTTGTTTACATAACTTTCTTCATGATATTTCACTCGAACTAGGATAATTGTGTCAAATTTCTCCTGAAAACTGTAAATATCGTGAACCATTTCGCGTACCTGGCGCTTTACTTTATTACGTGCAACTGCATTTCCTAATTTTTTTCCAACAGAAATTCCAACTCTCGCGTGCTCTTCAATTCTTGGTTTTACATAAACAGAAAAGGAAGGACATGTATAAAATTTCTTGTAGTTCATGATTTTGGCGAATTCATCATTTTTCTTAATACGATATTCTTTCTTCATGCTCTACCTCCTGACTTTTCAGATTATGAATGTTTGTTACTACTTCATTACGACAAAAAAATCGCCCGAAGGCGATTTTTTAAGCTGATAACACTTTTCTACCTTTACTACGACGACGTGCTAAAACGCGACGTCCTCCAACAGTAGCCATACGGGCTCTGAATCCATGAGTTTTCTGGTGTTTTCTTTTGCTCGGTTGATATGTTCTTTTCACAAGAGCCACCTCCACTTCTTTTTTACTTTATACAAATTGAGCATTGCTTGTAAATTATACATAAATTCATAATTAAAGTCAATAACGAGTTTATCTATATTCAAAATTAGCCACACTTTATTTCTTTCTATCTTTATAATATATGAAAATTCATAAAGTTTTCAACAATTTATAGTGGAATTGTGGAAAAGTATGATGATTTTATAGTATTTATTTAAAATTTGTGACAAATCTTTCCACATATTCATACTTGTTTAGTTGGATTGCAACTTTCCACCGTTTTTCCACACCCAAAATCATATAGTTTTCCACCGACTGTTGAAAGCGTTGAAAACCTATTATAATCCTTTATTTATCATATATTTAAGGTTTTATTATTGTTTAAAACATCTCTATAATACTTATGTTTTCTACTTTTCCACATATGGAAAAAGTAGTCTGTGGAAAACACCTATCATTTTCAACACAAAAGATGTGGAAAACTTTATTATTATAGTAGAATTAACGCTTACATTCATATTTTCATGGTGGAAAAGTCATCCTATTTATTTTTCACATAGAAATTTTCCACAATTTATAGTAAAATATAACTTGCAACTAAGGAGTTTAGATATGTCCAATTACGCAGCATTACAATTAGATCAAATTTGGCAAAGAACATTAACATTAATTAATGAAAGTGCTCACTTCGATGACGCAGTTTTTAATGCGTGGTTTAAGGAAGATTCTCATTTATATGATATAAAAGATGATTTAGCAATTATTATCGTCCCATATAAAATAAATAAACAAATTATGATGGATTCTATCGATATCATAAAGGAAAAATTATCATCTGTACTGGATCATCAAGTGGATTGTCAAATCTTATTAAACAGTGAAGTGGATATGATACAAACCACAATGGCTGTGAATAGAAGAAATGATTTATTATTTGAAGATAAAATTAAAGATGATTATACATTCGATAGTTATGTAGTAGGTAAGAATAATAGAGAAGCTCATGCAGCGGCTTTATCCACATGTTATTATCCTGGTAAATTTAATAATCCTTTGTTTATATTTGGTAATTCCGGCTTAGGTAAAACCCATTTGTTACATGCAATTGGAAATTATATTAAACAAAACCGTCCTGATGATAAAGTCTTATATATTTATAGTGAGGATTTTGTAACTTTATTAATTGAAGCTATGAAAAATAAGACGGTTGAAGAAGTGAAAGAAAAAATTTGTTCCGTAGATTTTCTATTAATAGATGATATACAAAGGCTTAAACAGAGTACTTCACAAGAATTATTCTTTAACATGTATAACAAATTGATCAATGATAATAAACAAATTGTCATTACCAGTGATATTCATCCATCTGAATTAAAAGGTATAGAAAACCGATTAATATCAAGATTTAGTAGTGGTTTATCCGTTTCTATCGGATCTCCTGAATTTGAGACTTCAAAAGCTATCCTTCAAAAAAAGATGGAAGGTAGAGAAGATGATATTCTAATAGAAGATGATGTTTTAGATTACATAGCAACAAGATTTTCTAAAGATGTTCGTAAATTAGAAGGAGCATTAAATGAATTATTCTTCAAATCAATATTATATAATCCAGAAAAAATAGATTTAAAGTTTGCGAGAGAAATATTCAAAGAAAATCCGTTAATACAACGAGATGATGAACTTACCGTAAAACGAATAAAAAAAGAGGTTTGCGAATTTTATGGACTTACTAAAACACAGATTGAATCTAAGTCTAGAACACAAAACATCGCAAATGCACGACATATTGCTATTTATTTATGTAGAAAGCATTTAGATATGCCTTTTGCAAAGATTGGATTAGAGTTTGGTAATAGAGATCATTCCACTGTAATGTCCTCTTATGAAAAAATGGTAAAGTTTCTAAAAGAAAAAGAAATTTTCCAACAAGCACTCTTTCAAATTGAAAACAATTTAGGAATAAAATAAGTTTTCAACATCTTTCCACTTTTCATACACACTAAAAATTGTTAAAATATATGTATGAATAAAGGAGTTTCATGAGTTTTCCACATTTTCCACATACTTATTATTATTTATTTTAAATAAATATAAAAGAAAGGGGTTTTATCCATGTATTTCAAAGTATCTAAAAAAAATTTCTATAACGCTTTATCAGTAGCTTCTAGAGCTATTTCAACATTCTCACCTTTACCTGCTTTTTCAGGAATTAAGATTGATGCAAATGAGAATAGCCTTGTATTAACAGGAAGTGATTCCGATGTATCTATTCAAACTACATTAAAGAAGTCAGATGATTGTGTATTAGAAATTAGAGATATGGGATCTATTGTTATTGAAGCAAAATATATACTTGAGATTGTTCGTAAAACAGATGCAGAAGAAATTGAATTTGAAATGATGGATGGTTCTTTATCTAAAATTTCAGGTAATACTGCAGAATTTAGAATTAATGGTATGAAATCAAATGAATATCCTTCTATTGATTTTTCAAAACCAAAAGAAATTTTTACAATATCTGAAGAAAATCTAAAAAAAGTAATTACACAAACTAGTTTTGCGACAAGTGATAAAGAAACAAGACCTGTATTAACAGGTGTTAATTTTCATTGTGAAGGAAATGAACTTCATTGTGTAGCAACCGATTCTTACCGTTTAGCAAAAAAATCTATTATGATTAACGAAAGTTTAAATTTTAATATTACAATACCTTCTAAATCTTTACAGGAAGTTGTGAAAACTTTAGAAGGAGAAGGTAATGTAGAAATTGCTGTAAATGATAAAAAAGCGCAGTTTATTATACATGATACGATTATTCAAACAAGATTAATTGATGGAGCATATCCTGAAACAAATCGTTTAATCCCTTTACAGTTTGATTATGAATTAACAATTGATTCAAGAGATTTATTAAGTGCAATCGATCGTGCTAGTTTCATCAAAAATGATGGTGTAAGTGTCATTAAATTTACTTTAAGTGAAAATGAATGTGTATTATCAAGTAAATCTGTTGAAGTTGGATCTTCTACAGAAGTATTAAATAGCGCTGAATTTAAAGGGAATTCTCTTGAAATAAGCTGTAATGGACGTTATGTATTTGAAGCAATTAAGGCCATTAATGGAAATTTAGTAAAATTTAGCTTATGTGGTGAAATGAAACCATTTATTATTACATCTTTGGATGATGATAAAATTTTACAATTAGTTTTACCAGTAAGAACATATGCATAAAGCGAATTAAGTTTCGCTTTTTTTTGAATGGAGGATAATATGAGAATTCCTAATTATGAGCATAGTATTGTGCAAGTGATGAATACAATTAGGAAAAATTATGGTATTACTACATATCATACTTTTGATAATGATATAGAAAATTGGATTGATCAACATACCTTTGATCAAATCATAGTATTATTGATAGATGGTATGGGAGATTACCAAATCCATAAATATTGTGATGAAAATGGTTTTCTAAACACACATAGAATAAAAAAATTGATACATTTTATCCTCCTACAACAGTAGCGGAAACGACATCTATATTAACAGGAAGAATGCCTTGTAGTACTGGTTGGCAACAATATATATCTGAATATGATTTTCATGTACAGATGTTTTCTAATAAAGATTTTTATGATAATAATAAAAAAATTAAAAGAAATTTTTCTTATGAAGAATTTCCTATATCTACTATGATTGATGAATGTAATAAAAAAGGAATAAAAGCAGATTCTATATTTCCGTCCTGGAGAAAAAATGGAGCAGTTGATTTTCAAGATTTATGCAATAGAATTGTAAAAGAGAGTAAGCATAAAAATAATAAATTTATATATGCATATTGGGATGAATATGATGCCTGTATGCACGATTATGGAGCATCACATAACGAGAGTATAAAAATGTTAAATAGATTTGATAAAATATTAGAAAATACAATGCAAGATTTAGAAGAAGGAACGGGATTGATGATCATAGCGGATCACGGTCATATTGATGTAGAATGTAAGTTTTTGATTGATTATCCTGATATCATAGATTGTCTAAGGGTACTTCCTTCTTTTGAACCAAGGACGATTAACTTTTTTATAAAAGAAGATAAGAAAAAATTATTTGAAAAATTATTTATAAAAGTATTTTGGAGAAGACTTTTATTTATTATCAAAAGAGGAAGTATATAAAAGTAATTTATTTGGTATAGGTGAAAAGAACGATAAGTTTGATTCTTTAATTGGTGATTTTATAGCATGTGCTTTTCATAATATTCAAATTGAGTATGATAAAGATTTAAAACTAAAAGGTAATCATGCTGGTATGAGTGATGAAGAAATTGAAATACCATTGATACTATATCCAACAGAATAATATATAAATTACATCCAAATGTGTGGTTGTTTATAGCACTTAACAAAGCAATAAATCTAACTACTTTACTAGAGGATGTTTTTATTTTATATTCACATAAAATAAAAAATAAAATTTACATTTTGAATTGTAAAAAATAAAGTAAAACAAGGTCGAAAAAAAGGGAAATAAGACACTAAAAAACTATAAAAAAGGTAGAATTTATGATATAATAGAAAAGTATATGAAAGAGGTTTTTCTATGAATATAAAGATAACTGGAGAATACATAACATTAGGGCAATTGCTAAAAAAAGCAGACTTTATTCAAAGTGGTGGAGAAGCAAAATTTGCTGTTAAATCAATGAGTATTAATGTGAATGGAGAGCCTGAAAATCGCAGAGGACGGAAACTCTATAAAGGGGATGAACTCGTGATAGAAGGAACTTCGATTAAGATTTCATGATATTAAAAAATATCAGATTACATAATTATCGTAATTATGAGAATCTTGATTTATCTTTCCAAGAGGGAATTCATATTTTATCTGGAAAGAATGCTCAAGGAAAAACAAATATTTTAGAATCTATCCTTTATTTATCGACAACTCGATCTCATCGTACCAATGATGATGAAGACTTGATAAAAGAAGGTTGTGATGCTTTCTTTTTGAGAGCTACCATTGAAAAACAAGGTAGGAAAAAGGAATTGCAAATAACTGTAAATGATAAAGGTAAAAATTTGTTTTTGTTTAAGAATCCTGTGAATAGAGTAAGTGATTTTATTGGGGAATTTAATGCAGTTATGTTTTGTCCAGATGATATGACATTATTTAATGCCTCTCCAAGAGTCAGAAGACGCTTTATAGATATGGAATTGAGTAAAGTAAGTAAGAAGTATATGAATACTTTGTTTATTGCTCAAAAGCTCTTAAAAGAGCGTAATGCATGTTTAAAAAGTGAAAGTGTAAATAGAGAATATCTTGATGTTCTAACAGATCAGATAGTGGAGTCTCAAATCATTGTAATGAAACAACGATATTTCTTCCTTCAACAATTGGTTGAAAAATCTCAAACATTTTATGAAAGGTTATCAAGTGATCATACAAAAATATCTGTACAGTATGAAAGTTGTGTTCCTTTTTATGAAGATGAAGAGTTGTGGAAGAATGAGTTGAAAGAAAAATATAAAAAGTCATTGGATCGTGATATGTTTTTAAAACAAACGACGGTTGGAATACACAAAGAAGATTATGTATTTAAGATGAATGATAAAGAAGTTGCTACGTATGCCTCACAGGGGCAAAAAAGGAGTATCTTGTTAGCTTTGAAGATTGGTATGATTTATATGATAAAAGATATTATTGGAGAATATCCAGTATTATTATTAGATGATGTATTTTCTGAATTAGATTCTTATAGAAGAAAAGAGCTGTTATATTCTCTTCCACAGATTGTACAAATATTTATATCTACTACAGATATCGAAGAATTTGTAAATATAGATACTGATAGAAAAGTGTCAATATGGAATGTGGAAGATGGAATTATAAAGGAAATGTAAGGAGGATTTGCCAATGGATGAAAAACAGATGAAGGCGATAGAAGAGATGGAAAATAAAGTGGACCACTCTTATACTGCAGATGACATTCAGGTATTAGAGGGATTAGAAGCCGTACGTAAAAGACCAGGTATGTATATCGGATCTACGAGTGAAAGAGGGCTTCATCACTTAGTATGGGAAATTGTAGATAATTCAATAGATGAGGCACTTGCTGGATTTGCTACAGATATTGAAATTGCAATTGAAAAAGATAATATTATTCGTGTTGAGGATAACGGTCGTGGTATGCCTGTAGGTATCGTTGAAAAGACTGGTATTTCTGGTGTTGAAACTATCTTTACTGTTCTTCATGCAGGTGGTAAATTTGGTGGAGGAGCATATAAAGTTTCTGGTGGTTTGCATGGTGTAGGTGCCAGTGTTGTAAACGCTTTGTCAGAATGGTTAGAAGTATATGTTAATCAAGATGGTAAGAAGCATTTTTTACGCTTTGAAAATGGTGGAAATGCTGTTGATTCTTTGAAAGTTGTAGATAGTAGTGACACACATGGTTCTATGGTAAGGTTTAAAGCTGATTCTACAATCTTTACGGAAACTCAAGTATATGATTTTGATACATTAAATACTCGTATTCGCCAACTTGCATTCTTAAATAAGGGAATTCGTCTTGTATTGATTGATGAAAGAGAAGAAAAACCAAGAAGAATAGATTACAAATATGATGGTGGTATCCGTCAATATGTAGAATATCTTAATAAAAATAAATCTTCTTTACATGAGGAAGTTGTTTATGTAGAAGGATTGGAAGATGGTATTTTAACAGAAATAGCGATGCAATATAATGATGGATATATTCCTAATATTTATTCTTTCTGTAATAATATTAATACGATGGAAGGTGGAACACATGAAGATGGATTCCGTCTTGCATTAACTAGAATTATTAATTCATATGCTAGAGAGCAAAATATGATTAAAAAAGATGAAACACTAGCTGGAGATGATGTAAGAGAAGGATTGACAGCAATCATTTCTGTAAAACATCCAGATCCTCAATATGAAGGACAAACAAAAACAAAATTAGGAAATTCTGAAGTTCGTAGAATTGTATCTGGAATCTTAGGAGATCAATTGGAACGTTTCTTCATGGAAAATCCAAATACAGCAAAGATTATTGTTGATAAAGCAATTATAGCAAGTAAAGCTCGTATGGCTGCGAAAAAAGCACGTGAACTTACTAGACGTAAGAGTGCTCTTGAAATAACATCGTTGCCAGGTAAATTAGCAGACTGTTCTTCAAAAGACGCAAGTGAATGCGAAATTTATATTGTCGAAGGGGATTCTGCCGGTGGTAGTGCAAAACAAGGAAGAAATTCTAAGTTTCAAGCGATATTGCCATTACGCGGAAAAATCTTAAACGTTGAAAAAGCAAGATTACAAAGAATTTTTGAAAACAATGAAATACGTTCTATGATTACTGCATTTGGTTGTGGTATTGGTGATGAAATGGATGTTAGTAAGCTACGTTACCATAAAATTGTAATCATGACCGATGCCGATGTCGATGGTGCTCATATCTGTACATTGATGTTAACCTTCTTCTATCGTTATTTGAGACCTATCATTGAAGGTGGATATGTATATATCGCTATGCCACCTTTGTTTAAGGTAGCAAAAGGTAATCGTATAGAATATGTATATAAAGAAGAAGAAATGGAACGTGTGCGCTCTGAAATGGGTGATAACGTGAATGTACAGCGTTATAAAGGTCTTGGGGAAATGAATCCTGAGCAGTTATGGGAGACAACCATGGACCCAGCGTTTAGAACATTAAAACAAGTAAATATTGAAGATGCTTTAGAAGCGGATTCTATATTTGAAATGTTAATGGGTGAAGAAGTAGAACCAAGAAGAGATTTTATACAAGAAAATGCAAAATATGCAACATTGGATGTTTAAGAGAGAGGTGTTTTCAAAATGGATATCAATAGAGATAAGTTGATTCAAGTAGATATTTCTAAGGAAATGAAAACATCATTCCTTGATTATTCTATGTCAGTAATTGTGGAACGTGCTTTACCTGATGTACGTGATGGATTGAAACCAGTTCATAGACGTATTCTACATGCAATGAACGAATTAGGTATTGTTGCTAGTAAGCCGTTCAAAAAATCCGCACGTATCGTCGGAGAAGTTATTGGTAAGTATCATCCTCATGGGGATACAGCTGTATATGATGCCATGGTTCGTATGGCACAAGATTTTAGTTATCGTTATATGTTAGTTCAAGGTCATGGAAACTTTGGTTCTATGGATGGTGATGGAGCTGCGGCTATGCGTTATACGGAAGCACGTATGAGTAAAATTGCCATGGAAATGATCAAAGATATTAATAAAGATACTGTTGATTTTATTGATAACTATGATGGTGAAGAACGTGAGCCAGCAGTAATGCCATCTCGTTTTCCAAATCTTTTAGTGAATGGTTCTGTGGGTATTGCGGTTGGTATGGCAACAAACATTCCTCCACATAATTTATCAGAGACAATTGATGCTGCACTTGCGGTAATGGATAATCCCGAAATTTCTATTATGGAATTGATGGAAAACTATATTATGGGTCCAGACTTTCCAACAGGTGGTATCATTTTAGGTAGATCTGGTATACGTCAAGCATTTGAAACAGGGCGTGGATCTGTACTTATAAGATGTAAACATCATATAGAAGAAATGGATAATGGTAAGACTAGAATTGTTGTTACTGAAGTTCCATATCAAGTAAATAAAGCAAACCTTATTACTAAGATTGCGGATTTAGTAAGAGATAAACAAATTGATGGTATTACATATCTAAATGATGAATCTAATCGTGAAGGAATTCGTATTGTAATTGAATTAAGAAAAGATGTTCAAGTAGATGTTATCTTAAATCAATTATTTAGAATGACATCTCTTCAAACTTCATTTGGTGTAAATATGCTTGCCTTGCATGATCGTGCACCAAAACAAATGGGATTGAAGGAGATGCTTCAATATTACATTGATCATCAGATTGAAGTTACAGTAAGAAGAACAAAGTTTGAACTAAAAAAAGCAGAAGATCGTGCTCATATATTAGAAGGTTTACGTATTGCGTTAGATCACATTGATGAAATTATTCATATTATTCGTTCTAGTGAAACTGATGCAATCGCTAAATCACGTTTAATGGAAGAGTATAAGTTATCTGAAATTCAGGCAAATGCAATCCTAGAAATGAGATTGCGTAGATTAACTGGATTAGAGAGAGATAAAATTGAGAATGAGTATAATGAGTTAATGACGCTTATCCTTGATTTAAGAGATATTCTAGCTAATCATGATCGAGTTCTACAAATTATTCGTGATGAATTAAGCGAAGTGAAAAATAGATTTGGTGATGAAAGACGTACGGAAATTAGTGAAGCTGATTTTGGTATGGATGATGAAGATTTAATACCAGTAGAAGATATCGTTATTACTATGACAACAAATGGTTATATTAAACGTATTCCTACAGATACTTATCGTACACAAAACCGTGGAGGTAGAGGAATCAAGGGAATGACAACAAACGAGGATGATATCGTAGAAATGCTCGTTCCAATGTCTACACATGATTTCTTATTGTTGTTTACGAATGTTGGTAAAGTATATCGTATTAAGGGATATAGAATTCCAAATGCTTCAAGAACAGCGAAGGGACTTCCAGTAGTCAATCTATTGAATTTGGATAAAGAAGAGAAAGTAAAAGCACTTGTTCCTGTTAAACAAGAGAGTGAATCAGAATATTTGATGTTCGTTACTAAAAATGGTTTAGTAAAACGTGTTGCATCTTCAGAATTTGATTCTATTCGTCAAAATGGAAAAATTGCGATTACACTTCGTGAAGATGATGAATTAGTAGGTGTGAAAGAAACTACTGGTGATGATGAAATTATCATTGCTGGTTCAAATGGTAAAGCCGTAAGATTCCATGAAGATGGTGTTCGTCCAATGGGAAGAACAGCTAGTGGAGTTAAAGGATTTAATGTAGATGGTGCTATCGTTGTTGGTATTGCGACATCAAGAGATGGATCATACTTATTATCTGTTAGTGAGAATGGATATGGTAAGAGAACACCGATTGATGAATATCGATTAACAACACGTGGAGCAAAAGGTGTTAAGACTATCAATATTACTCCAAAAACAGGAGAACTTGTATCTGTTCGTGCAGTAACTGGTGAAGAAGATGCGATGATTGTGACAAACACTGGAATTATCATACGTATTGCTGTTGATAAGATTGGTATTTATAGCAGAAATACGCAAGGTGTTAAGTTAATTAATGTTGGTGATGAAGAATCTGTAGCTAAGGTTGCAATCGTTGAAAAAGAAGAAATTGAAGACGAAGTTCCAGTTGTAGAAAATACAGCCGAAGAAACTGTTGTAGATGAAGCAAAAGAAGAAATCATTGACAACAAAGATGAAGAATGATATAAAATAGTAAATCGTTGAAAAGGATAAGTAATATTGTTTCTATTTATAGAGAGATAACAGATGGTGGAAGTTATCAATAGAACAATATGAAATCAACCTTGGAGTGAATGTATGAATTGAGTAATGCATTCCGGTAGACCCGTTATCGCTTAGAGATAGTTTATGAATTTATTATTCATAAATTAAAAAGGGTGGCAACACGAGGTATCGTCCCTTTATGGACAATACCTCTTTTTTATTTCTTTGGAGGAAAATAACATGCTAGATATGAAATTTTTGAGAGAAAATCCTGAAATTGTAAAAGAGAATATGAAGAAGAAGTTTCAGGATAAGAAATTACCTTTGGTAGATGAAGTAATTGCTCTTGATGTTGAAAATCGTTCATTAAAACAAAAAGGTGATGATTTAAGACAACAACGCAATACTTTAAGTAAAGAAATTGGTGCCCTTATGGCAAAAGGCCAAAAAGATGAAGCACAAGCTATAAAAGAAAAAGTTCAAGCTATGGCTGATGAAATGAAGTTAACCGAAGAAAAAGAGTCGGAATTAACTTCTAAAATAAAGAACATTATGATGCAGATTCCAAATATCATAGATGATAGTGTTCCTATTGGAAAAGATGATAGTGAAAATGTAGAACTAGAGAAGTTTGGAGAGCCTGTTGTTCCTTCTTTTGAAATTCCATATCATACAGATATTATGGAACGTTTTGATGGAATTGACCTAGATGGAGCTAGAAAAGTTGCAGGAAACGGCTTTTATTACTTAATGGGTGATATTGCTAGAATTCATTCTGCAGTTATTTCTTATGCTCGTGACTTTATGATTAACAGAGGATTCACTTATGTAATTCCACCTTTCATGATTCGCAGTGATGTAGTTACCGGAGTTATGAGTTTTGCGGAAATGGAAGGAATGATGTATAAAATTGAGGGAGAAGATTTATATTTGATTGGTACTAGTGAACATTCTATGATTGGAAAGTTTATTGATACAATTTTAGACGAAAAGAAACTTCCATATACTTATACAAGTTATTCTCCATGTTTCCGTAAGGAAAAAGGAGCACATGGTATTGAAGAGCGCGGAGTGTACCGTATTCATCAATTTGAAAAACAAGAAATGATTGTTGTATGTAAACCAGAAGAAAGTAAAGAATGGTTTACAAAATTATATACAAATACAATTGATTTATTTAGAAGTTTAGATATTCCAGTTCGTGCTTTAGAATGTTGTTCTGGTGATCTTGCGGATTTAAAATGTAAATCAGTTGATGTTGAAGCATGGAGCCCACGTCAACAAAAATATTTTGAAGTTGGAAGTTGTTCAAATTTAACTGATGCTCAAGCAAGAAGATTAGGAATTCGTGTAAAAGGTGAAGACGGAAAATATTTTGCGCACACATTAAACAATACGGTTGTTGCTCCACCAAGAATGTTGATTGCATTTTTAGAAAATAATTTAAATGAAGATGGAAGTGTGAACATTCCTGAGGTTTTACAACCATATATGGGTGGAACAAAAATTTTAATGCCAAAACAGTAAAAAATGATGAATTTCATCATTTTTTTTTAATTTCAGACACCTATTTCAGTTCAGTATATATGTTGAAAATATCCTTTATTTATCGTATTTTATGACTGTTTTATATAAAAATAGTGTTTTCTAATTTGCAATGAGAAATAAAAAGACAGATACTTACTAATCTCGAAGCATTTCACAAAACGATTGTTTTTTAATTTTAGAATGTTTCACGTGAAACATTTTGAGTTAGTAGGTTCTTCAGGAAATAGTTGAAAAAATTATAATCTATGTTATAATATAATAGCTACTACAATGGTATCTACTGAATTAGGTCAGATTGGGAACGAAGCAGCCTTAAGGGAGCTCTATCATGTGTGGTAGCTTTTATTATATTCGGAGGTAAATCTTGTGGATAAACGATTTATGTTAGAGGCAATCAAAGAAGCAAAAAAAGCATTAGCCAAAGATGAAGTTCCTATTGGTTGTGTAATTGTAAAAGATGACAAGATAATCGCAAGAGGATATAATCTAAGAGAAAAGAAACAACAATCGATTGCTCACGCAGAAATTATAACTATACAAAAGGCTTGTAAGAAAGTTGGATCATGGAGATTAGAAGACTGTACATTATATGTTACTTTAGAACCATGCCCAATGTGCAGTGGTGCTATTTTACAATCAAGAATTAAGAGGGTTGTATTTGGTGCTAAGGATCCAAAAGGTGGATGTATGGGAAGTTGTATGAATATGTATAATATCAAAGGATTCAATCATTATCCTGAAATAACGAGCGGTATTATGGAAGAAGAATGTGGGCTGATGCTTACTAATTTTTTCAAAGAAAAGCGTAAGAAAAACAGATAACAAATACTTCTTTAAGTGAAAGTATTTGTTTTTTTATTATGAAAGCATGATATAATTATCAATAGAGAAAGTAGGTGTCATATGGGATATAAAGCACTTTATCGTACATATCGACCTAATAGTTTTGAAGAAGTTGCAGGACAAAAACATGTTGTTCAAACTCTTCAAAATGCAGTTGAACAGAACAAAATTGCTCATGCATATTTATTTAGCGGCCCTAGAGGTACTGGTAAAACTTCAATTGCAAAGATATTTGCGAAGACTATAAATTGTGAAAATGAGGAAGTTAAACCTTGTTTGAAATGTGATAACTGTCTATCTGTACAAGAAGGATCACATCCAGACATTATAGAAATAGATGCGGCTAGTAACAATGGTGTTGAAGAAGTACGTACTCTGATAGAGAAAGTTAAATATGCTCCTTTAAAGGGTAAATATAAAGTTTATATTATTGATGAGGTTCATATGATGTCAACAGGTGCATTCAATGCTCTATTAAAAACTATCGAAGAACCTCCAGCACATGTAATCTTCATTTTAGCGACAACTGAACCACATAAGGTATTACCTACAATTATATCTAGATGCCAAAGATTCGATTTTACAAAAGTTTCTAGACCAGAAATAGTTGAGCGTATACATACTGTATTAAAAGCAGAGAATATACAATGTGATGAGGATGTTATTAAGTTGATTGCACAGTTAGCTGATGGGGGATTAAGAGATGCTCTATCTATACTTGATCAATGTATTGCATATGCAAAAGACCATGTAGAACTTCATCATATCAATGAAATTTATGGAATAACTACCGTGCAGGAAAAACTAGAACTATTCCATAGTATATTTAATAAAGAGCCAGTAGTATTACTTGATAAAGTTGATGATTTCATTGAAAAAGGCGTTGATATAAAGCGATTAACAGAGGATCTAATCGAACTATTGAAGGAATCTATCATATTTGAATATACTAAAGATGCAAGCTTGTTGCATGATTTAAGTAATGAAGAAGCCTCTATGATTATAAAGGGTTGTACTATAAAAACTCAATTTAAAATGATAGATTTACTGATGGGAGCATATGATAAATATAGATTTGCAGCTAATGTGGGTTCGTATTTTGAAGTGTGTCTTCTAGAGATGTTAGATGTAAGTACTACAAATACTACTGAAAAAGTTGTAGCAGAGCCTGTTATTACCAAAAAGGAACCTGTCAAAGAGATTCCGCAACCTCAAAATGTTTCACGTGAAACATTCGAGGCTACTAATACTACAGAAGAAGTAGATATTCCAATGATTATCGAAGAAGTTAAGCCAGAGCCTGTAGCTCAGGTGGCGAAACAAGAAAGTAAACCAGCTACAGAAGTAATCCCAAGTACATCAAAAATTATGAAATCATTAGATAATGATTTTGTGCTTGGACTATTAGTTGGTGCAACAAAGCCTGAAAAAGCATATGATATGGACAAATTTAGCACGATATCGGACTATCTAGTGGATTTAAAGTGGGCTAGATTTGCAAGCTTATTAAGAAATGCTACAATCGTAGGTAGTGGAAATAACTACATTGTTATTGGTGTAGATAGTAAAGCAGAAGCAAACGAAATCAATGAAGTAGATAGTAACAATGAATTCCAAGAGTTTATCGTTGAATTACTTGGAAAGAACAAAAAAATATTTGGTATTTCAAAAGCACAACAAAATGTTGTTATTCAAGAATTCAAAGATAGAATGATCAATGGAACATTACCTGAACCATTGAAAATAGAAGATGTAGCAGTTGAAGATAAGACGGTTGTAGAACCAACGCAAGAAGAAACAATATTGAGTCTCTTTGGAGAAGAAAACATAACTATTACGGAGGAATAAAATTATGAATATGCAAGCATTATTAAAACAAGCGCAGAAAATGCAGAAAGATATGGCAGAAAAAGAACAAGAACTAAGTAGCAAGACTTATGAAACTAGCATGGGCGGAGGAGCTGTGAAGGTTGTTGTAAAAGGTGATTTTACTGTTGAATCTATACAGATTAATGAGGATTTACTTGAAAAAGATAGTAAAGAGGATTTAGAAGATATGTTAATCTCAGCATTCAATGAAGTTCTTGCAAAGGCAAACGAAGATAAAGAAAAAACAATGAATGCAATTACTGGTGGAATTAAGATGCCTGGAGGCTTCTAAATGTATCCAAAGAAGTTTGAATCATTAGTAGAAGCTTATCGCCGTTTACCTGGTGTAGGATTAAAAACTGCAGAACGTTATGCTTTTGAGTCAATTGAATGGAGCGGAGAAACTATTACAGAATTTATTGATGCTCTAGTCAATGTGAAAGACGGTATAAGAAAATGCGATATATGTGGTAACCTAGCAGAAGATGAACTTTGTGATATATGCAAGGATTCATCTAGAAATACAGGTATGATTTGTGTAGTGCAGAGCGCTAAAGATGTTATTGCGATGGAAAAGATGCGTGAGTACTCAGGTGTATATCATGTCCTAAACGGTGTTATATCAACATCAAAAGGGATACTTCCTGAGGATATCAATATAGAAAGTTTATTAAATCGTATAGATAAACATACATCAGAAGTTATTATCGCAACTAATCCAACAGTTGAAGGAGAAACAACGGCTTTGTATTTATCAAAGCTTCTTGAAAAACATGAAGTAAACGTTACAAGAATAGCACATGGTTTACCAATGGGAGGGCATTTGGATTACGCTGATGAACTAACATTAATCAAAGCATTCGAAGGTAGAAAGAAAATGTAGAAGTATGAATTTCATGCTTCTTTTTTATTTGATATATTTTTCCATAATTTCGTACTATCTTTTCATGAGAAAGGAAGATATAATGATACATGGAACAACTTTACATACTTGGGGAAATATGGGGAGTTAGGAGAAGGTTATGAGATATGATATTTCGCATCTCATTGATAATGAAGATAAGAAAAATCCTTATACAGATGAGAAAATTGCAGAAATCTGTAATTTGAGTCGTGAGGAAGTTACAATACTGAGACAACAACAAGGGATAGTAGATTCAAGAGAGAGAAGAAGAATAATATTGATCCCTGAAATAAAAGAAATATTAAGGGAAAAGGGAGAAATTTCAGATCGAAAACTAACACAAATATTAAACGAAAGAGGATATGATATATCTAGATTTGTCGCACACGCAATCAAGTCAGAAATAATAGGATTTAAAGAAATTGAAAAAGATGCCCCAAAATTAGATATCGAACCTGATATTTATTTCCGTCATCTTATTGGTTATGATGGTAGTATGAAATTACAAATATCTCAAGCACAAGCTGCAGTTTTATATCCTCCAAGAGGTTTACATACACTAATTCATGGTCCAAGTGGTGTAGGTAAAAGTCAACTTGCAGAATCAATGCATAATTTTGCAGTGGAATCTGGAATTTTGAGGAAGGACAGTCCTTTTATAATTTTTAATTGTGCTGATTATGCTGATAATTCAGAGTTACTAATGTCGCAGTTATTCGGTTATGTAAATGGGGCTTTTACAGGTGCGGTTGGTGAAAAAGCAGGCTTAGTAGAAAAAGCAAATGGTGGTATCTTGTTCCTTGATGAAGTTCACAGATTACCTAGTGAAGGACAAGAAATGTTATTCTATTTAATTGATCATGGATTGTATAGAAAACTAGGAGACAGTGAATCTACTAGAAAAGCACAGCTATTAATTATTGCAGCAACAACAGAGGATTTGAATTCCTATCTTTTAACTACCTTTCGCAGAAGGATACCAATGGTAATTGATTTACCTCCATTAAGTGAAAGGCCAATAAGTGAAAGATATTTTATTATGAAATCATTTTTTCATAAAGAAGCATTACGATTGGATCGTAGAATAGTAATTGAAAAAGAGGCATTAAAGTTATTGCTGAGTTATTCATGCCCAGGCAATATTGGGCAGCTTAGAAGTGATATACAAGTTTCATGCGCAAAGAGTTTTTTAAAATGTATTACCGCAAGAGAAGAGCAATTGATAGTTAGTAAGGACGATGTACCAGCACATGCATTTGAATATATTGAAAATAATAGATTGAATTCAATTAGAAAATACTATGAGAGTGATTTGATTATTTCAAATATTCAGAACAAGGAAAAACAAAACAACACTGAACCAAATGTATATCAGTTCGTTGAAGGAAGATACGAAGAACTGAAAGAAAATCTAGATGATGAAAAAGAAATATATAATTTACTTGGTAAAGAGCTTGATCATGAAATGGAAAATTATTTCGAGAATATGAAATATAAAAATTACGATATGAAACGTCTTGAGGAAATTGTAGGAGAACGTATAATAAAAGTTGTTCGTTCTTCTTTGAAAACCATTGTAAAGGATATTCCAGGTATCAGTGCAAATATTATTTATCCATTATGTTTACATATCAGTGCAAGCTATGAGAGATTAAAAATAGGTAAAGCAATCATAAATCCACAATTAAACAAAATAAAAAACGGGTATCCTAAAGAATTTTTAGCAGCTAAAAGAATTGCTGAGGAATTACAAAGTGAGTTGAATGTAAATCTTTTAGAAGATGAAATTGCGTTTATTGCTATGTATATAAAAACTTTTTCAAATGAAGAAAAGCAAAATCAAGGACGTATAGGAATTATTGTATTAACACATGGCAATGTAGGAATGGAAATGGTTAAAGTTGCAAATGAATTGTTAAATACAAATTATGCAATTGGAATGAAATGTGATTTGGATGAAGCACCAAGCGATGCTTTAGAAAAAGTACAAAGAGCTGTTGAATATTTGAATCAAGAGAAAGGCTGTTTACTTTTAACAGATATGGGATCTCTTGTAACATTTGGTCAAATAATAACCCAAAGAACAGGAATTGATGTTAGAACTATTTCAAGAGTAGATACTGTTATGGTGATTGAAGCAATTAGAAGAGCTCTTTTAGATGAGACTACATTAGAAGAATTGGAATGTGCTTTAAATGCAGAAAAGGAAATAAATTTCCACGGGAACATTGAACTAAAGGAAAAAGAGAATGTAATTGTCTCTATTTGTCTCACAGGAAAAGGAAGTGCTATCTTAATCCAGTCAGAAATTCAAAAAATATTAAATGCAGCAAAACTATCAATACGAATAATTACACTAGGAATTATAAATGAAAAAGGAGTTGCATTTGAATTAGATCAACTTCAAAGAAATTATAATATATTAGCCATTGTTAGTAACTTTAAAGTTGAATATTGCGAAGTTCCATTTTTATCTACTTCGCAGTTTATGAATAAGGAAACTCAAGAGCACCTAATTTCATTAATAAAAGAAAAAATAGTTTCTAAAAATAATCCAATTATAGAGTTACTAGATAAAAATTTAATTTGTTGTTGTAATAAAGATGTATTAAATAAAAATGATATCTTGGAAATGCTTGTGAAAATGTTGATTGATGGGGGATATGTAAGTGAAGAATATCTCTTGGATGTATATAAACGAGAGGCGATGGGTGGAACAATCATGAAGTATGTTGCTATCCCGCATGGTTTTACAGAACATGTCACAAAACCTGCCATTGCATTGTTAACTCTAAATGAACCAATAGTGTGGGAAGAAGATTTTAAAACTAAAATTATTATGATGCCTGCCTTACAGGAAGAGAACATAAATTACTCAAATGGTATTTTCCAGATTTGTTCTAATAAAGAGCTGATACAATCATTATCGCATTGCGAAAATCCAGAAGATGTAATCCAGGAAATAAAAAAACATACAAAACCGTCCACTTAGTTGGCACGGTTTTTGCTATATAAAGGGTGAAGGACAACTTCACAAATTGATAAAGAAGGGAGGTGTATCACTTGCGAGGAGAAATTCAAATTCAAAAAGAATGTATACTCATACAAACAGAATCAAATGAAAAAGAAGAAATCATTTGCGCATTAAGTGAAAAGTTAAAAAATTATGGATATGTAAAAAATGAGTATAAAGAGGAAGTTTTGAAAAGAGAGGAAAAATTTCCAACTGGTTTAAAAATTGGAAAGTATAACATTGCTATTCCTCATACCGAACCACAATATGTAAATGTTCCAAGTATTGCAATTGCGACTTTAAAAAGAAAAGTTCCATTTTATCGTATGGATAATTGCGAAGAGATTGTAGACGTAGATATTGTGTTGCTTCTGGCTTTGAATCAATCACATACACATGTAGAGATATTAAGTAAAATTATATCCATGTGTCAAGATGAAAAGGTAATTGACGAGTTGATACAAGCCAAAAGTGAAGAAAAAATTGTAGATATAGTGAAAAAACGTATATCGGGAGGAGATTAAAATGAGTAAAGCATTGGTGCTTGTTGTGTGTGGCGCAGGAACTTTAACATCTGTAGTTGCAAGTCAAGGCGTTGAAGAAGGTTTGAAAAAAAGAGGAGTTAAAGATTATGAAATAAAAGTTGGAAGATTGGATGACATTGGAAGATATGCAGATAGAATCACTGTTCTTGTGGCATCTATGAATGTTAGACAAACTTACGACTTTCCAGTTTTGAATGCTATTTCATTTTTAACTGGAGATGAAGATGGTCAAAATCGTGTCATCGATAAAGTAGCAGAAATATTGAACGAAGAAAATAATAAATAATAGAAAAGGAGAAAAATATGGAAACATTACAAAGTTTTTTTGATTGGTTCTTCGCATTAGGAAGCAGTGTGTTTGTACCTCTTATCATGTTTACATTATGTATGGTTTTTAAAGGTGGGTTAACAAAGAGTTTACGTAGTGCATTATATATGGGTGTGGGGCTTGTTGGTTTAGGATTGATAGTTGATTATTCTGTAGCAGCAATGACGCCTGTTACTGAAGCATTATGTAATAATCTTGGACTAAATTTTAATGTAATTGACATAGGTTATGGTAATGTTAGTGCAGCATGGGCATGGCCTGGTGTAGTATGGGTAATTATAGGAATCATTGTAATCAATTTCGTACTTGTTATGTTAAAATGGACAAAAACACTGTGGGTTGATATGTGGAATATCTGGCATGGAGAATTTGTTGCAGGAATGATGTGGGCATTTACAGGTAATGTGTATATCGGAGTCGCAAGTGGACTTGCGTTATTAGTAATCAATATGAAACTTGCGGATTATCATGCGAAGAAAATACAAGAATTCAATGGATTAGAAGGTATATCTGTTGTAGCTACATCTGGTACATTTACTGCATCATGGGCACAAGGCGTTATGTGGATAATCAATAAGATTCCTGGCCTAAGAGATATTAAAGCATCAAGTGAACAGATCAAAGAAAAATTCGGTATCTTTGGAGAAATGTCTGTAATCGGAGCAATCATGGGTATCGTAATGGGAGTTGTAGCTGGTTTTGATATCATCAATACTTCTCAGCTTGCAATTAAATTAGCTGCTGTATTAGTAATTCTTCCTAAAATGTTATCAATTATTGCAGAAGGTATTATTCCAATTTCAAATGCATTGTCAAAATTTATGCGAGAAAAATTTCCAGATCGTGAATTATATATTGCAGTTGATCCAGCAATCTTGCTAGGAGATCCATCTGTAATGTCGACAGTAATCTTAATGTATCCAATTTCAGTAATGATTGCAGCAATTCTACCAGGGGCGAACTTTTTACCGATAGCATCACTTGCAGCATTACCTTATTGGATAGGTGGTATGGTACCATATACAAAAGGGAATATTGTACATACAGTAATATGCGCAACTCTATGGATTATCCCGGCAACCTTGATTGCTTCTTCACTTGCAGGAATTTGTACAGATTTATGTAATAACACTGGATTATTTGTTGAACAAATCAAAAATGGTGCAATGTTTACAAACTGGGATGAAGGCGGAAATATCTTATTATGGGTATTTGTACAAGTAGGACAATTCTTTGGAATAGGCTAAGATGAAACAAGTTATCTTAGAAAATCGTGAATCTTTAGTAATCAATAATTCAAAAGATATAGAGTTGTTTAATGATGATGAAGTATTAATACAAGTAAAAGCTGTGACCATATGTGGTTCTGATATCAGCTATTATAGAGCAGAATCACTGCCTCACAACTTAAATTATCCGTTGATATTGGGTCATGAAGTTGCTGGGAAAATCGTTAAGGTTGGTAAAAATATTACTAAATTTAGTATCGGAGATCGAGTTGCAATAGAACCCAATCAATATTGCCACACTTGTAATTACTGCGAAAGAGGAGAGTATAATTTTTGTGAATCCTTGAAATTTATGGCTAGCAAAGGGTTGGATGGAGCTATGCAAGAATATATTCATTGGCCTGCAGAAAATGTTTATAAGATATATGATAATATGACTTATGAAGAAGGAGCATTGTTAGAACCACTATCTGTAGCATATAGCGCCATAGAAAAACTTGATTTATCAAAAGATTCTCATCTAGCTATATTAGGAGCTGGATCAATAGGAATATTGATAGGGTTATTGGTGAAAAGTATATATCCAGATATACAATATCATCTCATTGATCAGTTTGACGAAAAGATGCAATTAGGGGTAGTAGCAGGAATCGATAAAAAGAACTTCTTGATAGGATCTGCATATGACTTGAAAGCAATACAAGAATTTACTCATATCATAGATACTACTGGTGTCGCTGATGTTATAAAGAGATATATCAATCATAGTGTATATGGAGTAAGAGTTGTTCTAGTTGGAGTTAGTAATCAAGAAATCTCGTTAAGTTGTAAAGATATTGTTTACAAAGGAGTAGAACTTATAGGGTCTTATCGATATACAAATACATATGAAAAGTTGTTGAAAATCTATAAGGACAACGGATTGCGTTTTAAACAAATTATTACAAAATATTATCCATTTGTTGAATCACAAAAGGCTTTTATTGAAGCGATGGATACAAAACACAATATAAAAATTGCTATTATGTTTGAGTAAATGAGAACCTGTGGAGGAAGATGTGAATGTTTTCGTTCACAGGTTTATTTTTCAAAGGAAAGGAAGGATGAAAGAATGTATTTTGAAAATAGACGAAGTAATTATGATAAAATTCCGACATTAAAAATTGAATGCGAGGATGGACAAGCTTATGATGGATATGAACATATCGTTCGGCATTTAAAACATAAGATTTCTCAGAATAAGAATGAATCTTTTAAAATTGTTATCGATTATTACCATGGAACTAGAAGTGTGGAACTTTTAAAAAATTTAATCGAGCCTCTTTGCGCAGATAGAATTATATTTTCAGAAGTTGCTAAATTACCAGAAAACATTTTATATGAAAAGATGAAACATGAAATTAGTGAGGATAGAGTTTTTGGTGTTTTAAGTACAAGAACAATGACAGATTTTTATGATGAAGAAAAATTAAATAAATTACAGGACGAAGTAAAGAAAATCAAAGGGGTAATTGTTATTTATGGTGTTGGTGCTTCTTTGGTAACAAAAGGGGATCTATTGGTATATGGTGATTTAAGTAGATGGGAAATACAATTACGTTATCGTTCAAAGGAACTAGATAATTGGGGTGTTGGCAATTACGAAGAAGACATCCTTCGAAAATATAAAAGAGGATACTTTGTAGAATGGAGAATGCTAGATCGTCATAAAGTAAATATTTTTGACGATATTGATTATTTGATTGATACAAATATTAAAAATGAGCCTAAAATGATTTCTAAGAAAGCATTGGATCAAATTTTAAATAAATTTTCAAGTCAACCATTTAGACTTGTTCCCTATTTTGACGAAGGAATATGGGGAGGTAGATGGATGGAAGAAGTTTGTGATTTGAAAAAGAAAGAACATAACTATGCTTGGTGTTTTGATGGAGTGCCTGAAGAAAATTCAATTCGTGCAGAGGTCAATGGTATCAGTGTAGAGTTACCTGCTATGAATCTAGTGAAAATGAAACCTGTAGAATTATTGGGCGAAAAAGTGTTCTCAAGATTTGGTGCTGAGTTTCCGATACGATTTGATTTTCTAGATACAATGGGAGGTGGAAATTTATCCCTTCAAGTTCATCCATCAACAGAGTATATCAAACAGAACTTTGGTATGCAGTATACACAAGATGAAAGTTATTATATCTTAGATGCTACAGATGATGCATGTGTATATTTGGGTGTAAAAGATGGGATAACAAATGATACTTTAATTCCAGCACTACAAAAAGCTCAAAATGGAGAAGAAATCTTTGATGACTCAAGATACATAAATTGTTTTCCGATAAAAAAACATGATCATGTGCTCATTCCAGCAGGCACAATACATTGTTCAGGAAGTGGTGCGATGGTATTAGAAATCAGTGCTACACCTTATATCTTTACAATGAAATTATGGGATTGGGGAAGAGTTGGTTTAGATGGTAAACCAAGACCAATTAATGTGGAAAGGGGTGCTGCATCTATTCGTTATGATCGAACGAGTGAATGGTGTAAAAAACAATTAATAGAAAATATTCAAACGATAAAAGAAGAAGAACATATTAAAGTTGAGAGAACCGGATTACATGAATTAGAATTTATAGAAACAAGAAGATATTGGTTTGATACATATACTGAATTCACCTGTGATGAATCTGTAAATATGCTAAATCTAATAGAAGGAGAAGAGGCAAGAATCTTATCTTTAGATAATAGCTTTGATCCATTTATAGTTCATTATGCAGAGACATTTATTCTACCAGAGAGTGTTAAGAAGTATGCAGTTGAACCATATGGAAAGTCAGAAGGAAAACAGATAGGTCTTATTAAAGCATCTGTAAGAGTATAGGAGGAATCTATGAAAATGTATACAGGATTAAATTTAGAGGTTGATTTAGAAAAACTTGAATTTATATATCCAGAAGGTTGCTTTGGGCCAAAAAGTGAGAAACGCAAATTGGATGATATCCGAGGAAGTTTGAGTGATCCTTCTGTAAATGGTCCAAGTATAGTATATTCTGTTGCGATGGATGTAGGTAAGGAAAAAGATTTAGATGATCTAAAAGAACGTAATCTTCTGTACGGTGCTATGATTTTTGAAAAAGGTTTTGTTGGAGAGGAACCAGTACGATCACAAGGTCATATTCATGCGATATCAAAAAGCTGTAATTCCTCAACATGTGAAGTGTATGAAATATGGTCTGGCGAAGCATACATATATATGCAAGAAACTGCAGAAGACAATCCGGGACAATGTGTTGCGGTACATGCAAAAGCTGGGGATGTTGTAATTGTGCCACCGAGTTGGGCGCATTGTACAATTAATGCAGATCCATCACAACCTATGCTATTTGGTGCATGGTGTATAAGAGATTTTGGTTTTAATTATAATGGTGTAAGAAGTCATAAGGGAGTTGCGTATTTCCCAAAAGTAGAGAATAATAAAATAAAATTCGTGAAGAATCCAATGTATTGCTCAGGTGAAATTAAAATCAAAGAAGCCAGAGAATATCCTGAATTTGGCTTAAAAAAGGGAATACCTATTTATACACAATATGAAGAAGATCCAGATAAATTCACATTTGTTACGAAACCAGCTACTGCAAATAAAATTTGGGAAAATTTTCAACCGTAGGAGAATAAAAATGAAAAGAAAAATAGTTGTGCATTTTGGTGCTGGGGCGCTTGGTAGAGGTTTGGTAATCCCTATGTTTTACTATAGTCATTGCCAAGTAGTAGTGGCTGATACAGATAAAAGACTAATTTCCTATCTGAAGAATCAAAGAAGTTATAAACTACAAATTAGCGATGATGAAAAAAGACCAGTTGAAATTATCCCTATCGAAGATGTTATATCACCTCTTGAGGATGAAGAAAAATTAATCAAATATTTGAAAGAATGTTCAATAGTTTCAACATCAGTACGTAAAGAGAATTTAATTCATGTTGCTAAAGTATTAGCAAAGGCGTGGAATGATGTAGATGTTTCCGAGAAGATGGTGGTATGTTGTGAAAATGTTGAAGGTATAGGCTCATATTTCAAAAGTTTATTATTAGAAAATGTAGATGAAGATAAAAAAGCTCATTTTTCTCCTTTACTTATTCCAGATACTATCGTAGATAGAATTTGTGCTGTTAAAGAAAATATAGAAGAGATTGTGAGTGAAAAATTTCATGAATGCAGTGTAGATGGAGAAATGGTTTTAAATACAAATTTGGAAATGATTCCAGCTGTTCAACACATTAAAGCACACTTCTATCGTAAACGATATCTATTAAACACATATGCAGATGCGATAGCATTCATTGGAAAAAATAAAGGACATACATATTTATATGAGTGTGCTAAAGATAAAGAATTACAGTTACAAATCCAACCATATATCAAGTTGTTAATGGACGTACTTTACTATCAATTTGATGTTTCATATCAAGAATCTCAGGAATGGTTTGATGTTTATAGAAATAGGTTATGTAATAGTAAAATTCCTAGAAATCTAGATACTGTAGCACGTAATTTGTGGGAAAAATTAAACATAGGCGAACGCTTTGTATGTCCACTTTTAGAATTAATGAAATATGATGTTGATATACAAGGAGGTATACCAATTTTATATGAACTCATTTTCAGTCAATCAGTCAAAGAAGGATTATCAAAAGAAGAGACTATGAGTCGATTAAAAGATATTTGGTGTGTGAATACTGAAGGAGAAGCATTATTTAAAACATGCAAAGATAATTGGTTATAGAGAAACGCTATTTTGGCGTTTCTTTGTTTTGTAGCTAGAGAAGAAGCATGGTACAATATACATATAGAAAAGAGGGATATGAATGGCATCAATTGCATATGTAACAGATAAAAATATGATTGAGTTTCATCGCTTAAATGGAAACCATTCTATCAACTTTTGGAAACCAAGTAATGCAAAGAAAATAAGTTCACTTAATGCTGGAGATTTACTTTTCTTTCTAGCAAAAGGTAGTGAAATGGGAAGTAAAAAGGAAAAGGGATTGATAGGGTATGGAAAGTTTAAAAAGAGTTATACCTTATCCTTTTCACAGATGTGGACAAAGTATGGCACACAAAATGGTTATCCCACAAAAGATGCATTACAAGAAGCGATAATGAAAGTCACAAAGAATCATAAAATACCAGACTATTTAAACTGTCTATTATTGGAAGAAGTTGTGTTCTTCCAATACCCTGTATACCTAAGTGAAATTGGAATGGAAATTTCTAATAAAATAGAAAGTTATATTTATATTGATAAAGAAGATATGTTAAATACTAGTAAGATTTTAAAAGTAGCAGAAAACTTTGGAGTAGATATGTGGTCAAATTTATTCCAAGAACAAAAAGAAGTTACGTTTATGAAGGATGCGCAAATTCAAACGATACAAAACATCTATGAAAAAATTCGTTCTAGTTACTATAGTAGCTATGATGAGTCAAGACTATATAAGTATATACAAATTTGTATGAAGGATAATTCGAATACAAGAACAATCAGTGATGCTAAAAGTGAGTATATACAAATAGAAGATAGTATTATAAAAATCTATCTTCCATGCATTGTAAATTCAAATGATTTTCAAAAGAAACTTCAGTATGTACTAGGACATTATATGTTATATCATGGTTATTTAGAAAAGAGTATGTATGGGGATGAAATAATCGCAATCATGTTGTTTAATCAAGAGATTTCACATGAAATAAAAGAAGTATTAGACGCAATGCATATACGATATGAAATAAGGCTAGTCGATTTAGACTAGCCTTAAAATTATCAAACTATGGACAATAATCATCACAGGAACACTGATGTAGAATAAAGGTTTTCTTATTTTATGACGAAAAACAATCATTCCTAAAAGAGTACCTAAGGATCCAAGAAGCAAAGAACAAGACAATAACATTTTTTCTGATATTCTCATTCCTTTATGAATTGCTTTCCATTTATCTATTCCCATCATAGTAAAGGTTATGATATTCCATACGATTAGGAACATCATCATAATAGTTGATCAAGTGCACGCTTGATTTTAGAATCACAATTCTGTGTATAAGTAACTCCAATAAAATCAAGAATCGTTTGAAACTCTTTTAAACCACCATGATCTTTTTTATATTCGTATTCTATTTCATAATCAACGTTATTTCCATAATGATTCTTATCAAAACAGATTTCTGCATATTCCGTAATTATCATAGCACGATAGGTGGTAAGGCTTGTAAGTACATGAAAAGGACCACTTAATTCATACTTATTTAATAGGGATATAATTTCCTCTGAAGATAGAGCCTTTGTACTGTTTTCTGGTACCTTGCACTCATACTCCAACAAATCATTTCCCTTATGCATTTTCAAAGTAAAGATACAAGTGTCATCGATTTCTCGAATACGCATAGCACCCTTTTTTGATCGTATTTGCATATCTTTTGTATCATAATAGGTATTTACTTGTTTCTTAAATTTCAAGCTTGGATATCTAGAAGTAAGCTTTTCAAACTGGTTCTTATTTAAAAGAACTTTGTATTCTAATTCAATATTCTCATTCATCTTTCATCACCCTTTAAGATATGATACAATAGGTACATGATAAAAGGAAGTGATTTTGCGATGAATTATTCCATAGTGGCAAAAAAAGATGAGAAATCTTATGAAATTGAGAATATCGTAAAAGAACGCTTGAACGCAGAGGGTTGGGTTTATGATAAAGAAAAACCAAAACTAGTTATTTGTGTAGGTGGAGATGGAACACTTCTTTATGCGGTGCATCAATATTTACGTTGCATCAATGAGATTCATTTTATAGGTGTGCATACAGGAACGCTAGGATTCTTTACCGATTATACAGAATCACAAATTGAAGACTTTATCCAAGACTTGCTTCACAAACAACATGTAACATTTGAATCAAAGTTGTTGAGGATTCAATTGGATAATGTAAAAGAGCCTTTTTATGCATTAAATGAAATGCGTATAGAAAATATTATAAAATCACAAAGAGTGGATGTATATATTGATGATGAGTTCTTTGAGACATGTCGAGGATCGGGTGTTTGTTTATCTACGCAAGCAGGCTCTACTGCATACAATAGAAGCTTGGATGGTGCCGTGATTGATAGTGGATTATCCTTATTGCAATTAGCAGAAATCACCCCAATACAGCACTCAAAACACCGCTCATTAGCAAATCCATATGTTATGATGGATAATCGTGTAATAAAAATGCGCAGTGATACATTTGATACCGCAGTATTATGTTATGATCATTTAAATTTCTCATTAGAGAACACACAAGAGATTGTTTGTGAAATGTCTACTCTAAAAGTAAAGTTTGCACGTTATAAAGAATATAGTTATCTAAAGAGATTGAAAAATTTATACTAAAAAAGGAACGAAAGTTCCTTTTTTATGTGAATTCATTTGCTTTATTTTTCGCACTAGCATTCATTATGATTCCAAATGCAACCATATAAGATAACATAGAAGAACCACCATAAGAAATCAAAGGAAGTGTAATTCCAGTAATAGGAATAAGTCCAACAATCATACCAATATTTTGTATTTGTTGATAAAGCAGCATACCCAATATTCCACAGATGAGATACTTCTCAAACATATTCTTACAATTGGCCGCAATCCTACATAAATAAATATCTAACATTAAACAAAGAAATAGAATAACAAGACATCCAATAAGACCCCAGCTTTGCCCAACAATCGCATATATAAAGTCAGTATGCGCTTCAGGAATTGCTACTAAACTCATTCCGGCACCATGTCCTGTAAGCCCAGCAGAACCCATCACCATAAGTGCAGTATATAATTGCATACCATCTCCACTAATATCGGTTTCTGGATTTAACCAGGTTGTAACACGTTTTAATTTATAACCATTTGTTCCACCAATCATATTGTTTAATACATCAAAATGAAAGTAATACATATAGAAGAATAGAAGTAGTGCTACTGTAATCGTAACACCAAGTATGATCAACCACTCCCGCTTTATTCCAGAGCATATAATCATAGCCAATAAGGATAGTCCTATAATAATAACAACACCAGTATCAGGTTGAAGTAAAATCAGAATGATAGGAGGAATTGCCCATTTCGCAACTTCTACGAATAAAGAGAAATCCATTTCATAAGATTCAGTGGTTTTGTTTTTGTTATGTTTATCGATGATGCCTGCAGTAATGATAATTAAGACAATTTTCATAAACTCGCTTGGTTGAAATTGTCCAAGTGGTGAAGGGAATTCAAACCATGAGGTTGCCCCGTTTCTCGTTGCGATAATTTTTAAAAATATAGTTTCACCTCTAAGTCGATAATAAATCTGACCCATCAACAACGCTATTAAACAAACCATTAAAATCCAATATGCAATTTTTGCGAAATCCATAATACTATCATTTCCAAGATACACCATAAAGGCAATGGCAATAAATCCAATAACATACCACATAACTTGACGTATCAAGTATCCTGGACCATCTGCACCAGTCAACCCAAAAGTTGAATAAATTGATAATAAACTAGCGGCTGCCATAAGTAGTAATAATATCAGTAAAAGGAAATCAATTTTTGCAGGATTTTTCGCTTTCGATAATCCCATTTTCATTAGCATCACTCCATTTATTTTATCGCAATTTTGCGATTGTATACAAAGTCGTATTTATTATAACACGTAATAGGATTCTTATGTTACCATAAATCGAATTGTCAGGAAATCTTCAGGTTTAACAGTGAAAATCCTACAATAAGATAGAAAATTTTGTTATAATATATACTTAGAAGCAGGAGTTGATATTATGGCAAAAAATGCTACTTATACACCGATGATGAACCATTACTTAGAAGTGAAAGCAAGGAATGAAGATGCGATCATTTTTTATCGTCTAGGTGATTTTTATGAAATGTTTTTTGAGGATGCAAAAACAGCATCAAGCGAATTAGATTTAGTTTTAACGGGAAGAAGTGCAGGTGTAGAGGAGAAAGTTCCAATGTGTGGAATTCCTCATCATGCAGCAAATGGATATATTCAAAGATTGATCCAAAAGGGATATAAAGTTGCGATTGTTGAACAGTTGGAAGATGCCTCTCTTGCGAAAGGTCTTGTGAAAAGAGATGTAATTAAAATAGTTACTCCTGGAACAATTATGGATGAAGTTGGAGATGAAAAGGCAACTGTGTATATCGCTAGTATGCATGATTACCAATTTGGTCTTGCTGTTGTTTTATGTGAAATGACAACAGGAGAAATGCGCGCACAATTAATTGATAAACAAGTTATGGCGATACAGAAAGTATTACTTGGGAATAACGTACGTGAAATTGTCTTACAAGAAAAGTTTGATAAAAAAATTGTGAAGATGATTGAAGAAATGCAGGTTATCACGATTTCATATGAAAATGAAAGTGCAATTAAAGAAGAGTATAATCATTTGATTCATGATGTAGAAGACGAAAGAATCCAACATGCGTTTGGTATTTTAACAAACTACTTAAATGAAACTCAAAAAAGAAGTATGGCACATTTGAATCATGTGGAAATGGTGTATGAGAACGAGTTCTTACAAATGGATTTTTCTACGAAACAAAACCTTGAGTTAACACAGAGTATTCGTAATCATTCACGTTCTATGACATTATGGAACTTCCTAGATAAATGTCGTAGTTCAATGGGTTCTCGTTTGTTACGTAAATGGATTGAGTATCCTTTGGTAAATCCTAAAGCTATCAATCAACGATTAGACGCAATTGAGTACTTGAATGATAATTTTATTACGAAAGATGAACTACGGGAACATCTATCTTTCGTATATGATATGGAACGTTTATCTGCACGTGTTGCATATGGTAGTGCAAATCCAAGAGATATCCTTCGTTTGATCAAAACATTAGAACATGCTCCTATCATTTTTGAACTATTCAAAGATTGTAGTGCCTATGCGCAGTTTCAAAATGTAGACCCTTGCCAAGAATTGTATGATATGATCAATGGCGCTATCGTAGAGGAACCTCCATTGACATTAAAAGATGGTGGAATTTTTGTAGAAGGCTATAATGAAGAACTGGATCAAGTTCGTTCTATTGGAAAGAATGGCAAGAACTGGATTCTTGAATTAGAAAATAAAGAAAGAGAAAGAACAGGGGTTAAATCCTTAAAGATTGGATACAATCGTGTATTTGGATATTATATCGAAGTAACGAATGCGCATCTTGAACAGATAAAAGAAGAATTTGGATATGTTCGTAAACAAACATTATCAAATGCAGAACGATTTATTACGCAAGAATTAAAAGAAAAAGAAGATGCAATTTTACATGCACAAGAAAGAAGTATACGTTTAGAGGTAGAGTTGTTTAACAATCTATTGAACCATATCAAAGTATACTTACCAAAACTTCATGATGTGGCAACTACCTTGGCAACAATCGATGCGTTATATGCCTTAGCTGATATTTCAAGTGAAAATGGCTATACTAGACCTATGTTTGATGAAGAACATGCAATTCATATGGAAGAGGCAAGACATCCAATATTGGATCGTGTTATGAAAACTACACGTTATGTATCAAACAATTTAACCATGAATAAAGAAAATGATGTCCTTATGATTACGGGACCTAACATGGGTGGTAAATCAACCTATATGCGTCAAACTGCACTTCTTGTGATTATGGCACAAATTGGTTGTTTCGTTCCTGCAAAGAGTGTTCACATGCCAATTTTTGATCAAATCTTTACACGTATTGGAGCAAGTGATGATATCATGTCTGGACAATCAACATTTATGGTGGAAATGATAGAAGCAAATAATGCATTACAAAATGCTACTGAAAATTCACTTATCTTATTCGATGAAATAGGTAGAGGGACATCTACATATGATGGAATGGCACTAGCACAAGCAATGTTAGAATATATTATCCGTAACATTAAAGCAAAAACTTTATTCTCTACTCATTATCATGAATTAACTGAGATGGAGGAAAAGAACCCAAGTATTCGTAATGTTCATGTAGAAGTACACGAAGAAGATGACAAGGTTACTTTCTTATATCGTGTAGTTGATGGAAAAGCAGATAAGTCTTATGGTATCAACGTTGCTAGACTTGCTCATCTTCCAAATTCTGTACTAGATCGTGCGAAGCAAATCTTAGATAATTTAGAATTACAACCGAATATGGTTGCACAAATTGAACAACCAGTAGTAATTGAAAAAGAGAATCCATTGTATCAAGGTATCGTCCATAAAATACAAGAAGTAGATGTAAATAAGATGACACCAATTGAAGCAATGCAATTCTTATATGAAATCAAAGATAAGCTATAAATAAAGGAGGTGTTGATTCATGGGACGTATTCATCAATTAGATGAGCATTTATCAAATATGATCGCAGCAGGTGAAGTGGTTGAAAGACCAGCAGGTATTGTAAAAGAACTTGTAGAAAACTGTATTGATGCGAATGCACATCATGTAGAAATACAAATAGCACAAGGTGGAATCGATACGATTACAATTATTGATGATGGGGATGGCATGGATGCACAGGATGCAACCTTGGCTTTTGAACGACACGCAACTAGTAAAATCAAAGATGTAGATGATCTTTGGAAAATTAATACAATGGGGTTTCGTGGGGAGGCATTACCTTCAATAGCCTCTGTTTCTCATGTGTTAATGAGGACGAACAATGGTGCCGATAGTAGTGAAGTAGAAATATCATATGGTACACTCGTGAAGGCAAAACCAGCGGGTTCTCCTAAAGGAACCATGATTGAAATCAAGAACCTATTTCAAAAAACACCAGCTCGTTTTAAACATTTGAAAAGTCCACAATATGAGTTTTCTTTGATATCAGATGTAGTACAAAAGTTTGCATTATCCCATCCGGATATCAGTTTCAATCTATCACACGATGGAAGAGAAATATTTAAAACCAAAGGTAGTGGAAACTTACTAGAAGTGTTGATGCAAATATACGGAAGAGAAACTGCGAAAACCGCAATTAAATTAGATAATGAAGATAGCGATTATAGAATTGTCGGATATGCAATGCAGCCGCAATTTCAACGTGCTACAAAATATTATATGCTTTTATATATCAATGGAAGAATGGTACGTAACTTTCATTTACAGAAAGCCATTTTAGATGCGTATTCACCCTATATGCCAAAGGATCGCTATCCAATTGTCATTGTTGATATGATTATGGATGCACAACTTGTAGATGTAAACGTACATCCATCAAAATGGGAAATTCGTTTATCAAAAGAAAAACAATTAGAAAAATTGGTATATGAAACCATTCGTCAAGCGTTGATGCAACAAATGGAAATACCAAATGTAGATATAAAAAAGGATACCATTAAAGAAAAAATAGAAATGCCTTCTTTACAATTTACTTACGATAGAGAAGAAAAAGTTAAAGAACTTCACGATGAAGTAAACGAAACTTTTACACAACCAGAAAAACAAGCACCTCTAGATATGGAAGAGTTAAAAGTAAAGATTGAAGAAAAGAAACAAGAATTAAAACAACAAACGATAGATTTACCAAGACAGGAATATACCATAGAGATTAAACAGAATCAAGTAGAAGATACACCTTCCAATTATGAAGTGACTACAAAAGAAGAAACGCAAAAAAGCGAGACTCTTTTCAAAGATGAGGTTGTATCAGAAGAACTTATAATACCTGCTCAAGAAGAAGCAATAGTCGTTAAGAAACCAATCCATCCAAGTCTACCTCAGCTTCGTGTAATAGGACAGTTTCACAACTGTTATATTTTAGCGGAAGGAGAAAAAGGACTTTATATTATTGATCAACACGCAGCACAAGAACGATATCATTATGAAATTATACGAGAACAGATTTTAAAAGGTATTACGGATGCACAACCATTATTGTTACCGATTACAATTGAAAGTACCATCTCTGCAGTTTCACAAATTGACGAACTAAATGCATTGTTAGAACAATTAGGAATACATTTAGAGGCATTTGGTAACACGACATTGGTATGTCGAGAACTGCCTATTTGGATGAAAGATATCGCAGAAGAAGCATTTCTTACAGATATGATTGATATTTGGGAAAGAGACGCTGAAATCAGTATTGATAAACTACGAAAACATGCGATTGCGACAATGGCTTGTCATAGTTCCATACGCTTTAATCGGTCTCTAACACTTGAAGAAATGAAGCAGGTAATTGATGATTTAGGTAAATGTGAACAACCATTTCATTGTCCACATGGAAGACCTACTTTGATTTGTATGGAAGATAAAGCATTGATTAAAGAGTTTGAAAGAGGTTAATATGGAGAAAGTGTTAATCATAGCTGGACCTACAGGAGTAGGAAAAACAAGCCTAAGTATTTCTATGGCACAAACATTTCATGGTGAAATTATTAGCGGAGATTCCATGCAAGTATATAAAAACATGGACATTGGTACCGCAAAAATAAAGAAAGAGGAAATGAGGGATGTTCCTCATTTTCTTGTGGATTGTTTTTCGTTCATAGACGATTATAACGTTATGATGTTTCAAGAAATTGCACGAAAGCATGTAAAAGAAATACATGACAAGGGTTGTGTTCCAATCATATGTGGAGGAACAGGGTTATATATCAAATCAGCTATTTATGATTATCGTTTTCTTGAACAGGAAAAAGATGAAGAATTTATGAGTTTTTTAAATGAAAGAAGTAACGATGAGCTATGGGGTATGTTAAAGGTAGTAGACCCTAAAGTATGTGAAAGCATTCATCAGAATAATCGTCAACGTATTGTACGTGCTTTATATATGGCACATACAGGTGAAAAAAAGAGCGATATTATAGAGTCTCAAGAACACACAATGCTTTATGATGCATATATCATAGGGTTGACAATGGATCGTGAGCGCCTGTATGAACGCATTAATCAAAGGGTAGATCAAATGATGGAAGAGGATTTGTTGGAGGAAATAAAAATGCTTGTATCCTCTCATGAAAATATATGGGAACTACAAAGTTTCCAGGGGATTGGATATAAAGAATGGAAAGAATACTTTGAGGGTTCTGCGACAATCGAAGAATGTGTAGAAAAAATCAAGAAGAACTCACGTAATTTTGCGAAACGTCAATATACTTGGTTTCGAAATCAAATGCAAGTGCATTGGTATGATATCGAAGCGAATGGGTATCCTGAATGTGTAGTTTCAGATGTGAAAGAGTGGTTAGAAAACTGATATGGAAACACCATTACAAAGAATGGAATTATTGATTGGAAAAGAAGGAATTGATACACTTCAAAATGCGTGTGTTATGGTGGTAGGTGTTGGCGGTGTTGGCTCTTATAGTGCAGAATCACTAGCTCGTTGTGGAGTAGGAAAATTGATTCTTGTGGATGGAGATCAAGTTGCGTTAAGTAATTTGAATCGTCAAATACATGCGACTTTTCAAACAGTAGGTCGTTCAAAAACTGAAGTGATGAAAGAACGTATTGAAACGTATCGTAAGGATTGTGAGATTGTACGATATGATATGTTTTATGATGAAAGTAAAAATGAACAATTGTTTCAAGAACATGTGGATTTTGTAGTAGATGCGATTGACACAATGACATCTAAGTTAGCACTAATCCGTTATTGTTTAGAACATAAGATTAACTTTATATCTAGTATGGGAATGGCAAATCGCATGGACCCTACAAAGATTGAAATTACAGAACTTATGAAAACTAGCTATGATCCAGTAGCGAAAGTGATGCGTAATCTTGTACGCAAGAATAGCATCAAAGGAAAGATACCAGTGGTATATTCAAGTGAACATCCAAGTGTACAAACAAGTATTATCAATGAAGATGGTGTTACTAGAAAACAGAAAATGCCACCAGCAAGTTCTCCATTTGTACCAACAGCAGCGGGGATTGCGATTGCCTCTTATGCTGTTAAAATCCTCTTAAAACGGATATGAGACAAATTCCCTTTAAATTTTAAAAAAAATCAATTAAATTTCCAATTGTCTATTCAAAATCTATGCAGAATAGACAATCTTTGCAATACGTGTTAAAATTTACCTACTGGGAAGGGTCGTAAAGAATAACCAGTTTTGAAAAGGAGAAGAATTATGTATTGTAAAAATTGTGGTAAAGAGATTGATGATCAGGCAGTAATCTGCCCTAATTGTGGAGTTTCTCAGGAAACGAAAGCAGCAACACCTGGTGTTATTGACAACGGTGGATTTGGATGGGGTCTTCTTGGATGTTGTATTCCATTAGTAGGTTTAATTTTGTTCCTAGTGTGGAAAGAAACAAAACCAAGAACATCAAAAGCAGCAGGAATAGGAGCACTTATATCTGTTATTCTTATCGTAATATTCTACGCATTCTTATTTATGGTAGGAATTAGCGAAGGAAGTTCAGGTTATTATTAATAGTCAATGTTAAAATTTCTTTATAAATGGCTTCCAATTATTTTTGGATGCCATGGAAGAGATGAACGATCATTTCATTATCATGGAAAGAAATTTCCTATTTGTGCAAGATGTACTGGTGAATTGGTCGGCATTTTAGTAGCTATTGTATCCTATTGGTTTTTTGTACCATCTATACTTATATTAGTATGTCTAATGGTTCCAATGTTGTTGGATGGTTTTATACAATTACTGACGAAGTATGAGAGTAAGAATTGGCGTAGATTTATTACAGGGTTCTTATTTGGATACGCGCTATGCTGTTTGTTTTTCAAAAGTGTAGCCTATGTTTATGGCTTAGGTTATGCATATGGAGTAGAGCAAGCAAAGAAAGCATAGTTTAGAAAAGGGAGATTTTTATGTACTGTAGAAATTGTGGTAAAGAGATAGATGATAAAGCAGTAATCTGCCCTAATTGCGGAGTGGCAATTTCACAAAATGAATTGACTAAAACACAAAGCCAAGATGATGGTAATTTCGGATGGGGCGTTTTAGGATGCTGTATTCCAGTTGTTGGTTTAATACTTTTTCTTGTATGGAAAGATACAAAGCCTAAATCATCAAAAAATGCAGGTATAGGAGCAATCGTAGGGGTGTTAAGTATTGTAGCACTCTATGTGTTCTTCTTTCTATTTGCACTTGGTATGGCAAGATCAAGCATGTATTATTACTATTAAGAAACGAAAGAATCGGAAGGAAACTCTCGATTCTTTTCTTATGGGAAAAAGTCCACAAAAAGGGAAAATGTACCAAACAAGGATATTGGGACAGAAGTGACCATCTATCTTGTTTTCATACATAGGGGTATCTATAATAAAATATGTAATTGAAACCCATTACATTCAGGGAGAGAAAGGAAGTATTATGAAACAGAAAATTCAGAAATTTGGAGGTGCAATGTTCACTCCAGTTCTACTGTTTGCATTTGCTGGTATCATGGTTGGTTTAGCAACAACTTGTATGAATCCGCAAATTGTAGGAGACTTAGCAAATCCAGAATCCATTTGGTTTAAATTTTGGTCCATGATTAGTGCAGGAGCAAACACTGTATTCAATCAACTACCATTATTATTTGCCATATCCTTACCAATTGCATTAGCTAAGAAACAAAATGCAAGAGCTTGTATGGAAACCTTCGTAATCTATATCACATTCAACTATTTCTTAAGTGAGTTCTTAAATCAATTTGGTACAAATATTGGTGTAGACTTTACTGCAGATGTTGGTGGAACGAGTGGTCTAGCTATGATTGCAGGTATCAAAACATTAGATACTGGTATGATAGGTGCAATTATTATCGCTGGTTTAGCAATTTTCTTACACAATAGATACTATGAAAAAGACTTGCCAGATTATTTAGGTGTCTTTAAAGGATCTGCTTTCGTTGTTATGATTGGATTCTTTGTGATGATACCTGTTGCTATCTTAGTAGCGATGATATGGCCACATTTTCAAACGCTATTACTAGGTGTACAGGGATTCTTTAAAGAATCTGGTTACTTTGGTTTGTTCTCTTATAATATACTACAAAAATTATTATTACCTTTCGGGGTTCACCACTTTATATATGCACCAGTACTATTTGATAATGTATTGGTAGAGGGTGGAACTATCGGATATTGGGCACAACACCTTCCAGAGTTTGTAAACTCAACAAAACCACTTGTAGAAGTGTATCCATTAGGTGGTTTCTCAAATGGTGAACTTGCGAAAATCTTCGGTGTTATTGGAGTCGCGTTAGCCTTCTATAAAACAGCAAATCCAAAGAAACGTAAAATGGTTATCGCATTAATGATTCCTGCATGTCTTACTTCGATGATGACTGGAATTACAGAACCATTAGAATTTACATTCCTATTTGTTGCGCCTATGCTTTATATCGTTTACTCTGTGTTATCTGCTGTACTTGCAGTCGCAATGCTTGCGGTTGGGGTTGTTGGTAACTTCGGTCAAGGAATTCCAAACATTATATTCTTGAACCTTGTCCCATTATTTAAAAACAATGTCATGATGTACGTTATGATGTTTGTGGTAGGTATTGCATTTATCTTCATTTATTACTATGTGTTTAAGTTCATGATCCTAAAGTTTGATTATAAAACACCAGGACGCGAAATTGATGAAGATGTAAAACTACTTACCAAAGACGAATATCAAATGTTAAAAGATGGGGAAGTTAAATCAAAAGATAAATATGATGTTGATGGTTTGATTCTTTGCCTTGGTGGTGGAGACAACATTCTTGAAATTAGTAACTGTGCAACGAGATTAAGATTGCTTGTAAAAGATGAAAAAGAAATTCAAAGTTTAGATGAATTTAAGAAATATGGAGCAATTGGTTTAGTAAAAAATGGAGATTCTATCCAAGTAATCATTGGGTTAGATGTTCCAAAGGTTAGAGAAAGCATGGAACTTACATTAGGTAGAATATAAAATCTATCTTAGAAAGGAACTTAATATGAAGAAATTTTCAGTTTTAATTGCTGGAGGAGGAAGTACATATACTCCAGGTATCGTCTTAATGTTATTGTCACACTTAGAGCGTTTTCCACTTCGTTCTATTAAGTTTTATGATAACGATGCACAGCGTCAAAAAATAGTTGCGGATGCATGTGAAGTGCTTATTAGAGAACGTAACCCAGAAATTGAATTCATGGCTACAACAGATCCAAAAACAGCATTTGAAGATGTTGACTTTGTAATGGCACATATTCGTGCAGGTAAATATGCAATGCGTGAATTAGATGAAAAAATTCCAATGAAATATAATGTAGTTGGACAAGAAACATGTGGACCTGGTGGGATTGCTTATGGTATGCGTTCTATTGGTGCTATGTTAGAACTTGTAGATTATATGGAACAATACTCTCCAAATGCTTGGATGTTAAACTACTCAAATCCAGCAGCAATCGTTGCAGAAGCTACACGTAAACTACGTCCAAACGCAAAAATCTTAAATATCTGTGATATGCCAATTGGTATTGAACGTCATATGGCAGAAATATTAGGAATCAAAGATCGTAAAAAACTAGATATTACATATTATGGTTTAAATCATTTCGGTTGGTGGACAAGTGTTAAAGATTTAGATGGAAATGATTTAATGCCTGAATTAAAGAAACATATCTCTAAAAACGGATATAATGTAGATACACAAATGTATCAGCACTCAGATCCAAGTTGGAACGATACGTTCCTTAAGGCAAGAGATGTGTATGCCCTTGATCCTGAAACATTACCAAACACGTATTTGAAATACTATTTATATCCAGATTATGTAGTAGAACATACAGATCCTACCTATACACGAGCAAATCAAGTTATGGATGGAAGAGAAAAATTTGTATTTGGAGAGTGTAAAAAAATAGCAGAAAACCAAAGCAGTGAAGGTGCAGATTTACACATTGATGAACATGCTTCTTATATCGTAGATTTAGCATGTGCATTGGCATATAATACAAAAGAAAAAATGTTATTGATTGTAGAAAACAATGGTGCAGTTGAGAATTTTGATCCGAGCGCAATGGTAGAAATTCCTTGTATCGTAGGTAAAAATGGACCTGAAAGAATTTGTGTTGGAAGTATCCCTCAATTTCAAAAAGGTCTTATGGAACAACAAGTATCTGTTGAGAAATTAGTTGTAGATGCATGGGCAGAACAAAGTTATTTGAAACTTTGGCAAGCACTTACGTTAAGTAAAACAGTACCTAGTGCAGGTGTTGCGAAAGCCATTTTAGATGATTTAATCGAAGCAAACAAAGACTTTTGGCCAGTTCTTAAATAAGAAAAAATTGTATGTCAAAACATACAGTTTTTTTTTACATCGTATCAAAGTATCTTAATTTCGTGTTATAATCAAAATACTGAGGTGAACAACATGAAAATTGCAGAACTGGTAAATGCACATTATAATGAATTATCATCAAACGATATTTATATCTGGAATTACATACAAGAACATCAAAAAGAATGTGCTAATTTATCCATCAATGAATTAGCAGATCGCTGTCATGTTTCTAAGACGACCATACTTCGTTTTGCACAGAAGCTTTCCTTAAAGGGATACAGTGAATTAAAGGTGTATCTAAATTGGGAACAAAGACCAACACAAACCACGACAATTGATCCTGAACTTGTGGATAAGGTTTGTGATACGTGTAAGTATGCTATTGATGAGATAAGAGAACGTGATTTTACAGATATCTGCGCTTTGTTATATCGTTCAAAGCGAATCTTTGTTTATGGTACAGGTGCACTACAGAATTCAGTTGCCAATGAATTACAACGGATGTTTTTATATTGTGGGGAATTAGTATATGTACTTTCTGGTGAGAAAGAAACAGAAATGGTTTTACCGTTTTTAGAATCTAGTGATGTTGTGATTCTTATTTCACTCCGTGGAGAAGGAGATCTTATTACAGATTTCGCATCTAGATTACGATCTAAAAATGTATCTACCATCTCGATAACAAGACTGAAAAATAATGATTTGGCACAAGTGTGTACGAAAAGCATTTATATCACCACATCAAAGGTAATGATTGGAGAACATATTTTACACGAAGCAGCCAACTTATTTTTTATACTTGCGGAGATTTTATTCCTAAGATACTCTCAATACAAAGAAAAAGAAGATGCAAAAAAGTAAGTGAATTTTCTCACTTACTTTTTATAAGGCTTCATGAACTAATGATTTAGTTATAATTACGATTTCCGAAGATAATAGTTCCTAATCGTATCATATTAGAACCGTGCTGAATGGCAAGTTGATAATCAGAGCTCATCCCCATAGATAAGGTATGGATTTTATCTTCTCCATATTCACTTTGCATCTTACGATAAAGAACATTCATCTTTTCAAAACATTCTTCTGTAGTTTCGGGTTTTTCAAGTGGTCCTACACACATCAAGCCTTGAATATCTATATGAGGATATTGCATACAGTGTTTGATAAAACTAGAGCATTCTTCGAATAAAATTCCAGTTTTATTTACTTCACGTGAAATATTTATTTCTACAAGTACTGGCATTACTTTATCAATTTTTGCACATTGTTTTTCAATTTCTTCTGCTAAACGTAAGCTATCCAAACTTTGAATCATACTTGCTAAAGGAACAACATCTTTGACCTTATTTCTTTGTAGGTGACCAATAAAATGCCATTCATAATCTGGATGATACTTCTGTACCATTTCTTGTGCTTTATTTTCACCAAAGATGGTACAACCACATGCATAAGCTTCTGCTATTTCTTCTTTTGTATGCATCTTACTAACTGCAATGAGAGTTACATTTTCTGGTAATCCATTTCGTATTTCATTTAATTTTTTCTTATTCATACGCTCACCCTTTTTCTTTTTATAAATCTATTCTTCAATATCCTCATCAAAGGATTTGCTATCTTGTATTAAACTGTTTAAGGTACGCAATTCATCTGCGTGCAAATATCTCCATTGTCCAACTTTGAGCGGTTCTAAATGTATATTCATGATTCGAACACGTACTAGTTTTACAACCTTATATTGAAATGCAGTACACATTCTTCGAATCTGACGATTTAATCCTTCTGTTAAAATAATACGAAAAGATAAGGTGTCAATTTGTTCTACAATTGCAGGCTTTGTTATTTGATAAGTATTCGCAACAGCATTATAGATTTTAACGCCCTTGCGTAATTCTTGTACGAACTCTTCCTGAATAGGCTTATCTACTTTTACAATATATTCTTTCTCATGTTGATTTACAGAACGCAATATTTTGTTTACAATATCTCCATCATTGGTGAGTAGTATTAAACCACTGGATTCTTTATCTAAACGACCAATTGGAAAGATAGACTCTTTATGGTTCATAAAATCAACCATATTCCCATCAATTGCAGTGTCTGTTGTACACGTGATACCAACAGGTTTATGCAAAACAATATACAACATCTCTTGTTTATGTTCGATCAATGTATGTTCAACCATAACTTTTTGATGTGCTTCGACTTTCGTCGCAAGTGTTGCGATTTCTCCATCAATGGTAACCTTGTGTGCTTCTATCAATCGATCTGCTTCTCTTCTAGAACAGTATCCAGAACTACTGATGTATTTGTTTAAACGAATAGCTTCTTTTTTTTCGTGTTGGATAATGCCAGATGTATCTTCTTTTCGATCTTTTTCAATCTGGAATGCTTTCTTCATTGGAAATAGTTCCTTCCTATTTTATGACACGGATAGTTTCAATTACAGGTTGATCTGCTTTCGCAACAGTTCCATTTTCATCTAATACAGATGTTTCACTTACAATTTTATCTACAATATCCATACCTTCTGTTACATGTCCAAATGCTGCATAGTCACCATCAAGATGTGGTGCAGTTGCGTGCATAATAAAGAATTGTGAACTAGCGGAATCATTATCATTTGAGCGAGCCATAGAAAGTACTCCACGTTCATGTTTGATATTGTTTTCAATGGAATTGTTCGCAAATTCTCCAGTGATATTTTTATCAGAGCCACCTGTCCCATTTCCATTTGGGTCTCCACCCTGAATCATAAATCCATCAATAATACGATGGAACGTTAATCCATCATAGAACTTTTGATTTACCAAGTCTATAAAATTTGTAACTGTAATAGGAGCTGTATCCGCATCTAATTCAACTTTCATAGTTCCCATATCTTTTACAACGATCTCTACGTTATGCTTTCCACTTAATAAGTTTTCATCTTTTGGTTTTGTTTCTTCCTTATCGCTTCCACATGCAGCTAGTGTAATCATGCATGTTAGTATAAACATAGTCTTTATAATCTTCTTCATAAATATCTCCTTTTGCGTATGTATCTATTGTAACGCAAACCCCATGAAACGACAATAAAAACCCACAAGAGTTGGCTCCTGTGGGTCTGTTTTATAACATATGTTTACGTAGTTCTTCGCTTGATTCAGGGTGTAGATAAGCAGGTGCAATATCAAATACGGTTTTACATCCACTCATTCCTTCTTGGTGCATGCGATATGCTGCTCTTGCATAAGCAACTAATACACTAGATGTGAATTCTGGATTGGAATCCAACTTTAATTGATATTCAATCACATGTTTATGTTCATTGTTCCAACCAGTGCTTCCGCTACGAATAACGAATCCACCATGTGGAATTCCACTATGATCACGCTTGAACTCTTCTTCATCAATGAAATGTACTGTTGTATCATATTCATCAAAGTAGTTTGGCATAGTCACAATATCACGCTCGATTTGTGCTAAGTCTGCACCTTCTTTAGCAACTACAAAACATTCTCTTGTATGTTTTTGACGTGTTGTTAGTTCAGGGTTTGTTCCACTACGTACTGCATCTAATGCAGCTTCCACAGGAATTGTATATTGTTTTGCGTCTTTCACACCCTCGATGCGTCGTACAGCATCAGAGTGTCCTTGAGATACACCTTTTCCCCAGAATGTATAATCTTTACCTTCTGTAAGGATTGCACTAGCGTATAAACGGTTTAAGGAGAACATTCCTGGATCCCAACCGCAAGAAATAATAGAGATTTTCTTTGCTGCTTTACTAGAAGCATCCACATTTTCAAAATGTGCAGGAATTTTAGCATGCGTATCAAAACTATCAATTACATTGAAATACTTTGCCATTTCCTTTGTTTGTTCAGGAAGATCATTTGCACTACCTCCGCAAAGAATCATGACATCAATTTGATCTTTCATGTTCATTGCATCTTCCATTGTATATACAGGAGTCGCGCTGTCATGAGGTGTTACAGTGGCTGGATCACGTCTTGAGAAAATTCCAACTAATTCCATGTCTTTTGCTTTTGCTAAAGCACATTCTACACCTCGACCGAGGTTACCATATCCGATAATTCCAACTCTAATCATATATAAGCCTCCTTGTTTTATAAATTCTTTCATATTTTATCATTTATTTTCTGAAAATGCACTTAATTTGTTCCAATATTTATATAATTTTTATAAGTGTAAGCATTAAAGTGACTATTTATGATAAAATAAATCTAAACAAGGGGTATTTATATGAAATATTGTATGCGAATCATAGACGCGAGTGTTATATTCTGTGTCGCCAATTTTATTTGTTTCCCACTATTTGATAATCGCAACGTAGTGTTGTTTCTTTTTGTACTACTTTTTGTATGGATTAATATCTTTCCAACATTTACGAATCGTTGGATGACAACATGGCGATTAAGAATCTGTGCAGATGGATGTGAGCTTTTGATTGTGTTTCTATTATCTACAATCGCAAGTACGATGTATCTAATTTATGATCTTCAACGTACAGATTGGAGAGGCTGGCTTCTTCATTTATTATGTGTATTTATAATAGAAGCGGTAGTTTTCTGGAATGGAATTATACGTGTGTATACGACCTCATATCAATTGAAGCTAAAATGGCGTGTGATTGGAATCATATGTGGTTGGATTCCAATTGCGCAATTCATTGCCTTGTACTATATCATTCGTATTACATATAAGGAAAGCATCTTCGAAAGTAAAAAGATGATCATCAACAAAGAGCGATCAAAAGATAAAATTTGCGAAACAAAATATCCAATTCTTATGGTACACGGTGTCTTTTTTAGGGATTTCAAATACTTTAACTATTGGGGGAGGATTCCAAAAGAATTAGAGCGTAATGGCGCAATCCTATATTATGGAAACCATCAATCCGCCGCAGCTATTGCGGATAGTGGAAAGGAATTGGCAGATAGGATTCAGGCAATACGAAAAGAAACAGGGAGTAAAAAAGTAAATATTATTGCACATTCAAAAGGTGGATTAGATAGTAGATATGCGATATCACAGTTGGGTATGGCCCCCTATGTAGCTTCTTTAACGACCATAAATACACCACATAAGGGATGTGTGTTTGCGGACTATCTATTACATAAAATACCAGTGAAAGTGAAAGAACAAGTAGCGGATATGTACAACGCAACATTAAAAAAGATGGGCGATTTTAATCCCGATTTCTTATCTTCCGTAAACGATTTAACGGCTTCCTCATGTACAAATTTTAATGAACTTGTAGTAGATAAGGAAAATGTGTATTATCAAAGTGTAGGTTCTAAGTTAAATCGAGCAAGAGATGGTCGCTTTCCCTTAAACTTCTCAATGCAATTGGTATCCTACTTTGATGGACCTAACGATGGATTAGTCGCAGAAACTTCGTTTCCATGGGGAGAAAACTTCCGCTTTCTTACAACAAAAGGAAACAGGGGTATATCACATGGTGATATGATTGATTTGAACCGAGAAAATATAGATGATTTTGATGTGCGTGAGTTCTATGTAGAACTTGTACACGAGTTAAAAGAAAAAGGATTTTAAACATATAAAAAGGAACGACTCACATAGAAATCGTTCCTTTTTATGTGGAAAACCACCTGTATATAGAAGGGAATGAAGCAATTCCCTATTGGTAGTATATGATATATCTTGAAAAGGTATACATTTTGCGTAGTTCACAAGTGTTCTAAACATTAAAATCTTTGTGTGATACCCTTTGATTATGATATAATATGTTAGATTGGTTAGGAGTGTTGAAGATGCGCAACGGTCTATTTATTACATTTGAAGGAAATGATGGAAGTGGTAAAACAACCATTTCTAAATTAGCATATGAAAAATTAAAAGAAGCAGGATATCCTGTAATATATACAAGAGAACCTGGAGGAATTGATATTGCCGAGCAAATACGCCATGTCATCCTTGATCCAAAAAATACAGCAATGGATCCTAGATGTGAAGCTTTGTTGTATGCGGCAAGTCGTCGTCAACATTTGATAGAAAAAGTTCTTCCTGCATTAGCAGAAAATAAAATCGTATTATGCGATCGTTTTGTAGATAGTTCTTTAGTATATCAAGGAATCGCAAGAGGAATTGGTTTTGATGAAGTCTATCAAATCAATGAATTTGCAATTGAAGGACATATCCCAAACGCAACAATTTTCTTATCCGTTAGTTTAGAGACAGGATTATCTAGAGTTAGCAATCGTGGTAATCTTGATCGATTAGATAACGAAAGCAATGAATTTCATAAGAAAGTTGCGGAAGGATATGAAATCGTAAAAGAAAAATTCAAAGATCGTATGCATGTGATTGATGCAAATAAAGATATTGATACGGTATTAACAGATACTGTAAATGCTTTATTGGAGATTATTGAACCTCATGTTTAAAGATGTTTTGAAGGAACAGCAACCTGTGGTATATCACACATTAAAGAATGCTCTAGAAAGTGATAAGCTTGCACATGCATATATGTTTAGTGGACCAAGTGGAACACCAAAGAAAGAAACTGCATACTTGTTAGCGCAAAGTATACTATGTGATGAAACAGGATTTGCTTGTGAAACATGCGATACTTGTATGCGCGTATTGCATAATGAATATGCAGATATGATATACATCGATGGAACAAGCGTTTCTATAAAGAAAGATGCAATCCTAAAGCTACAGGTCGCATTTAATAAAACTGGATTGGAAACAAAAGGTAAGAAAATTTATGTTCTTGATCATGCGGAGAATGCTACTCCAGATGCGTTAAATAGTTTATTAAAGTTTTTGGAAGAACCAACCAACGACATGATCGCAATCCTTATTGTGGAACAAATTGATAGAGTATTACCTACCATTGTTTCAAGATGTCAAAACATTCCTTTTACTGCTTTGAACGCGAAACAATGCTATCAAGCAGTGCACGAAGAAGTCAGTGAACTAGACGCTTATATACTTAGCAATTTGATTCGTGCAAAACAAGATATACTAGAAGCGAGTGAATCCGAAGATTACCAACATTCACTTTATGTGTTCAAGGGTATGGTAGAAAGATTTTGCGTATCACCAGATAAAGCATTGCTATTCATGCAAGTTGACGGGTTTCCTGCGAAACAGAAAAAATATGGAAAACAATCGCTTGTATATATCGTAGATATGTTGCACTTGCTTTTCAAAGATTGTATGAAAGATAATCGTGAGACAAGTGATGAATGGTACTTGAAGCAAATGAGTGTCATACAAAGCAAACACATGGATTATGTAAAACTATTGCAAATACTTATGCAGACCAAAGATACATTATTGCGTTCTGTAAATATACAGCTATTGTTGGATAAGATGCTGTATCAAATGAAAGAGGTGACAAGATGAGTCAGGAAAATAAACAGAAATTTCAAGATCATAAAAATGACACACGCCACGAGGATAAAAAACCTCCTCGTATGTATAAATTTGTAGCGTTTGTTTCATTTAAAGAATCCAAGAAAATCTATACGTTTGGTACAGATCACGATGATTACCATGTAGGTGATTTAGTCGTAGTGGAAACTGTGCGTGGATTAGAACTTGGTGAAATTGTAAAAGAAAGTGAAGCTTTCTTCTCCAATGGAATGGAAATAAAACCCGTTCTTCGTAAAGCAAGTGAAAAAGACTTAAAACAAGTTGCGGAGAATGAAGAAAAAGCAAAGAAAGCAATGAAGATATGCAATGACTGTATTGAAAAGTACAAGTTAGATATGAATCTTATCGAAGCAGAATACACACTAGACTGTAGTAAAATTATCTTTGTTTATGTAGCGGATGAACGTGTAGACTTCAGAGAATTACTAAAAGAATTAGCAGGTATCTTTAAGTGTCGTATCGAACTTCGTCAGATTGGACCTCGTAATAAATCTAAGATCATTGGAGGACTAGGAAGTTGTGGAATGGAAACATGTTGTTCAAGATTCTTAAATGATTTTGATGTTGTTTCTATTAATATGGCGAAGAACCAGCTATTGGCATTGAACATTCAAAAGTTGAGTGGACAATGTGGAAAATTAATGTGTTGTTTAAAATTTGAAGATGAACAATACAAACGCTTAAGAGATGGTCTTCCTAAAATGAATTCACAAATTGAATATAAAGGGAATAGATATCGTATTACAAGTATGAATGTACTTCTTCAACAGGTCAAAATTGAAAATAGAGAAGATGTACAGTTTTTAAGCTTTAAAGAATTATGGCCGGATATGGATTTTTCTGATCGGTAGGTGAAAAGCATGATTCGTCAAAAAAGTTTTGAAAATGAACAACCAACATTGTATGTTGTCGCAACTCCCATTGGAAACCTTGGTGAGATGACACCACGTGCTATTCGTATACTTGAAAGCGTTGATGTGATTGCGGCAGAAGATACGAGAAATACCATGAAGCTATTATCTCATTTTGGTATTAAGACACGATTGATAGCGCATCATCAACATAACGAAGCGCAGAGTGCAAATGGATTGTTGGAATTATTACAAAAGGGAAATGATGTAGCCCTTGTAAGTGATGCCGGATATCCTTTGATATCAGATCCTGGTTCTATTGTCTCTAAGAAAGTTATGGAAGCAGGGTTTAATGTAGTTCCTATATCAGGATGTAATGCAATGTTAAATGCACTTGTATCTAGTGGATTGTCTACAGAGCATTTTCTGTTTTATGGTTTTTTGAAATCAGGAGAAAAAGAGAGAATTAAAGAACTCTTTGATTTGAAATATTATCCATTTACCATGGTTTTTTATGAAGCTCCACATCGTATCAAAAAGATGTTGAATAGTGCCTTAGAAGTGCTTGGGAATCGTCAGATTTGCCTTGCTAGAGAACTTACTAAGAAACATGAGGAATTTATTCGTGGTACCATAGAAGAAGTCCTTGAAATTGTGGACGACTTAAAGGGAGAAATGGTGATTGTTGTAGAAGGTTGTGGAGAAGATAGAGCGGATATAGAACTGTCTGCTATGCCTTTGTTACATGATCAAATTAATACCTATGTAGAAGATGGTTTGACAACCAATGAAGCAATAAAAAGAGTCGCTAAAGAAAGAGGCTTATCGAAGAATGATATTTATAAAGAATATCATGGACTAAATTAGTATAAATAGGTAGGGTAGAAATACTCTGCCTTTTCTCTTGCTTTCTAATATTAGAATTATTATAATAATATTAGAAAGTATTAGAAAGGTGAATTCATGAAAAAAGAAGATATGTACACAGAATTTAAAAGAGAATACGTAGACGATTTGAAAAAGACGATTGTAGCCTTTGCTAATAGTGAGGGTGGAACCATATTTGTTGGTATGGAAGATGATGGCAGTGTTAGTGGTGTTAAAAAAGAAGAAATAGATGATGTCATGTTAAAAATAACGAATTCTATTCGAGAAAGTATTTCACCAGATGCGACTATGTACACGAAATGTTTGATAAAAGAAATGGATTCGAAAATGATAATAGAAATCCTTGTTCAAGAGGGAGATTCAAAACCTTACTATTTAAAAAATAAGGGTCTTAAGTCTAACGGTGTTTATGTTCGTCAAGGAGCGTCAAGTGTGTGTGCAAGCGAGCTTATGATAAAGAAGATGATTGTGGAATCTGATGGTGAAAGTTTTGAAAAGAAACGTTCCTTAAATCAAGAGCTATCATTCACATCGTTCATGACAGCTTGCGAAGATATGGAACTTCCAATGAAAGAAAATCAGATGAAAACTCTACATTTCTATACAAACGATAGTATCTATAGTAATCTAGCTTATTTGATATCAGATCAATGCCCTACTACAACAAAATGTGCTGTTTTTGAAGGAAAATCAAAAATAAACTTCTTGGATCACCAAATTTTTGAGGGCTCTATTATAAATCAAATGAAGAAGACAATGCAGTATGTACAACAGTATAATAAAAAGAAATCTACCTATGACAGTTTAAAAAGGATAGATACTTTCGATTATCCAGAAGTCGCAATACGTGAGGCTATCATTAATGCTATTGTGCATCGTGATTATTCTTTAGGAGGAAGTACACTACTTTCTATTTTTGATGATCGAATAGAGATAGTTTCATTAGGATGTTTGATGAAAGGGATTAGTAAAGATGATTTAAGAGTAGGAGTATCTTTATTAAGAAACGAATATTTATCAAACTTATTCTATCGTTTACAATGGGTGGAAGCATACGGAACTGGTATACCTAAAATTGAGGAGAGCTATCGAAATTCAAATGTAAAACCTTTTATTGAACTTAGTGAAAATGCATTCAAAATAACATTACCAAACAGAAATAATACCATCATAACGCAACAAAATCTGAATGAGTATGAAAGCGAAATCGTGAAGCTCTTATTAGAATCTAAGGAAATGCGGCGGAAAGATATTCAGGATTTCTTGCAGGTATCACAAGCAACTGTAATCAATAATTTAAGAAGTTTAATCGAACGAAATGTTATAAATAAAAAGGGTAAAGGAAAACAAACGGTGTATTTTATTGGATAAATTATATATAAATAAGCCTTTGTTTATGCGTGTTTCTGTAGTTTTGTAAAAATTTCATTCAAGAAATTTCAAAAAAATTGTGTCAACCGTTTTTGAAAATGTCTCAAAAAAGATGAAACATAAGCGAAAATAAAATCTCTCACTAAAATGGCAGATCATCATAGATAAAGGCATTATCAGTAATCGGTGATGAGGGAATC